>NZ_VCKZ01000070.1 GCF_005889745.1 Actinomadura geliboluensis
GGTCATGCCCCCGCGGTGGCTATCGGAGGGAGGGGGACGGGTTGTGGCGGGTGAAGGACGGGGCTGACGGGTGCATGCCCGGCTCCGGGTCCGCGTCGAAGACCGTTTGGGTGGCGGACGGCAGCTTGGCTGCAGCGTCGTTGAGCGCCGTGGGGCGGGTTGTGGGCCAGTGGCCCGTGTTCATGCGGGTCAGGAGGGTTTGGAGGGCCGTTATCTCTTCGGACGCGGTGAAGGTGCAGTGGTAGCCGCGGTCCACGTAGAGCTGCTTCAGGTTGGCCGGGTTGCCGGCTCGGTGGACCTGGGTGGCGTACCGGCGCTGGTTCTCCGGTGGGACGCTGCCGTCCTGTGTTGAGTGCAGGGTGACCACCGGCCAGGGCGTCCGGCCGGTGGGGGTGCCGTAGCGGTCCAGGTAGCGGACGGCGGCGGGGTCGGCTTTGACGCGCGGGCCCGCGTTCAGGCGGGCGAGGTCCTTGCCGAGGCTCAGGCCCGCCTCGCGGTACGCCTTCTTTACCAGGGCCTTCTGGGACGAGCGGGCGAGGAGCGTGCGGTAGTCCACGCCGGTGTTCCAGGACGGGTTGCCGCCCGCCCGCGCCTCGATGTCCGTGCGGTTGAGGCCCCAGAACGCGCCCCGGTCATAGGCGGAGTAGTAGTACTGCTGCTCGATCTGGCCTGTGGTCGTCTCCGGGGCGGGGGCCCGGGAGGTGTAGCGGCCGGGGACGTCGGCTAGGGCGGCGGAGAGGGCCAGGCGGGCGCGGCCCGCAGGGGTGTTCAGCGCGGAGGTAAGGGCGCCTCGGGCGTTGGACGTGTTCGCCTGCGGGTCCTTGATGTGGACCAGGTCCAGGTTCGGCGCCAGGAGCGTCTTGATGGCGTAGTTCGCGTCCAGGGCGCTGTTGAAGTGGCCCGTGGTGCCGCCGACTACGCCGCAGAGGGACGCGACGCCGGTGAAGCGGCCGGGGTTGCGTTCCGCCAGGAGGATCGAGGTCAGGCCACCGGCGGACGCGCCTGCGGAGATGGTGCGTTTGGGTTCGCCCACGTTTCTGGTGAACCAGTTGAGGAGGGCCATCTGGTCCTTCAGGCCGGACTCGACTACGCCCCAGCCTTGTGCCGTGCGGTACTGGGAGGCCGCCAGGGCGTAGCCCTGGTCGAGCAGCCATTGCTCTGTGGCCGGGTGGTTCGTGAGCGCGATCTCCGACGGGGGCGGGAACTCCAGGCTGTACGCGCCGTGGCTCCACAGCAGCAGTGTCCCGTTCCAGTTGCTCGGGACCTCGACACGGTAGGGGACGCCGTCGATGTCGCCCTGCCGGACGTCGGCGTGCGCCGACGGGGTGGCGGTGACCAGGGCGGCCAGGAGCATGAAAGGGGCGGTGCGGCAGAACACGCGGAGTCCGTTCATGGGCGCACCTTCCACGAGGCGCCGACCCGGGCGCAATGATTTCGGAAATGGCTAAAATGTCGCATGCTGCGGCTCTGGCTCGACTATGAGGACCTTGTTCGGGTCCGCGTCACTCCCGGTCTTTCGCCGGTCGCCCAGACCGTTCTCGGCGCCCAGGCCCTGCGTTCGCGGCGGCGCCCGGGGCTCACCGGCTCGTCGCGCCTGCTGCTCGACATGGTGCCGCCCGGACGCTGGGTCCCCGACTTCCTGACGCCGTACACGGACGTGCCGGGGCTCGAATCGGAACTCGACGCCGTCGCCTCGACGCCCGCCCGGCGGATCCGGGCCGAGCTGGAGCGGTCGTGCGGCCCGCGTCCGGCGTCGTGGCTGCGCCGCCTGGCCGCGGGGGAGCGGGAGGCGATGCGGACGCTGGTCTGCGGGCTGCGTGACCTGCATCGGGTCGCGCTCGCGGAGCAATGGGCCGAGCTGAGCGCCCACCTGCGCGCCGAAGCGGCGGGGCATGCCCGGACGATGGCCCGCGACGGGATCGGCGGCCTGTTGGGGAGTCTGCATCCCGGTGTCCGCTGGACGTCGCCGGTGCTGGAGGTCGAGACGCTGCTCGAGGGGGACGTCCACTTGCAGGGGCGGGGGCTCCTGCTCATCCCGTCGCCGTTCGTCACGGGGCCGCGCGTCATGGTCGGCGGGGACGGTCCGGCGGCCGTGGTGGTCCCGGCGGCGCCGCCGGCCGGCGGGACGGGCCTCGACCCGCTGCCGCAGGTGTTCGGGCGGACGCGCGCGGCCGTGCTCCGGTCGGTCGCGGACGGGGAGGTCACGACGGGGGCGCTGGCCGCCCGGCTCGGGGTCAGCGCGGCGTCGGCGTCCCAGCACGCGACGGCTCTGCGCGGCGCCGGGCTCATCACCAGCGAGCGCCGGGGCAAGACGGTGCACCACGCGCTGACGCCGCTCGGGGAGCGCGTCCTGCGGGGCGGCTCCTCGTGGCCGGCCGCGCGGGGGCCGTCCCGATGACCCCGGGATCCGAAGAAGACCCCGGGCAGGGACGGGGTCTTCTTCGGGCCGGCGGTCAGGTCAGCAGAGGCCCCGCGGGTTCGAGGTGCGGCACTTGTTGTCGCGGAAGCGGTTGGTCTTGCTGCCGCTCCTGTCGACCAGGTCGAACGGCCGGTTGCCGAAGGCGCGGTTCGCCTCGATCAGGTTGAACCGGGCGGGACGGGCGAAGCCGTGCTCCGGGGCGATGCCCGGGAAGAGGACGATGCCGCCGGAGTAGGGCAGCCTGCCCCGGTTGTCCTTCACGAAGTTCCTCGCGACGGTGTTGCGCTCGCCGCCGAAGAGCAGGACGCCGGTGCCGCCCAGCGGCGGGACGGGGCCGTGCCCGGCGCACGACCGGTTGTTCTCGACGACCTTGTTGTCCGAGACGTTGTTGTGGCCCTGGCCGCCCGGCTGGCCGTCGTCGACCAGCGCGACGCCGACGCAGTTGCGGGTGGCGTCGTTGTCGCGGACCGTGACGTGGTGGGCGTGCCGGACCAGCACGCCCAGGGTGTTGCCGGACGTGTGGTTGTGGGCGACCTCGGTCCCGCGCGCGTCGGCGATGTCGCCGACGTACAGGCCGGCGTCCTCGTCGTTGTCGATGGCCCAGTTCCAGACGAACTCGCCGCGGGTGGAGCGGAACTCCGCGATGCCGTACTCGCCGTTGTTCCTGGCGAGGACGGCGAGCACCGTCAGGTGGTCGGTGTACATGCCGTGCACGCCGTTGCCCTTGAAGTCGCGCACCGTCAGGTTGCGGATCGTCACGTCCTTGACGGGGTACTTAGCCCGGCCGATCACGCAGATCCCCATGCCGGGGGCCTTGGCCTTGGCGCAGTTGTCGTGGCGGCCCGGGCGCAGGATCGTCTTGTTGCCCTCCCCCCGGATGGTGAGGCGCTTGGTGACGAGGACGCCGCCCTCGTAGTAGCCCGCCTTGAGCTGGATGGTGTCGCCGGGCCGGGCGCGGTCGACGGCCTTCTGGATCGAGTGGCCGGGCGGCACGATGTGCGTGCGCCCGGTGGTACGGCCGTCCACCTGGCCGGCCGCCGCCGGCGAGGCGAGCCCCGCCAGCACCACGGCCGTGCCGAGCGAGGCCGCGAATATTTGCCTCATCCCTTTTTCTCCCGTTCTGTTTTCCTTGTTAAGGAACGCGTCACGGCGTGTTCCGGGACGGCATTCCTCGATCATCTTGGAACGGACGGCGTAATCCGCGGATGGGAGACGGGTAAACAGTCGGCGGGCTTTGCGGCAAACCGTCGGCCGGTACGAAACGGGAGAATCGGCGCGCGCGCCGACGGGGCGGGGCCGCGGGCGGGTGTGACGAAGGTCTCGGCAGGTCACGATGGCGTGTTACATGCCGTTCACAAACGGGCAACAGGTGTGAAATGCCCGGTTGGCACGTTTCTAGGGCCGAACCCGTGAGGCCAGGCGGAGACGAAGGGACCGACGTTGAGCTACAAGGCCGAGTACATCTGGATCGACGGCACCGAGCCGACCGCGCGGCTGCGGTCGAAGACGAGGATCCTCGCCGACGGAGCCGAACTGCCGGACTGGGGGTTCGACGGGTCCAGCACCAACCAGGCCCCCGGCGACCACTCGGACTGCGTGCTGAAGCCGGTCTTCTCCTGCCCGGACCCCATCCGCGGCGGCGACAGCATCCTCGTCCTCTGCGAGGTCTACCTCGTGGACGGGACGCCCCACGAGACCAACACGCGGGCCAAGCTGCGCCCGATCGCCGAGCAGTACGCGGCGCAGGACTCCTGGTACGGGATCGAGCAGGAGTACACCTTCTTCAAGGACGGCCGCCCGCTGGGCTTCCCCGAGCGCGGCTACCCGGCGCCGCAGGGCTTCTACTACTGCGGCGTGGGCTCCGACGAGGTGTTCGGCCGCGACATCGTCGAGCGGCACATGGACGCCTGCCTGGCCGCCGGCCTGAAGATCTCCGGGATCAACGCGGAGGTCATGCCGGGCCAGTGGGAGTTCCAGATCGGCCCGGCCGGGCCCCTCGAGGTCGGCGACCACATGTGGATCGCCCGGTGGCTGCTGTACCGCATCGCCGAGGACTTCGACGTGTCCGCGACCCTCGACCCGAAGCCGGTGGAGGGCGACTGGAACGGCGCCGGCGCGCACACGAACTTCTCGACCAAGGCCATGCGCGAGGGCTACGACGCGATCATCACGGCGTGCGAGGCGCTCGCCGAGAAGGCGGACGAGCACGTCGCGAACTACGGCGCCGACATCGAGCGCCGGCTGACCGGGATGCACGAGACGGCCGCGTGGAGCACGTTCAGCTACGGTGTGTCGGACCGCGGCGCCTCGGTGCGCATCCCGTGGCAGGTCGAGGTGGACAAGAAGGGCTACATCGAGGACCGCCGTCCGAACGCCAACGTCGACCCGTACGTGGTGGCCCGGTTGATCACCGGCACCTGCTGCGCGGCGCTGGAGAAGGCCGGCCAGGTCTGATCGGACGGGCGGCGGCCCTGATCTGACGAAACGGCGATCCCCTGGGCGCACCGCCCGGGGGATCGCCGTTTTCTTGGCCGAGGATTGCCGTTTCCGCGGGCGGGCCGCCGTTTCGCGGTGGCGGTCTCGTGACCAAACATCTGCAAATTGTGGCTCTTGGGGGCGTTCCCCCCTCGGTGCCGGGTAGCACGACTACGTTCGCACCCGGGGGAGGGAACATGCCCGACTCGCCATCGGGGCGGTACTCCGGCGGTCTGCCCGGCAGGAGCACCGGACGCCCCGCGCCACGGCCCTGGGAACGGTCGTTCCGGTGCCCCTCGACGGCGCGCCGCCGCCCGCCGGAGGCGCCGCCGCGGCGGTACGAGGACTTCGTCGCCCTGCACGAGGAGATCGACTCCGGGCCGCCGCTGCGCCCGCTGTGGTGGACGGGGATCTCCGCGTCCCTGGTCGGCGGCGGTCTCGCGTTCGCGGCGGTGATGGCGCTGCGCGCGATGTTCGGCGTGGAGGTCCCCGTGTTCGCGGGCGAGCACACCCCGGCGGCGCCGGCCGCGACCAGCTACGCGCTGTGCGCGGCGGCGGCGACGGTCCAGGCGACCGCGCTGATGCACCTGCTCCTCGCGACGGCGGCGCGTCCCGTGCGGGCGTTCGCGTGCATCGGGGCCGTCGCCGTCGTCGTGCTGACGATCCTGCCGCTGACGATGCGGGGCCCGCTGGACGCGGCGCTCGCCACCGCCGGCCTCAACCTGGTCGGCGGGGCGTCCGTGGTCGTGCTGCTGTCTGCGGTGGTGGGGGCCGCCCGGCAGTTCCCCTGGGACAGCCCGTTCCGACGCGGCCGACGGTGACGTTCCGGCGCGGCCGGCGGTGATCGTCAGCCGACGGTGATCGTCAGCGGGCCGGGCGCGGCCGAGGACGCCACCCGCACATGGCGCAGCCGCCGCCACACGCGCACCTCCACCGGATCCCCGGCGGCGAGCAGCCGCAGCTCGCGGTGCATCCCGGAGAAGCCGAGGCACAGCGAGACGTCCCAGGCCCCGCGCGGCAGCGGGTCGTCGACGAACGCGCGCGACACCGGCACCGCGGCGGTGTAGGAGAGCCGGCCGGGACGCTCCTCCAGCAGGGCGATGACCTCGAACGTGCGGTCCGAGCGCCGCTCGGACAGGACCAGCGTCGCCGAGACCGGCATGCTGATCTCGCGGAGGCCGAGGTGCCCGGCGACGACGATCTCCCGGCGCGCGGCGTTCCAGCGCGTCAGGTCGGCGCGGGCCGACCCGGCGGCGTGCGGGCGGCCGCCGACGTCGACCGCGAGGGCGCCCGCGCGGTCGAAGTAGGCGATGACGGCCGCGGAGCCGGGCAGGAACAGCCGCCGCGGCGACGCGTCCAGCCCCGGGGCGTGGCGCAGCGGGAGCACGGCGTGCCCCGCCGGGCCGCCGACCGCCAGGCGCACCTCCCAGAGCCCGCCGGGCAGCGGGTCGCCGTTCGTGATCGACGCGACGTCCACCCGCGCCTCGAAGGCGACGGCGCCGTCGCGGGCCGCGGCGGCGGCCGGCACCCGCACCACCCCGCCCTCCTCGCGGTCGCGCAGCACCAGCTCGATCTCGGGGACGGGGCCGCCGGGCCCGAGCAGGCCCGCGAGGTGCAGCACCGACCCCGCCCAGCCGACCTCCGTCAGGTGCGGTTCCGGCATCGCCACTCCCCGCCTCGTCCGTCCTCGGCGCCGTTCCCCCTACCCGTCCCCCGGATGGCGCGGCCGAACCGGCGGGACGGGCGCGGGGGCGGCCCGCACGGGGTCCGGGCCGCCGCCCGCCACCACGGACGGTGACCGTCATTATCCGCGAGGTCGCCGCGCCGGGCGAGATTCTCACGCGGCCACCTCCGGCCCCGGTGTCAAGCCGAATTCACGCAGGATTAACAGCCCGATGTTCTCGGTACGGGGTGACCAGTGTAGAAATGGCAGGGACGGGAGGGGGCCGCCTTGGGCCAAAGCGTTCCGGCCGGCATCGTCGAATGCGGATGGATAATGACGAAATGATCTTTTCCCCGCGAGGTCTGCGCGACGCGACGTCCAATGCCCTGCGGCTGGCGGTGGCCGGGCGGGTCGCCGATCTGCGCCCGATGCCGGCGGAGACCGTCGACGACGGGCCGGGCCGGACGGTGTCCCGGTACCGGCCGCCGGAGGGGGTGGTGCCGGCCGGGCCGCCGGTGCTGCTCGTCCCGCCGCCGGCCGCGCCGGCGCGCTGCTTCGACCTGCGCCGCGGGTGCAGCCTCGCCGAGCACGTCGTCCGCGCGGGCCGCCTCAGCTACCTGCTCGACCACGGGACGGCCCTGTCCGGTGACGCTGACCTGGGCGTTCAGGGGTGGGTCCGGGACGTGCTGCCGGGCGCGGTCCGGGCGGTGAGCCGGGACGCGGGCGGCCAGCCGGTGCAGATCGTCGGCTGGTGCCTGGGCGGGACTCTCGCCCTGCTGGCCGCCGCCGACGACCCGGCGCTGCCGATCGCGTCGGTCGCGGCCGTCGCCGCGCCGGTGGACGCGGGCGCGGCGCGGCTCGCCGAGCGGTGCGCCGAGGAGTGCGCCGCGCCGCCGGGGAGCCGGGGCTTCCGGGCCGCCGGCCTGAACCACTACCTGCTCCGCCAATTCAGCGTGCTGACCCACCTCGACAATGCCGATTTCCTCGCGCAGATCGAGGCGATGGATCATTTCCGGCATTTGGCGATCGCCCATCCGGGCGGCGCCGCGCGGCGCATTTACCGGTCCCTTCTCGGAGAGGGCGCGCTGCCGCGCGGCGGCGCGGTGATCGGCGGCCGGCGGGTGGATCTCGGCCGGGTCGGCGTGCCGGTGCTGGCCGTCGCGGGGCGCGGCGACCACGCCGCGCCGGTCCGGGGCGTCCGGTCCCTCGCGGGCCTGCTGGGCGGGGCGCCGCAGGTGCGGGTCGAGGTCGCGCCCGGCGGCCACCTCGGCGTGCTGACCGGCCGGGCGGCCAGGACGACGACATGGCGGCACCTCGACCGGTGGCTCGACGAGGGCATCGTCCGGCACGGGATCCGCGCACCGCGCGCCGCCCGCACCGCGCTCACCGTCTGACCCCTCCCCGCGCGGGCCGTCCGGCCGGAACCATCGCCCGATCGTGCGCATCGCGGGTCTTCCGCACGCCAAGGGACGTTCCAATCTCCTTTGCGGCGGCGCCATCAACACGCCCTCGGGTGTGTCGTCTTGGTGATCGAACTGTCGCCGACCGTAATGTGGCGCACCGTTGTGGCGGCAGAAGGACGTCGGGGGGCACTGCATGTCGGGGGGCACTGCATGACGTCGGACACGGGCGAATACGGCGCGGCGCGGGGAGAACGGGCACCCGTGGAGATCATCGGGGTCGCCCCGTCGAGCCGTCCCGCACCCCATCTCGCCGTGGCCGTGGCGCGCGCGGGCGGGACGGGCGTCCTGGCCCTCGGCCACGACCGGGCGCCCGCGCTCGCCGCGCTGGCCGACGTCCGCCGCTGGTGGACGGGCCCGTTCGGCGTCCGCGTCCCGGCGGGGTGCGGGGTGCGCCCGGCGGACGTCCCGGCCGAGGCGGGCACGGTCGTCACCGGCGCCGCCGCGCTGCGGTCGGACGACTGGCTCGACATCGCCGGGTTCGCCCGCGGCCGCCGCCTGCTGATCGAGGTCGCGGACCCGGCGGAGGCCGCCGAGGCCGTCCGCGTCGGCCGCGGCCTGACCGACCAGGTCGGGATCATCGCGCGGGACGCCGGGCACGCCGCCGGGCCGTCACTGTTCATCCTGTTGCAGCGCCTGCTGGCCGACTCCGACGCCGGAGTCCCCGTCTTCGCCGGGGGCGGCCTCGGACCGCACGCGGCCGCCGCGGCGGTCGCCGGGGGCGCGGCAGGCGTCGTCCTGGACGAGCAGTTCGCGCTCGTCCGCGAGATGGACCTGACCGGCCCCGCCCCCGCCGGTGTCGCCCGTCCGGCCGTGGAGCTCGCGGGCCGGCACAAGACGGCCGGGGGAGTGGTCCAGGCCGTCCGGGCGGAGATCGTCCGGCACATCCGGGCCGCCGTCCGCGCCGAGCCGCTGGCGCCGCGCCCCGAACCGGTCGCCGTGCAGGGGCCGATGGCGCAGGTCAGCGACGGGTCGGCGTTCGCGGGCGCGGTCGCGCAGGACGGCGGCCTGCCGTTCCTCGCGCTCGGCCCGCTGGACGGCGCGCGGGCGCGGGCGCTGCTGCGCGAGACCGCCGACCGGCTCGGCGGCCGGCCCTGGGGCGCCGGCGTGCTGGAGGGCGCGCCGCCGGAACTGCGCGCCGAGCAACTCGCCGCGATCGGTGACGCCCGGCCCCCGTACGCGATCATCGGCGGCGGGAGCCCGGCGGAGGCCGCCGCCCTGGAGGCCGCCGGGACCGCCGCGTACCTGCCCGTCCCGTCGCCCGAGCCGCTCGGCCGGCTCCTCGGCGAGGGCGTGCGCCGGTTCGTCTTCGCGGGCAGCGAGTGCGGCGGCCAGACCGGCCCGCTCACGAGCCTGGAGCTGTGGGACGCGCAGGTGGCGCGGCTGCTGGCGTTCGCCCGCGACGGCGGCGTCGCCGCGGAGCTGTCGGTGATGCTCGCGGGCGGCGTGCACGACGCGCGGTCCGCCGCGATGGCCGCCGCGCTCGCCGGTCCGCTGGCCGAGCGCGGCGCCGACGTCCGCGTCCTGATGGGCACCGCATACCTGTTCACGCCGGAGGCGGTCGCGGCGGGCGCGATCCTGCCCGGCTACCACGACATGGCGCTCGCCTGCACGGAGACCGTCCTGCTGGAGACCGCCCCCGGGCAGACGGCCCGCTGCGCCCGCACCCCCTACATCGAGACGTTCGAGCAGACCCGCCGCGAGCTGGAGCAGGCCGGGACGCCGCCGCAGGAGGTGCGGCGCCGCCTGGAGAAGCTGAACCTCGGCCGGCTGCACCTCGCCAGCCGGGGCCTGCGGCTCGACACCCCCGTCGGCGCCGACCGGCAGCGGGAGGAGGGCCTGTACGCGATGGGGCAGGCGGCCGCGCTGCGGTTCGCCCCGGTCGGGATCGCCGCCCTGCACGAACAGGTCACGACCGGCGCGACGGACCTCCTGGCGGCGCGGGCCGCCGACCTCGGCATCGGGCCGCGCGACACCGCCCGGGCCGCGCCGCGCCCGGCCGACATCGCGGTCATCGGCATCGGCTGCGTCTTCCCCGGCGCCCCCGACGCCGACCGGTACTGGGCGAACGTCGTCGCCGGCGCCGCGCAGGCCGGGGACGGGACGCCGTCGAAGTGGGGCGGGCTCGTCCCCGACATCCCGTTCGACGCGGACGCCCACGGCATCGCCCCCGGCGAGATCGGCGGCATCGACCCGATGCACCTGCTGTCGGTGGAGGTCGCCGCCCGCGCGCTGCGGGACGCCGGCTACGCCGACCGCCCGTTCGACCGCCCCCGGACCTCGGTGTTCTTCGCCGCCGAGGGCGGCGGCGACCTCGCCGCGGGCTACGCGCTCCGCGCGACCCTCCCGTCCTACCTCGGCGAACTGCCGCCCGGACTGGACGAGCAGCTCCCGCGCCCGGCGGGGGAGACCCTCGACGGCGTCCGCACCGGCGCCGTCGCCGGGTGGATCGCCGGCCGCCTCGGCCTCGGCGGGACGGCCTGCGCCATCGGGGCGACGTCCCTCGCGGCCCTCGACGCCGCCTGCAAGGACCTCGCCGCCGGCTCCAGCGCCATGGTGCTGTGCGGCGGCGCCGACCTCCGCGACGGCGTCCTCGACCGGCTGCTGCCCGCGTCCGGGGACGACGGGGACGGCGTCGTGCTCGGCGAGGGCGTCGCGTGCGTCGTCCTCAAGCGCCTCGCCGACGCCGAACGCGACGGCGACCGGATCTACGCGGTGGTGAAGTCCGTCGCCGGGGCCGGCGGCCGGCGCCGGGCCATGGACCGCGCCTACGAGCGCGCGGGCGTCGCCCGGTCGTCCGTCGGGCAGGTCGCGCTCGGGTCGGTCTCCGCGCAGATCGGGCACACCAGGTGCGCCGCCGGCCTCGCCGGGCTCATCAAGACCGCGTACGCGCTGCACACCGGCGTGGTGCCCGGAGACGGCGGGGCCCGGCCGTGGGCGGTCCGCCCCGGCGAGCGGTTCGCCGGGGTGAGCGGCTCCGGGTTCGGCGGCGCGCACTTCCACGCCGTCCTCGCGGGCTACGAGGGCGCCCCCGAACCGGTGTCGGGCCTCGCCGAATGGCCCGCCGAGCTGTTCCTGATCCGGGGTGACGACGACGCCGCCGCGCGCGCCGCGGCCGACCGGCTGGCGCGCCTGGCCGAGGGAGCGCCCCGGATGCGCGACCTCGCCCGCACCGCCGCCTCCCTCGACGGCCCGGTCCGGGCGGCCTTCGTCGCCACCGGACCGGACGACCTGCGCGCGAAGCTCGCGCTCGCCGCGGAACTGCGCCCGGCGCCGGGCATCCGCGTCGCGTCCGGAGAGCCGGGCCAGGTCGCGTTCCTGTTCCCCGACGCGGACGACGCGGACGCGCCGGCGGCGGCCGCCGACCTCTTCGTCGCCTTCCCCCGGCTCCAGCGCCTGCTGCGCCTCGCCGGCGGGGACACGGGGGCGGCCGTCGCCGGACTCGCCGTCCACCGGCTGCTGACCGCCGTCGGCGTCCACCCCGACCTCGCCGCCGGGCAGGGCCGCGGCGAACTCGCCGCGCTCTGCGCCGCCGGCGCCATCGACGACACCGACATGGTCGAGATCGGCGCGGACCCGTCCCGCGGCGGCCTCCTCGGCCGCGACCTGCGCTCCCCGGCGTTCCCCGTCTGGGCCGCCGCGACCGGCCGCCCCTACGAGACGGAGCCGTCCGAACTGGCGGCGGTGCCGTCCCCGCCCGTCCCCGCCGCCGCGCGGATCGAGGCGATGTACGACGCGGGCGCCCGGACCTTCGTGGCGACCGGACGCGCCCTCGCCGACCTCGTCGGCACCACCCTCGGCGACCGCCCGCACACCGCGGTGAGCTGCGCCGTCCCCGGCGAGAACGGCCTGGTGACGCTGCTGCGCGCGCTCGCCGAACTGGCCGCCGCCGGCGTCCCGGTCGACCCGCTGCCGCTGTTCGCCGGCCGCGGCGCCCGCCTCCTCACCGGCGTGCCCGCCGCGTTCCACGGCCGCGTCAACGACGTCCTGCTCGCCGGTCTGGCCCTCGCCGTGACCGAATGGCGCCGCCGCCGCGGCGTCGCCCTCCACGACTCTGCCGTCCTGGTGGACCTGGAAGGCCACGGCCGCGAGGACCTGCCCGCGGCGCCGGGCGCCGCCGCCCTCGACCTGTCGCGCACGGTCGGCTGGTTCACCAGCATGTTCCCCGTCCGGATCGACGCGGGCGACGCGGAATGGGACGAGGTCCGCACGGGCGGGCCGGCGGCGGGCGAGGCCGTCCGCAACGCCAAGGAACGGCTCCGGACGCTGCCGGACAACGGCCTCGGCTACGGCCTCCTCCGCCACCTGAACGAGGACACCGGACCGGAACTCGCCGCCCGGCCCGCGCCGCAGATCGTCGTCAACTACCTCGGCCGGGTCGAGGACACCGGCGGCGACTGGAGCGTCGCCGCCGAGGCGGGCGCCCTGGACGGCGGCGGCGACGCCGCCATGCCGCTCGCCCACACCGTGGAGATCGACGCGGTCGCCCGGGACTCGGCCGCCGGGCCCCGGCTGTCCGCGACCTGGACGTGGGCCGCGAAGATCCTCGACGCCGCGGACGTCCGCGAGCTGGCCGACGCCTGGTTCGAGGCGCTGCGGGGCATCGCCGCGCACGTCGCGGCGGGCGGCGGCGGGCACACCCCGTCCGACTTCCCGCTGATCCCGCTGACCCGGACCGAGGTCGCCGAGGTCGCCGCCGCCCATCCGGGGCTGGCCGACCTCTGGCCGCTCTCGCCGCTCCAGCAGGGCTTCTTCTTCCACGCGCTGCTCGACTCCGGCTCCGACGTCTACACCGCCCAGCTCGTCCTCGACTTCGAGGGCCCCCTCGACACCGCCGCCCTGCGCGCGGCCGGGCAGGGCCTCGTCGACCGGCACCCCGGCCTGCGGGCCGCGTTCGCGCAGACCGGCGACGGCACCCCGGTGCAGATCGTCCTCGGCGCGGCCGAGGCGCCCTGGGCGGAGACCGACCTCGGCGGCGCGCCGGACGCCGCGATCCAGGAGGCCATGACCGCCGAGCGGGCCCGCCCGTTCGACCTCGAACGCCCGCCGCTGCTGCGCTTCGCGCTGCTCCGGCTCGGCCCCGGCCGCCACCGGCTCCTGCTCACCGCCCACCACATCGTGCTGGACGGCTGGTCCATCCCGGTGCTGGCCGGGGAACTCCTCGCCCTCTACACCGGCGAGGAGCCGCCGCGCACCGCCCCCTACAAGGAGCACCTGGCCTGGCTGGACGCCCAGGACGGCGACGCCGCCCGCGACGCGTGGCGCACGGCCCTGGAGGGCCTCGCCGAACCGACGGTGCTGGCCCCGGCCGCCGCCGACCGGCCGCCCGTCCTGCCCGAGCACGTCGTCCTCGACCTGCCCGCGGACCTGTCGGACGGCCTGTCCGCGCGGGCGCGGAGCCACGGCCTGACGCCCAACACCGTCGTGCAGGGGCTGTGGGGGCTGCTGCTGGCGCGGCTCACCGGCCGCGACGACGTGGTGTTCGGCGCCACCGTCTCCGGACGGCCGCCCGAGCTGCCCGGCTCCGAGCAGATGATCGGGCTGTTCATCAACACGCTGCCCGTCCGGGTCCGCCTCGACGGCGCCGAGACCCTGATGGAGAGCCTCGGCCGCCTCCAGGACGAGCAGTCCCGGCTGTTCGCCCACCACCACCTCGGCCTCGGCGAGATCCAGCGGGCCGCGGGCACCGGCCCGCTCTTCGACACCATGACGGTGTTCGAGAACTACCCGCTCGACGCCGCGCTGCTGGAGGCGGCGTTCGACGGGGTCCGGCTGGCGGGCGCCGACCTGGTCGACGCCACCCACTACCCGCTGACCCTGCTCGCCGTGCCGGGCGAGCGGCTCCGGCTCCGGCTGGAGTACCGGCCCGACGTCCTCGACCGCGCCACCGCCGAGCGGCTGACCGGGCTGCTGGGCGACCTCGTCCGGACCCTCGTCACCGACCCGGACCGCCCGGTCGCCGAGATCGCGCTGCCCGGCGCGGCCGGCGTGCGCGACGTGCTGGCCGCGCTCGGCGGCGGCGCGCCCGCCGCCCGGCGTGGGGCCGCGCCAGGAGGCAGCCGCCTCGTCGCCTACGTCGTCGCCGCCCCCGGCGCCGACCTCGACCCCGAGGAACTGCGCGCCCACGTCCGGGAGAACCTGCCCGAGTCGATGGTGCCCGCCGTCGTGGTCGTCCTGGACGAGCTGCCGCTCACCCCCAACGGGAAGGTCGACACCAAGGCGCTGCCCAAACCGGAGCTGACCGGCCCCGGCACCGCCTACCGGGCCCCGCGCGACGCCCGCGAGGCCGCCGTCGCCGGCATCGTCGCCGACCTGCTCGGGATCGACGCGCCCGGCATCGACGACGACTTCTTCGAGCTGGGCGGGGACTCGCTCGTCGCCATGCGCGTCGCGACCCGGATCCGCCGCGCCCTCGGCGTGGAGCTGCCCGTCCGGGCCCTGTTCGAGGCGCCCACCGTCGCCGGCCTCGCCGCGCGCGTCGCGGAGCTGGAGGGCGCGGCGTCCGGGCGCCCGCCGCTGGAGCCCCGCGAGCGGCCCGCCGTCGTCCCGCTCTCGTACGCGCAGCAGCGGCAGTGGTTCCTCACCAAGTTCGAGGGGCCGTCCGCGACCTACAACATGCCGGTCGCGCTGCGCATCCGCGGCCCCCTCGACGCGGACGCGCTCCGCGCCGCGATCGGCGACCTGGTGGAACGGCACGAGACGCTCCGCACCGTCCTGCCGGACGCCGGGGGAGTGGCGCGCCAGACCGTCCTGGACCCGGCCGCCGCCCGCCCCGAGCTGGAGGTCGCCGAGACCACCGGCGCGGAGCTCCCGGCCCGGCTCGCCATGGCCGCCGGATACGCGTTCGACATCACCGCCGAACCGCCGCTGCGCACCCACCTGTTCCGGATCGCCCCGGACGAGCACGTCGCGCTCCTCCTCCTGCACCACGTCGGCGGCGACGGCTGGTCGATGGCGCCGCTCGCCCGCGACTTCATCACCGCCTACGCGGCCCGCGCCGGCGGCACGGCGCCGGAGTGGGCGCCGCTGCCCGTCCAGTACGCCGACTACACGCTCTGGCAGCAGGAACTGCTCGGCTCCGAGGACGACCCGGACAGCCTGGTCTCCCGGCAGATCGCCTACTGGCGGGACGCGCTGGCCGGGCTGCCGGAGGAGCTGTCGCTCCCGACCGACCGGCCGCGCCCGGCGGAGGCGTCCTACCGGGGCGCGACGGAACGGTTCCGGCTCGGCGACGAGGTCCACGCCGCACTCCTCGGCATCGCGCGGGAGACCGGCGCGAGCCCGTTCATGGTCGCCCAGGCCGCGTTCGCCGCCCTGCTCACCCGCCTCGGTGCCGGGACGGACGTGCCGATCGGCTCACCCATCGCGGGCCGTACGGACGAGGCGCTGGACGACCTGGTCGGCATGTTCGTGAACATGCTCGTCTTCCGCACCGACACCTCCGGGGACCCCTCGTTCCGGGAGCTCATCGGGCGGGTCAAGGAGACCGACCTCGCCGCGTACGCCCACCAGGACGTCCCGTTCGAGCGGCTCGTCGAGGTGCTGAACCCGCCGCGCCACCTGGCCCGGCACCCGCTGTTCCAGGTCGGGCTGACGTTCCAGAACAACCCGGAGGCGCGGCTGGAGATGCCCGGCTTCACCGCCGAGCTGGAGCCCCTCGCCGCCGGCGCGTCCCGCTTCGACCTGCTGATGATCCTCACCGAGCGGGGGGACGGGTTCGACGGCGAACTGGAGTACGCCCTCGACCTGTACGACCCGGCCACCGCGCGGCGGCTCGTCGAGCGGTTCGAGCGGTACCTGTCCGCGCTGCTCGCCGACCCGGACGCGCCCATCGGCCGCGCCGACGTCCTCGCGCCGCAGGAGCGGTCGCTGATCCTCGGCGAATGGGCCGGGGGCGGCGCCGATGCGGCGGAGCGGGCGACGATTCCCGCGCTGTTCGAGGCCCAGGCGGCGGCCCGTCCGGACGCGCTTGCGGTGACGTTCGAGGGTGTGTCGTGGACGTATGCCGAGGTGAACGCGAGGGCGAACCGGCTGGCGCACAAGCTGGTCGAGCAGGGTGTTGGGCCTGAGCAGTTCGTGGCGTTGGCGCTGCCGCGTTCGGCCGACCTCGTCGTGGCGATCCTGTCGGTGTTGAAGGCGGGCGCGGCGTATGTGCCGATCGACCCGGACTATCCGGAAGACCGGATCGCGTACATGGTCGAGGACGCGCGCCCCGTCCTCACCCTCCGTCCGGATGACCTGGACGCCGAGGGCTACGACGAAGCGAACCTCGATGTGGCGGTCTCACCGGACCACCCGGCGTACGTCATCTACACGTCGGGTTCGACGGGCCGCCCGAAGGGCGTGGTGATCCCGCACCAGAATGTGGTGCGGTTGCTGCGTTCGACGGAGGAGTGGTTCGACTTCGGCCCGGACGACGTCTGGACGCTGTTCCACTCCTACGCCTTCGACTTCTCGGTCTGGGAGTTGTGGGGCCCGCTGCTGTATGGCGGACGGCTCGTCGTCGTCCCCTACCTGACCTCCCGGTCGCCGGAAGAGTTCCTGTCTCTCCTGGCCGCCGAGAAGGTGACCGTCCTCAACCAGACTCCGTCGGCGTTCTACCAGCTCATGGCCGCCGACCGGGACAACCCCGGCACCGACCTGGCCCTGCGCTACATCGTGTTCGGCGGCGAGGCACTGGAACTGGGACGTCTGGAGGACTGGTACTCCCGGCACCCCGAGAACGCCCCGACGCTGGTCAACATGTACGGCATCACCGAAACGACGGTGCACGTCTCGTACGTCGCGCTCGACCGCGCCTATGCGGCGACCGCGCCCGGCAGCGTGATCGGCGTCGGCATCCCCGACCTGCGCGTCTACGTCCTCGATGACCGCCTCCAGCCCGTCGCGCCCGGTGTGGTCGGGGAGCTGTACGTCGCGGGCGCGGGCCTGGCGCGCGGCTACCTGAACCGTCCGGGGCTGTCGGCGGAGCGGTTCGTCGCCGACCCCTACGGCGCGCCCGGCACCCGCATGTACCGGACGGGCGACGTCGGGCGGTGGCTGGACGGCGGCCGCCTCGAATACCTCGGCCGCAGCGACCAGCAGGTGCAGCTGCGCGGCTTCCGGATCGAGCTGGGCGAGATCGAGTCGGCCCTCGCCCGCCACGACGCCGTCTCCGACGTCGCCGTGGTCGTCCGGGACGAGCGCCTCGTCGCCTACGTCGCGGGCACGGACGTCGACTCGTCCGACCTGCGCCGCTTCGTGGGCAAGGACCTGCCCGACTACATGGTCCCGGCCGTGATCGTCGAGCTGGACGCCCTCCCGCTCACCGTCAACGGCAAGCTCGACCGCAAGGCGCTGCCCGCGCCCGACTTCGCCGCGAAGGTGTCGTCCCGCACCGCGCGCACTCCGGAGGAGGAGACGCTCTCCCGGCTGTTCGCCGAGGTACTGGGCCTGGAGCGCGTCGGAATCGATGACGGGTTCTTCGACCTGGGCGGCGACTCGATCATCGCGATCCAGCTCGTCTCCCGCGCCCGCCAGTCCGGCCTGGTCATCACCCCGCGCGATGTGTTCCAGCACCAGACCGTCGAGGAACTCGCCGCCGTCGCCCGACCAACGGGCGAAGGCGAGGAGGTCGAGGCCGAGGCCCCCGGCACCGGCGTCGGCCCCGTCCCGGTCACCCCGATCGTGGCGTGGCTGCGCGAGCGGGTCGGCGGCGACACCGCGCTGATCAGCGGCTTCCACCAGTCGACGCTGCTGCGCACCCCGCCGGACCTCGGCATCGAACGGCTGACCGCCGCGCTCCAGACGCTCCTCGACCACCACGACATGCTCCGCCTCCGCCTGGACGGCTGGCAGCCCGTCGTCCGGCCGCCCGGCTCGTGCGACGCGGCCGCCCTGGTCACCCGGGTGGACGTCGCGGGCATGGACGCCGACAAGCTCCAGTCCGTCATCACCGAGCAGGCCACCGCCGCCCGCGACCGGCTCGACCCGGCCGCCGGGACGGTGGCGCAGCTCGTCTGGTTCGACGCGGGCCGCGAGCAGGGCCGGCTCCTCCTCGTGCTGCACCACTTGGTCGTGGACGGGGTGTCGTGGCGGATCCTGCTGCCCGACCTCGTCACCGCCTGGGCCGGTGGAGACCTCGACCCCGTCCCGACGTCGTTCCGCCGCTGGGCGCAGAAGCTCACCGCGGCCGAGCGGGACGAGGACGAGCTGGAGGACTGGCTCGACATCGTCGACGGCCCCCCGCAGAACCTCGCGAAGCGGCCGCTCGACCCGCGCGTGGACATCGCGGCCCGCGCCCGCTCGGTCACCCTCGACCTGCCCGCCGACGTCACCGGGCCGCTGCTCACCGACGTCCCGGCGGCGGTCCACGGCCGGGTCAACGACGTGCTGCTCACCGGCCTCGCGCTCGCCGTCGCGCAGTGGCGGCGGCACCGGGGCGGGCGCGGCACCGGCGTCCTCGTCGACCTCGAAGGGCACGGCCGCGAGGACGTCGTCCCCGGCGCCGACGTCTCCCGCACCGCCGGCTGGTTCACCTCCATCCACCCGGTCCGGCTGGACGCGGGCGGCGCGACCGGCGCCGCCGCGCTCAAGACGGTGAAGGAGCAGCTCCGGGCCGTCCCGGACGGCGGCATCGGCTACGGCCTGCTCCGCTACGGCGGCGGCGAGGCCGCCGAGGAGCTGGCGGCCGTCCCGCCCCCGCAGATCGCCTTCAACTACCTCGGCCGGGTCGACGCCGGGGACGCGGGCGGCGACTGGACGCTCGCCGCCGAGGAACTCCCCGCCGGCGAGGACCCGGCGATGCCGATGGCGCACGTCCTGGAGATCAACGCCGTCACCCGCGACCTGCCCGGCGGTCCGGTGCTGTCGGCGAGGTGGACGTGGCCGGGCGGCCTGCTGGAGGCGCCCGACGTCCGGGAACTGGCCGAGGGCTGGTTCACCGCGCTGCGCGCCCTCGCCGCGGACGCCGCCGCCGGCGACGCGGCCGGCTTCACCCCGTCCGACCTGCTCGTCGACCTGGACCAGAGCGAGATCGACAAGCTGCAGACCGCATGGAGGCAGAAATCGTGAACCGGGGTGACCTTGAGGACATCCTGCCCCTGTCGCCCCTGCAGCAGGGTTTCTTCTTCCACGCGCTCTTCGACGCGGGTGACGCGGACGTCTACACGGCGCAGCTCGTCCTCGACCTGGAGGGGCCGCTGGACGCGGGGGCGCTGCGCACCGCCGCCGGGACGCTGCTGCGCCGGCACGCGAACCTGCGCGCCGCGTTCTGGCACGAGGACCTGTCGCGGCCCGTCCAGGTGATCCCGCGCACGGTCGAGCTGCCGTGGGAGGAGGTCACCGCGTCCGGTGCGGACGCCGACGCCGTCGTGGCGCGGGAGCGGGCGCGGGGCTTCGACATGACCGCGCCGCCGCTGCTGCGGTTCGTGCTCGTCCGGATGGGGCCCGAGCGGTCCCGGCTGATCCTGACGAACCACCACATCCTGTTGGACGGGTGGTCCACGCCGGTCCTCGCGACCGAGCTGTTCCTGCTCTACGTGCAGGGCGGCCACGACACGGGGATGCCGCGCGTCACCCCGTACAAGAACTACCTGGCGTGGCTCGCGAAGCAGGACCGCGCCGCCGCCGAGGAGGCGTGGCGCCGCGCCCTCGCCGGGGTGGACGAGCCCAGCCTCGTCGCGCCGGAGGCCGCCGGCCGCGCGCCGGAGCCGCCGCGGCCGACCGTCACCGGCCTCGACGAGCGGACGACCCGGCGCCTCACCCGCGCGGCCCGCCGCCACGGCGTCACGCTGAGCACCGTCCTGCAGGGCGCCTGGGGCCTGGTCCTCGGCCGCCTGCTCGGCCGCGACGACGTGGTGTTCGGCTCGACCGTGTCCGGCCGCCCGCCGGAGCTGCCCGGCGTCGAGCAGATGATCGGCCTGTTCATCAACACGCTGCCCGTGCGCGTCCGGTACCGGATGGACGAGCCGCTCGGCGCCCTCATGGAGCGCCTCCAGGAGGAGCAGACCGAACTCCTCGCCCACCACCACCTCGGCCTCACCGACATCCAGCGCGCGGCGGGCCACGGCGGCGGCGCCCTGTTCGACACGATGACGGTGCTGGAGAACTACCCCTTCGACCCGTCCTCGATGGACGGCTCCCTCAACGGCGTCCGCGTCGCCGCCGTCGACTCCTACGACGCGACCCACTTCCCCTTGTCGTTCGTCGCCCTGCCCGGCGAGGCGTTGTCGCTGCGCCTGCACTACCGGCCGGACGTGTTCGAGCAGGAGGCCGTGGAGGCGATCCTCGCCCGGATCCGCCGCGTCCTGGAGGCGTTCGCCGAGGACTCCGGCCGCCTGGTCGGCGCCGTGGACCTCGCGGGGGAGGACGAGCGGTCCCGGCTGGAGCGCTGGAACGACACGGCGGGCGCCATCCCGTCCGGCACCCTCCCGGCCCTCTTCGAGCCGCAGGCCGCGCGTACCCCGGCCGACGTGGCGCTCGTCTGCGGCGACGCGCGGGTGACCTACGCGGAGCTGAACGAGCGCGCCAACCGGCTCGCCCACGAGCTGATCGCGCGGGGGATCGGCCCCGAGGACCGCGTCGCGCTCGTCCTGCCGCGCACGCCCGAGATCGTCGTGGCGATCCTCGGCGTGCTGAAGGCGGGCGCCGCCTACGTCCCGATCGACCCCGAGTACCCGTCCGACCGCATCGCCTACATGCTGTCCGACGCCCGCCCCGCCCTGACGATCACCGCCGGGGACTTCCCGGACACGAGCGGGCGGCCCGCGCACGACCCGTCCGACGGCGAGCGGGTGGGGGCGCTGCGCCCGGACAACGCCGCCTACGTCATCTACACGTCGGGGTCCACCGGGCGGCCCAAGGGCGTGGTCGTCCCGCACGTGGGCGTGCTCAACTACTTCGAGGCGCACCGGGACGCGTTCATCGACCCGGCGATCCAGGCCGCGGGCGGGCGCCGGATGCGGTTCGCGCACCTGGCGTCGTTCTCGTTCGACACGTCCTGGATGGGCCTGCTCTGGATGATGTACGGCCACGAGCTGCACCTCATCGACGACGACACCCGCCGCGACGTCGAGGCGTACACCGACTACGTGGCGCGCGCGCAGATCGACCTGGTCAACACCACCCCGTCGCACTTCACCTCGCTCCGCGAGGCCGGGCTGCTGGACGCCGACGGGCGCCACCTGCCCTCCCACCTCCTCCTCGGCGGCGAGGCCGTCGGCGAGAACCTGTGGGCCGAACTCCGCGCGATCCCCGGCGTCACCGCCCGCAACTTCTACGGGCCCACCGAGTCGACCATCGACACCATGAACCAGGTGGTCGCGCGCAGCGAGCACCCGTCGATCGGCGGCCCCTACCGCAACACCCGCGCCTACGTGCTGGACGCCGCGCTCCAGCCCGCCCCGGCCGGCGTCCCCGGCGAGCTGTACCTGGCGGGCGTCCAGCTCGCGCGCGGCTACCTCGACCGGCCCGGCCTGTCGGCGGAGCGGTTCGTCGCCGACCCGTTCGGCGCGCCCGGCGACCGCATGTACCGGACCGGCGACCTCGCCCGGTGGCGCCCGGACGGCACGATCGAGTACCTCGGCCGCGCCGACGACCAGGTGAAGATCCGCGGGTTCCGGGTGGAGCCCGGCGAGATCGAGAACGTCCTCGCCGGGTGCGGGGGCGTCGCGCACGCCGCCGTGGTCGTCCGCGAGGACCGGCCCGGCGACCGGCGCCTCGCCGCCTACCTCGTCGGCCCGGACGTCGACGTCGCCGCCGTCCGCCGGTACGCGGCCGAGCGGCTGCCCGACTACATGGTCCCGTCGTTCACCGTCCTGGACGCGCTGCCGCTGACCGTGAACGGCAAGCTCGACCGCGCCGCGCTGCCCGCGCCGGACGCCTCCGCCGCCGCGAGCCGCGCCCCGCGCACCCCGCGCGAGGAGATCCTCTGCGGGCTGTTCGCCGAGGTCCTCGGCGTGCCGCGGGTCGGGGTGGACGACGGGTTCTTCGACCTCGGCGGCGACTCGCTCACCGCGACCCGGCTGGCCAGCCGGATCCGGTCCGCGCTCGGCGCCGAGCTGCCCGTCCGGGCGCTGTTCGAGGCGCCGACCCCCGCCGGCCTCGCCGAGCGCCTCGCGGACGCCGACGCCGGCGGGGTGCGGCCGCCGCTGGCGCGGGCCGAGCGGCCCGACGTCGTGCCGCTGTCGTACGCGCAGCAGCGGCTCTGGTTCCTCAACCGGTTCGAGGGGCCGTCCGCGACGTTCAACATGCCGGTCGCGCTGCGCCTCAACGGCGCCCTCGACCTGGACGCGCTGCGCGCCGCGCTCGCCGACGTGGCGGAGCGGCACGAACCGCTCCGCACGATCTTCCCGGACGGGTCCGGGACCGCCCGGCAGCTCGTCCTCGAACCGGCCGCCGCGCGCCCCCGGCTCGACGTCACCGAGACCGGCGAGGCGGCGCTGCCGGCGGCGCTGGCCGCCGAGGTCGGGCGCGGCTTCGACCTGTCGGTGGAGCCGCCGCTGCGCGCCCGCCTGTTCGCCCTCGGCGGCGACGTGCACGTCCTGATGCTCGTCCTGCACCACATCGCGTCGGACGGCTGGTCGATGGCGCCGCTCGCCCGCGACGTGATCCTCGCCTACGCCGCCCGCGCGGAGGGGCGGGCGCCGCAGTGGGCGCCGCTGCCCGTCCAGTACGCCGACTACACGCTCTGGCAGCGCGAGCTGTTCGGCTCCGAGGACGACCCCGGCAGCCTGATCTCGCGGCAGATCGCCTACTGGCGGGACGCGCTGGCCGGGCTGCCGGAGGAGCTGTCGCTTCCGACCGACCGGCCGCGCCCGGCGGAGGCGTCCTACCGGGGCGGGACGCACACCTTCGAGCTGGACGCCGACCTGCACGCCGCGCTCCTGGCCCTCGCCCGCGAGAACGGCGCGACCCTGTTCATGGTCATGCAGGCCGCCTACGCCGCGCTGCTGACCCGGCTCGGCGCGGGGACGGACGTGCCGATCGGTTCGCCGATCGCGGGCCGTACGGACGAGGCGCTGGACGACCTGGTCGGCATGTTCGTGAACATGCTCGTCCTGCGCACCGACACTTCCGGGGACCCCTCGTTCCGGGAGCTCATCGGGCGGGTCAAGGAGACCGACCTCGCCGCCTACGCCCACCAGGACCTGCCGTTCGAGCGGCTCGTCGAGGTGCTCAACCCGGCGCGGTCGATGGCCCGGCACCCGCTGTTCCAGGTCGCCCTGTCGTTCCAGAACAACCCGGAGGCGCGGCTGGAGATGGACGGGCTCACCGGCGGCCCCGAACCCCTCGGCTCGGGCGCCGCCAAGTACGACCTCTCCCTCTACCTAGAGGAGCGGCACGGCGACGGCGGCGCGCCCGGCGGCATCGACGCCGGGCTCGAATACGCCCTCGACCTCTTCGACCCCGCCACGGCCGTCTCCATCGCGGACCGCTTCGAGCGCCTCCTCCGCGAACTGGTCGCCGACCCCGGCGCACCCGTCACCACCGCCGAGATCCTCGACCGGAGCGAGCGCCGCACCCTGCTGCGCCGCTGGGCCGGCGGAAAGGGCGGCGACATCGAACGGGCGACGATCCCGGCGCTGTTCGAGGCGCAGGCGGCGGCCCGTCCGGACGCTGCGGCCGTCACGTTCGAGGGTGTGTCGTGGACGTATGCTGAGGTGAACGTGAGGGCGAATCGCCTGGCGCACAAGCTGGTCGAGCAAGGCGTTGGGCCTGAGCAGTTCGTGGCGTTGGCGCTGCCGCGCTCGGCCGACCTCGTCGTGGCGATCCTCGCGGTCTTGAAGGCGGGTGCGGCGTATGTGCCGATCGACCCGGATTACCCGGAAGACCGGATCGCGTACATGGTTGAGGACGCCTGCCCCGTCCTCACCCTCGGCCCTGATGACCTCGACGCTACCGGACGGCCCGACACCAACCCCGGCGTCGCCATCGACCCCGACCACCCGGCCTACGTCATCTACACGTCGGGTTCGACGGGCCGTCCGAAGGGCGTGGTGATCCCGCACCAGAACGTGGTGCGGTTGCTGCGTTCGACGGAGGAGTGGTTCGACTTCGGCCCGGACGACGTCTGGACGTTGTTCCACTCCTACGCCTTCGACTTCTCGGTCTGGGAGTTGTGGGGCCCGCTGCTCTATGGCGGACGCCTCGTCGTCGTCCCCTACCTGACCTCCCGGTCGCCCGAAGACTTCCTCGCGCTGCTGGCGGCGGAGCGAGTGACCGTCCTCAACCAGACACCGTCGGCGTTCTACCAGCTCATGGCCACCGACCGGGACAACCCAGGCACCGACCTGGCGCTGCGCTACATCGTGTTCGGCGGTGAAGCCCTCGACCTCGGCCGCCTGGAGGACTGGTACTCCCGGCACCCCGAGAACGCGCCGACGCTGGTCAACATGTACGGCATCACCGAGACCACGGTGCACGTCTCGTACATCGCGCTCGACCGCGTCCACGCCGCCACCGCGCCCGGCAGCATCATCGGCGTCGGCATCCCCGACCTGCGCGTCTACGTCCTCGACCACCGCCTCCAGCCCGTCCCGGCGGGCGTCGTCGGCGAACTGTACGTCGCGGGCGCAGGCCTGGCGCGCGGCTACCTGAACCGTCCGGGGCTGTCGGCGGAGCGGTTCGTCGCCGACCCGCACGGCGCGCCCGGCACCCGCATGTACCGGACGGGCGACCTCGGCCGCTGGCGCCGCGACGGCGCCCTCGAATACCTCGGCCGCGCCGACCAGCAGGTGCAGCTGCGCGGCTTCCGGATCGAGCTGGGCGAGGTGCAGTCCGTCCTGACCAGGCACGACGCGGTCAAGGACGCGGCCGTGGTCGTCCGCGACGACCGCCTGGTCGCCTACGTCGTCGCCGACGGGATCGACGCCGCCGACCTGCGCCGCTTCGCGGGCCGGGACCTGCCCGACTACATGGTCCCGGCGGCCGTAGTCGAGCTGGACGCGCTCCCGCTGACGTCCAACGGGAAACTCGACCGCAAGGCGCTGCCCGCACCCGACTTCGCCGCGAAGGTGTCGTCCCGCACTCCGCGCACCCCGGAGGAGGAGACCCTCTCCCGGCTGTTCGCCGAGGTGCTCGGCTTGGAGCGCGTCGGGATCGATGACGGGTTCTTCGACCTGGGCGGCGACTCGATCATCGCGATCCAGCTCGTCTCCCGCGCCCGCCAGTCCGGCCTGGTCATCACGCCCCGCGACGTGTTCCAGCACCAGACCGTCGAGGAACTCGCCGCCGTTGCCCGGCCCACCGGCGAGGGCGAGGAGGTCGAGGCCGAAGCGCCCGGCGCGGGCATCGGACGCGTCCCCGCGACCCCGATCATGCGCTGGTTCCAGGAGCTGAACGGCCCCGTCGACGGCTACAGCCAGCGGATGCTCCTCCAGGTCCCGCCGGGTCTCGGCCTGGACGAGCTGGCCCGGGCGCTCCAGACGCTCCTCGACCACCACGACATGCTCCGGCTCCGCGTGGACGGCGGCGAGTTCGAGGTCGCCGAGCCCGGCACGGTCGACGCCGCGCCGCTCGTCCGCCGCGTGGACGTCGCGGGCCTGGACGCCGAGGCGCTCCGCGCGGTCCTCGCCGGCGAGGCGGAGGGAGCGCGCCGCCGCCTCGACCCCGCCGCCGGGACGATGGCGCAGCTCGTCTGGTTCGACGCCGGTCCCGGCGCCTCCGGGCGCCTCCTGCTCACCCTCCACCACCTCGTCGTGGACGGGGTGTCGTGGCGGATCCTGCTGCCCGACCTCGTCACCGCGTGGGCCGGCGGGACCCTCGACCCCGTCCCGACCTCGTTCCGCCGCTGGGCGCAGCGCCTCGCCGCCGAGGCGTCCGACCCCGCCCGCACCGCGGAGCTGCCGCTCTGGGAGGACG
>NZ_VCKZ01000529.1 GCF_005889745.1 Actinomadura geliboluensis
GCCTCCCCCCGCGACCACGGCGGGCACACCGATGAGCGCGGCCTTGAGCAGTCCTCGCCGGCCGATGCCGCGCCGGCTCTTCCCGGCCGCACGCCGCTCGACGCCGGGGGCCGTGTCCTTGGCAGATGTCATACGGCGATCATCGGATCCCGGCGCCGTGCCCAGCGTCCGGCGAATGCCTTACCGCCCCCCTCAAACCCCTCACGCCCGCTCTACACCGCGGCCTGCCGCTACTGGCCGAGGCTGCCATTCTCGTCGTGCTGACGCGTCGCTGGATGTAAGCCGTCGTCGACGGGGCGACGCGGGTGCGAACCAGCACGATCGTGTGCAGCGCGCGGTTGAGATGATGGAGGTGGGTGCTCCGAGCCCCCGGGTAGCTCGGACGACGTTTAGGGTGGATACGGCAGCAGCCTGCGGTGGTGTCGGGGTTTGGAGCCACGAGGTGCCGGAGTGCAGAGGTCCGTCCGTTAAGGGCGGCGATCCGGTGGTGGCGAAGTCGCCCGAGTCAACCTGCCATCAGGATCGCGACGGCGACACTCAAGAAGACCAATCCAAAGAACATGAGGTACAACGCCTGCGAGGTCGTGAACCGCCGCATGTCCACCTTGACCTTCTCCGGATTGTCCGCCAGGTAGACCACGGGCACCTCCCGCCCGGTCGGCAGCTCATACCCCTTGCCGCCCACGCCGGGCTGGAAGGTCACAGTGTGTCCGTGTTGGTCGGTGAAGGAGATGACGGGCTTCCAGTAGTGCCCCGAGTCGGTGCTCTCGCGCGTCTGGTCGACGACGAGGCCGCTGGTGCGTATCCCGTGCTGTCGTAGTCGCCGAACCAGTAGGGCGTTGTGCAGTCCGATCAGGAAAACCACCGTCCCGCTCGTCGCGCACACAACGAAACCCAAACCCATGTCGCTGCATCCTCCGTCTCGGCGGCTCTTCGTTCGCTGGAAAGTAGGACGCACCTCGACCGGAGGGAGTTGTGGCGCAACCGGCGACACCTGGGCCTCGCCTCAGCGTCCCGACTCGGCGATCGCCCTTCTCAAACTCCTTGCCGGCCTTCGGCCGCGCGGGTCCTGAGCCCTGCCGGCCGCCGGAGGCAGATGTCGCGGCGGTCGCGCGCCATTCGGCGTATCATTGCATTCGCACAGCCTCGGTCCACTCGTCGATCTGTTCCACCATCAGCACCGCCCCGACCAGCGGACGATCGCGGCCGACTGTGCGCCGCCGTCGTCGACCGGTTCACCTTCAACGGTGCCGTCATCGAGACGGCACTGGCTCATACCGGCGCGTCCGCACCCGTGCTCAACAAGTCGCCAGTTCGCCTGGCCTGAAGGGCTTGCACGTCGGTACAACTTACTGAGGCGGAGCGGCTCTCCCCGAGCGGCAGGTACGTTGCGCCAGGGTCGCGTCAAGGATCTGGATATCGGCGGGAGGCGGGCGGGTCGCGTCCCACCAGCGGATGGCGCTGATCTCCTGGTTGGGCGTGAAGTTGTGGTGGCGGCTGGTGACGTGGCCGGCGCAGATGGCGGCGTATTCGTCATGGGGTGGGGTTGCGAGCCGGAAGCGCGCGTACCCGGCGAGGGCGAGGGTCGGTAGACGCAGGCCGCTCTCCTCGCGCAGTTCCCGCACGGCTGCTTGGAGGGGTGCCTCGCCAGGTTCGATCCGGCTGCCCGGTAGTTCCCACTGTTGACGGAAGCGGTCGAAGACCAAGAGCAAGTGGCGGCCGGACCAGACCACGGCCAAAGCCGCGGGCATCGGTGCGTCGTCCGGCACGCCGAAGACGCGCGCGGCCGGCAGGAACGCCGTCAGCGCATTCCCGGTCTTCTTATCTGAAGCCAAGGCCGCGTCCATACCGTCCATCGTGAGCGCTCCACGGACAAGAAGTCCACGTCGAGCTACCTGACGTTGACCTGTCCGGACAGGACAACCGCCACGCCTTACGGGCACTCCTGAGGCAGGAGGGGGCGCTTTCATCCGTGATCAACCGTGCCCGCGGTGATCACGTGGAGCCAGAACTCGTCGGCGCGCCGCAGGGTCCTAGACCAGAAGCCGCAGGACCGCCCGCTCCAGTTCCACGGGCACGTGCGGGCGTAGCCGACCGGGCGGGACGGGAGTGTCGTGCAGGTGCCGCCGGAGCATGTCCGCCTGGGTGTCGCCGGCGGGGCTGGGCGGGACCTTACGGGCCAGTTCGGGAGACAGGTAGCCGGCGGTTCCCATGATCACGCCTGGAGTTGGTTCGGTTCCCTGTGCGGGGGAGTGCATGTCCGTGGGGCTGGCAATGCCGAAGTCGGTGAGCTTGAGGGTGCCATGTCGGCCGGCAGCAGGTCGCCGGTCTCCATCGGCGGCCACGTCATAGATCCGCACGACGTTGGGGTGTGCGCCAGTCGCGCGGCGCCGCGGGCCTCCCGCCACACCCGTTCGCTCGTGGTGTCCGCTGCGTCCGCACGGGTCGTGCTCGCGGGCCGGTCGGGGACGGGTGCGGGGTCCAGTAGTTTGACCGCCACCATGCGTCTCAGCGCCGCATCCTCGGCGGCCCACACTTCGCCCATGCCGCCCCGGCCGACCGGCTCGATCAGCCGGTACCGCCCGGCCAGCGTCACCGAGGCTTCGGCCGCGCGTCCATGCCTGCCCATAACCCCAATCCCGTCACCCGCCGTTTCGCCAACAGCCGTCATGGCGCTCTTGCCCGGGACCGGCGGGGTCGGGCGCCTCTGCCTTGGGGCTGGGCAGAGCCCCGCCCCATCGGGGGCATAGGGGCGGGGCTTGCGCCACGGGGCGCTCGCAGTCCGTTCGAGCACCCCGCCGACGGCCCGGAGAGGTGGGGTGTCCGTGGCCGTCGTCTACTACTCCAGCGCCCTGGAAGTCCGAAGCGTCACATGTGTCCTCCGCGTTGACCGCCAACGGAAGCAGCATCGGCGGGCCGGACATCCGGACAGTGCTGTACCTCAGCGTGGGGCGAGGTCGGCGTCTCGGGTCAGGGGCGGTCCAGCGTCCGTGTGACGAGTTGGGCGATGAGGAGGTAGATCAGCGCGGCGAACCCGTAGTTCAGGACGACCCCGAGTGGGCCCGAGTGCCCGAAGTGCGGTTCATCTGCGTCCGCAACGCTGGACGCTCCTAGACTCGGCCGCGCACGTCAGCATCGCCATGAGCCGCGCCGGATCCGCCCTGGCGCTGGATCCCACCGATGCCGTCATCGTCCGTCACCTCTCCCTGCGGGCCCTGCCTAGGAAAGTGCGGAACTTGGGTTTCGAGGCGCTACCAGGGCGGATGCGGGGCCCGAATTGAGCCGCCGGGCCGCCACGGGGCAAACCGGAACATGTCGGGCGGTGGATAAGCCGGACAATCCCGCATTTTCCCTCGTCAGTGCTGGTGCGCCGTGTGGGTCTCGAACCCACAACCTACGGATTAGAAGTGCGGACATCAGCCCGGCCGCCGCGGGGCGCGGAGGTCGGCGGGCAGCATCTCCGGCCGTTCCGGCTCCTCGGTCGGCCGAGGGGCTGGGCGGGCCGGTTCAGGGTGGCCGGTTCTTCGACGCAGCAGGCGAACGGTGCACTCGATGCCTGAGGGGCGCGGGGCGAAGATGTCGCCCGCCGCCGCCTTGCGGTGAGCATAACCGTGAGCGCGACGGTCGGCTCGGCGTTGTCCGGGACGACCGCCAGTGAGGGGAGCCGCTGCGCTCCTGGGGAAGCACGCACGGCCCGATGCCGATTTCTCCGAGCCCTATGGCGAGGTCAGAGTGGCCATCACTCGATCCGGTTCCCAGTGGGCGCGGAACGAGGTGATCAGGCCGTCGTCATCGACCGTGTAGACGGTCAGGCAGTCGATCGTCATGGTGGTCCCGCCGTCCAGCGTCGCGGTGATGGTGACGACGTTGGCGCAGGCGGGTCCGTTGGCGAACGAGTCGCTCACCCGGAAGCGGAACTTGCGCACCCGGGCGATGTTCTCGTCCCAGAACCGCTCGATCCCGTCCGGCCCACGGTGCCCCTTGCCTTCGGGATCGAGCATCGAGGGGCCGACGGGGTCCTCGATGACGGCGTCCGGGCGGAACAGGGCGAGCCACTCCTGCTTGCGCCCGTCGGCGGCCGCGGCCATCGCCGCGCGTACCGCCCGGCGCGCAGGGTGGTCACCGTCGGGCGCGTCCCAAGTGACTGCGGTCATGACAGAAACTGTAACGCGTTCTCATTTCCGGTCAACGGCCCTATCGGCCCGTCCGGCGGCTGTCGGGCCGCCGAGTCGTCCCCTCAGACCGTCGAGGAGGGCATGGAGACCGAACTCGAAGGTCTGGTCGGGGGAGGCTGCGTAGTCGGCCGCCGCTGAGGTCTCCAGGCGGGCGCGCAGACGCGGGTAGTGCATGGCGATCTGGTGGGCCTTTGCCATGGCGTCGTGGAGTTGCTCGTGGGCGGTGCCGCCGTCCTGGTCGAGCTTGCGGGTCAGTGAGGCCGTCGCGGCGGCGCCAGCCGCGTTGCCGAGCACGTACAGGTCGGTGGCCATGGCGGTGGCGGCGGCGCGCCAGCCGACCGCCTCCGGGTCGGGCAGCGTGAGCTCGCCCCAGACCCGGTCGGCAGGCCTTCGAGTCCTTCGGCGTCCAGAAGTTCGACAGCGGTGCGGACGATCTGGTCCCGGGTCAGGGTGTCGCGTGGCATGGCATGGCATGGCCTCACAGTACGGAGCCATTGCACTTTGTTCAAATGAGGTCTTGAACTTTGTTCAAGTGAGGGTTAGCGTTCTCGCCATCCAGCCACTTGAACGAAGTGCAAGACCTGAGGAGAGCCTTCCATGAACACCCTCGCCGCCGTCATGCAGCTGCTGGTCGCCGCCGCGTTCGTCAGCATCCCGCTGGTCCGTCACCGCTACGGCCCGGCCGCCAAGGCCGCCGCGGTCACCGAACTCCGCCGCCAGAACGTCCGGCCGGAGGTCCTGGAGGAGAACAAACTCCGCTTCGACGCCGGCGGCCACGAGACCGCAGCCCCGGCCACCGTCGCCGCGATCATGATCGTCATCGCCGCCCTCAACATCACCGGCACCGGTCCGGCCCAGCCGCTGACGTGGATCTTCTCCTCGCTGGTCATCCTGATGAACGCCGGCATCGTCTACAGCAACCTCACCGCGGTGAAGTCCGTCCAGGCCGCCTTCCGCCGCAAGGGCGACCCGGAACTGGCCCGCATCGAGGTCGCTCCCTTCCTCCAGGCCGCCGAGAACGCGTTCCCCAGCTGGGTCCGCGCCCAGACCTACATCCGCAACACCGTGGTGTTCGCCGGCTCTGCCATCGCCCTGGCCGCCGTCTCCGTCGCCTGACTACACACTCTCGATCCGCCGGCGCTCAGCGGATGCCGGGTAGGTGCTCCGGGCCGCATACCAGCCGACCGAACTTCGCGAAGCAGGCTCACGGGGAGACCGTACGGAAGCCACCCTGGATCAGGGAGCCCAGCGTCGCCACCGCCGCATAAGGCCCCCTAGGAACCGTTACCCTGCTCGGTCTTCATGGCACGGCGCGGACTACTCAGGCACCTGTCTCTTATACACACCTAAAAAAAAAAACAATATCAAAAATTACCTGTACTGGTTAAATCTCTGTGCAAAGTTCTTTGCAT
>NZ_VCKZ01000530.1 GCF_005889745.1 Actinomadura geliboluensis
CGCGCCGGGGACCGCGGCCTTGGTGCCGGGCCGGGCCGCGGTGTCCGGGCAGGGCTTCGGCAACGGACCGACGTACCCAGGTGGTGCGGCAAGCGGGTTCGACTTCGCGTCCGTCGGCTCAGTGTCCTTTTCTTCCGCCTTCTTCTCCGTCTTCCGCAGGCCCTCGTTCTCATCGGCATGCTCGAAGGGGTCGGTCTCCTCGATCGGCGGGACGACGCAGTCGAACCCCTCCGCCGCGATCACGGTGACGTAGCCGTTGAGGTAGTCGCCCTTGATGGCCTTGAGCGCCTCGTCGGTGAACGGGTACGTCAGCAGGATCTCCAGCGACTTCGGCAGGTCGCGGCCGGAGTCGGCGAGCTTGCGGAGGATGACCGACAGCGCCCGCAGGTTCGCGGCCGTGTCGTCCTTGCTGGCGTTGATCGTCTTGACGGCGACGTCCGACAGCTTCTCCAGCCGGCGCAGCATCTCGACGAGCCGGCCGCGCTGCTCCTCCAGCACCTTCAGGCCGGGCGACAGGTCGGTCAGCACGGTCGACACCTGCCCGTTGCGGGACGCGACCGTGGACGACAGCCGGTTCAGCCCGTCGAGCGCGTTCACGATCGACTGCCGGTTGCGGTTCAGCGTCGAGGTGAAGGTGTTGAGGTTCTCCAGCGCGGAGCGGACCTTGTCCTCGCGCCCGTTGAGCGCCTGGTTCAGCTCCCGGTTGATCGTGCGGATCTGCGGGAGCCCGCCGCCCGACAGCAGCAGCGACAGCGCGCCGAACACCTCTTCGGTGTCGGCGTTGCGCGTCGTGCGGGACGCCGGGATCACGGCGCCGTCGGTGAGCCGCTGCGGGGACGGAGCCGTCGTGGGCGCCGCCAGCTTGACGTACTTCTCTCCCAGCAGGCTCGACTGCTCCAGGTTCGCGACGGAGTTGGCGGGCAGGTGAACGTCGCCGTTGATGATCAGTGTCACCTCGGCCTGCCACGCGCCCTTCGGCAGTGACACCTTCTTCACCCGGCCGACCGGCACGTCGTTGACGCGGACGGCCGCCTGCGGGACGAGGTTCAGCACGTCCTCGAACTGCACCTTGACCGTGTACGGGTGGTCGCCGACGTCGGCGCCGCCGGGCAGCGGGACGTCCTCCAGCCGCACCGAGCAGCCCGCCGCCAGCACGGCGCCGGCGGTGAGGGCCGCGACGAGCTTGGGCACGCGCATCAGCGGTCCCCCTTCTTCCCGGTGGAGCCGGCGTAGATCTTGCCCGCGGGCGGCAGCGGCAGGGCCGGAAGGCCGGTCTGCTGCGTGGGCGCCACGGCGACCAGCCCGCCCTTGTTCAGCCGGTCGCACTGCTCGCGGAGCGTCGCGGTCGCGGACGCCGCCGCGGCGCACAGCGGCCGCTGGTCGGCGGCGGGCGGGTCGACGCCCGGCTGGTCCAGGCTGCCGAACGCCTTGGTGATCTCCAGGAGGTTGCCGCGCGCCATCAGCGTGCGGGTCTTCGGGTCGTAGGCGTTCAGCGCGTTCTGCGTCACCAGCGGCGCGGTGTCGACGAGTTCGGCGAGCGACGCCCGCTCGTCCACCAGGATTTGGGTGACCTTGGCGAGCTTGCCGACGTTCGTCTTCAGCGCCGCCCGGTTGTCCTGGACGAACCCCTTCACCTCGGCGAGCGCCCGCGCGAGGCTGCGCAGCGCCGCGCCGAGTTCGTCGCGGTCGGCGGCGAGGAACCGGCTCACCTCGGCGAGCTGGTTCTCGGCCAGCCGGATCTGCCCGTCGTTGGCGCGGAGCATCTCGCTGAACTTGTTGAGGTTGGCGATGGTGGCGTACAAGTCGCCGCTGTTGTCGGCGAGCGTCTGCGACGCCTTGCCGAGGTCGGAGATCATCGTGTTGAGCGCCTGGCCGTTGCCGCCGAGGTTGGCGGCGCCGACCCGGATCACGTCCGACAGGGCGCCCTGGGCGTTCAGCCCCTGCGGGCCGAGGTCGCCGGAGATCTTCCGGACGGCGGTGTAGAGCTGGTCGAGCTCCAGCGGCGTCGCGGTGTTGTTCACGTCGATCGAGGCGCCGTCGGCCATCTTCGGGCCGCCGCTGTAGGCGGGGTCGAGCTGGACGTACCGGTCGGACACCAGGTTCGGCGCGATGACGACGGCGCGGGCGGCGGCGGGGACGTCGACGTCGTCGTCCACCCGCATCTCGACCTTGACCTTGTCGCCGAGCGGTTCAATGGAGCCGATCGACCCGACCTTCACGCCGAGGACGCGGACGTCGGAGCCCGGGTAGACGCCGATCGCGGTCGCGAAGTACGCGGTGATCTTGTGCGTGGGCCCGCCGCTCAGCAGCGGGACGAGCGCGATCGCGACCAGCAGCACGAACACCGCGATCAGCGCCTGCACCACCCGCGTCCGGTGGTCGCGGATCGGCGAGCCGAGCTTCGGCAGCTTCGCCGTGCGCGTCGTGGAGGACGCCATGTCACCGGCCTCCCGTCAGGTGCGGCGGCTTGCAGTGGCCCGGCAGCGGCCGGTCCTTCCACCTGCCGTTCTCCAGGTACTCGTCGGGGACGGTCCCGCACAGGTAGCCGTCCACCCAGCGGCCGTTGCCGGTCGCGTTGCCGAGGACGCGGACGTAGGGGGCGGCGGTCTCCAGCACGCGCTCCAGGTTCTTCTGGTTGCGTTCGAGGGTGGTGGTGACCCGCTCCAAGGACGCCAGCGTCGGCCCGAGGGTGCGGCGGTTGTCGTTCACCAGGCCGACCAGCTCGTTGGAGAGGCGGTTGGTGCCGACGAGCAGCGCGTGGATGGCGTCGCGGCGCTGCCGCAGCTCGGCCAGCAGCAGGTTGCCGTCCTTGAACAGCGTCTCGAACTGGGAGTTCTGCGCGGCGATCGTGCCCGAGAGCTGCTTGGTCCCCGCGAGCAGCCGGGACAGCTCGGCGTCCCGCGACGCGATCGTGGTGGACAGCGACGACAGCCCGTGCAGCGCGACCCGGACGCTCGCCGGCGTGTCCTCGAACGTCGTGGAGATCGTCTCCAGGCTCGCGGCGAGCTTGGCGGTGTCGAGGTCCTCGAACGTCCGGCCGAGGTCCTGGAACGCCGTCGTGACGTCGTAGGGGGCCACCGTCCGGTCGAGCGGGATCGTCTGCTCCGGGTTCTGCTTCCGGTAGCCGAGCGGGTCGAGCTGCAGGTACTTCGAGCCCAGCAGCGTCTTGATCATGATGGTGGCGCGGGTGGCGTCGCCGATCCAGGTGTCCTTGACCCGGAAGGTGACCTTCACCTTGTTGCCCTTGAGCGAGACGTCGGTGACCTTGCCGACCTTGACCCCGGCGACCCGGACCTCCTGGCCGTCCTTCAGCCCGGCGGCCTCGGAGAAGTACGCGCTGTAAGTCGTCCCGCCGCCGATGACCGGCAGCCGGTCGGCGCGGTAGGCGAGCAGGCCGAGCACCAGCAGCACGGCGATGCCGGTGGCGGCCACCGCGACCGGGTTGCGTTCCCGCAGCGGCTTCATCCGCGGCACCTCGCGTCCTTGATCGGGATCCCGGTGGGCGGCGGCTCGTCGGACACGTCGGATCCGGCCCAGGTGACGCCGACGAGCTTGACCTCGCACTGGTAGAAGTTCATCCACGAACCGTAGGAGCCCAGCCGCCCGAGCGTCGCCGCCTTCCCGGGCGACCGCTGCAGGAAGCGCTCCAGCAGCGGCCTGTCGCGGTCGAGGTTGTCTGCGAGGCGGCCGAGGTGGACGATGTCGTCCTTCAGCGGCGGGCGCGCGACCTGGAGGAGCCCGGCGGTGGCGCTGGTCAGGTCGGCGATCGACCCGAGCGCCTCGCCGATCGGCCCGCGGTCGGCGGCGAGCCCGGAGGTGAACCGGCGCAGCGTGGTGACGAGGTCGACGAGCTGCCGGTCCCGCGCGTTGACGGTCTGGACGACGCTGTTCAGGTTCGTGATGACCCGTCCGATGACCTGGTCCTTGGCGGCGAGCGTGGTGGTCAGCTCCCCGACCGTGCGCAGCAGGCTCTCGATGGTGCCGCCCTCGCCCTGGAGCACCTTGACGATCGACTCGGAGAGCTTGTTGGCGTCGCCGGGCGACAGCGCCTGCATCAGCGGCTGGAAACCCTGGAACAGCTGGGTGAGGTTGAGCGTGCCCGTCGTCTGCCGAACCGGGATCGTCCCGCCGGGTTTCAACGCCGCACCCGGAGAACCGGGGCCGCGGCCGAGGGCGATGTAGCGTCCGCCGACCAGGTTCAGGTACTTGACGGCGGCGGTCGCCGACGCCGGGATCTCCCGGTCGCGGTCGACCTCGAACGTGACGCGCGCCAGCCGCCGGTCGCTGACCTCGATCTTCTCGACCTGGCCGACCTCGACGCCCGCGATCCGGACGCCGTGCCCCGGATGCAGCCCGGCGACGTCGGTGAACTTGGCGTGGTAGGTGACGCGGTCGCCGCTGGTCGCGCCGGTGATGCTGGAGGCCAGCAGCATCGTCGCCGCCGCCGTCACCGCGATGAAGATCAGCGAGCTGGTGAGCGGGAACGCCAGGCCCTTGAGCCCCTGTCCGCCGAGCCTCACTTGACCGTCACCTCCGTGCCCCGGTAGATCGGGCCGATCAGGACGCTCGACCAGTCCGGCAGCTCCTCGGGGACCTCGTCGAGCGACGGCCCGGCCAGCTCGTTGACCAGGTCGTTCTCGGACGCCGAGTTGGCGGGCCCGAGCCCGCTCCGGCCCGCGCCGCCGCCCTCGCCGGGAATCCCGCCCGCGGACAGGACCCGTGTCGCGCCGTCTGCCGCCAGGTACGGGACGCTGGGGCAGCGAGGCCCGCCGCCGGAGCCGTAGCGCGGCTTGTCCCTGCCCGGCAGGTACCGGCCCTTGTGCGGGACGGACACGACCACACCGTGCACGCCGTGCCTGTCGGTGCCCTGCCCGAGCACCCGGTTCATCTTCGGGACGAACTCGGCGAGCGTCCTGAACGTGCAGGGCGCGGCCGGGGCGTACCGGCGCATCAGCTCAAGGCTCCCGCGGCTCGCGGACGCCAGCGCGATGATGTTCCCGGAGTTGGCGCGCAGGAAGCCGTCCAGGTCGGCGGACGATCCCGACACCGCGTCGTACAGGCTCGCGATCGCCGCGCGCTGCTCGGCGAGCGTGCGGCTGGTCACCGTGAAGTCCGTGAGGGCCTGCAGCAGGTCGGGGGCCGCGTCGGACGCGTGCCGCGAGAACTCCGCCAGCTCGGCGAGGTTGCGCGCGAGCGCCGGGACCTCGGGGTTGAGTTTCCGCAGGAACGCGTCGAGCTGCTCGAAGTTGCGTCCGATCTGGTCGCCGCGCCCCTGCAGCGCCGTCGCCATCGCGTTCAGCGTCGCCGACAGCTTCGCCGGCTGGACGGTGTTCAGCAGGTCCATCGTGCGGTTCAGGACCTCCGACAGCTCGACCGCGTTCTCGCTGCGGTCCTCGGAGATCACGTCGCCCTCCTCGATCGGCCCGGCCGACGAGCCGGGCGGCGCGGCGAGCGACACGTACCGGGCGCCGAACACCGTCGTCGGCAGCAGCCGCGCCCGCACGTCCGCCGGGACGCGGTCCGCGAGCTCCGGCTTGAGCGCCAGTTCGAGCTTCGCGCCCGTCC
>NZ_VCKZ01000531.1 GCF_005889745.1 Actinomadura geliboluensis
AGTACGGCAACCACCGCGATCTACACTCTCTCCGTCGTCGGCAGCGTCAGAGGGGTATAAGAGACAGGGGGAAAGGCGTCCGGCCGAAGCCCGCTCACATCGGCCGGACGCTCACGTCTCCTTCAGCGCCCGCCACCCCAGATATGTCACACCCCCCGCTCACGGACACCTCTGGGCGGGCTGGGCGGCTTGTGTGGGTTTCAGTTTCGGGCCAGGCCCATCGGTTCCGGCGGTCGGGCGGGCGGCACCGCAGGGGCCGGGGTGCGGTCAGGAGGCTCAGTGCCGTTGCCAGTAGGGCCGCCCCGTCCACCATGACCGACAAAGTTAGACGTTTCCGCCACGCGGCGCAGGGGCTCCAGCGACGCGTACAGGCGTGCGCGCATCCAGGCCGCTCCCGGGCGTTCGACCAGGCGGTGGACGGCGTACGCGCTCAGCAGGGACGCGGCCACGACGACGCACAGCGACGGCCACTTCCCGAGGTCCGGGTACAGGGCGTCGAGTAGGGGCAGCGCGAGCTGCGAGTGGACGAGGTATAGCGGGTACGTGAGCGCCCCGAGGACGGTCAGCCGCGACCATCGCAGCCACCGGAGCCGGCGTGTCGCGACGAGGATCATCACGGCGAAGATTCCGGTGATGACGGCGCTGACCACGATCTCGTTCGCGCCGCGGAAGACGTGCTCGGCGCGCCAGGCCCCCCAGTGCAGCGCGATCAGGTAGGTCACGGCCACGTAGCCCCAGAGCAGCAGCGTCGGTCCGAACCGGTGGATCATGTAGAGCGCCATGCCGGCGATGAAGTAGCAGCTCCAGGTCGGGATCAGCATCACCTGGAGCAGGTCGTTGTCGGCCTCGTCGGCGTAGACGCCCGCGAACAGCCAGGCCGCCATGAACACCAGGCAGGAGCGGTAGGTGATGCCGATGCCCGCGAGGACGGCGATGAGCACGTAGAAGTGCAGCTCGACCCAGAGCGTCCAGTAGACGGCGTCCACGTTCCGCAGGCCGAGGCCGCCCTGCAGCATGGTGAGGTTCGGCAGCACCAGGCCGGGGACGCCGTGGCCCTGCCGGAACACCGCGTACACCACCGCGCCCAGTAGGACGCTCACCCAGTACGCCGGCATCAGCCTGACCAGCCGGGACACGCCGAACTCGCCCGGCCCCCGCCCCCACGCGCTCATCAGGATCACGAACCCGCTGATCACGAAGAAGAGGTCGACGCCGAGGTAGCCGAACCGCGTCACGTCCCCGAGTGCGGGGAAGACCTCGGCCGACGGCTCCGGCCACGGCCCCGCCCCTCCGAAGCCCGTGAAGTGGTACAGCACCACTGCCAGCGCCGCCGCGAAGCGCAGCAGGTCGAGTTCCCTCAGCCGTTCCCGTCCAGTCACCGCGGAACCCTCCCGCCCTCCGGTGACCCGGTCCGGGCCCCGGGGTGAGCCCCGGGTGAACGGACGGTGTCGACGGCGGCGCCGCGCTGCCGCGAGAGGCCCCCGCGGCGGCGGCGGATCAGTAAGATGCCGCATGCATCCCCTGGAACTTTTGGGTGGTCTTCCATGACATATCGCCGCGCCCGACGCGGCGCGGCGACGTTGATGCTGTGCCTGAGCCTGGTGGCGGCCCTGTCGGCCACCGGCTGCTCCGTCCTCACGGGCTCGGTCCACACGCCGGCCGCCGCCGACGGCCCGCCGAAGGCCCCGGCCAAGGACGGCGGGTCCCGGAAGGCCGCGCCCGTGGTGATGTTCCTCGGCGACAGCTACACGGTGGGCGACCGCGGCGCGGAGCCGGAGACGACGTACGCGGCGGCCGCGGCGCGGCTGCTCGGCTGGCAGGTCGTCATCGGCGGGCGCGCGGGCACCGGCTTCCTCGCCAAGGGACGCGGGACGCAGGCGTTCCTCGGCCTGTTCGAGAGCCAGCTCGGCTGGCGGCCCGCGCCCGACCTGCTCATCGTGTCCGGCGGCCACAACGACTGGCGGCTCCCGGCGCCGAAGGTGGCCGCGGCGGCGCACCTGCTGCTCCAGCGGGCCCGGCAGCGCTGGCCCGGCACCCGCGTCGTGCTGGTGGGCCCGCTGTGGGGGACGGGCGCGCCGACCCCGGGGGCGCTCGCCGTCCGGGACGCGCTGAAGGGCCTCGCCGGGCAGCTGGACGTCCCGTTCATCGACCCGATCGCCGAGAAGTGGATCACCGGTGACTGGGTGACCGGCCAGGGCAACGCGCCGCGCTATATCAAGCGGGACCGCACCCACCCGAACCAGGCGGGCCACCGCTACGTGGCGACCCGCCTGGTCGCGGACCTCGACCGGCTCGGCCTCGCCCACCCGGCGCGCAAGCGCTGACCCTCACCGGGCGGGCGCGGCGTCAGCCGGCCGGCCCGTCCGGCCTCAGTCGGCGGGACGGGCGAGGGTGAGGGAGAAGTCGCCGCCCGGGTCGGTCCAGAACGCGGCGACCGCCATCCCTGCCGCGCCGAGCTCGGCGTCGAGGCGCTCGCGGCGGAACTTGGCGGAGATCTCGGTGCGGGTCTCCTCCCCCGCCGCGAACGACACCTCCAGGTCGAGGCCGCCGACGCGGACGCGCTGGTCGCGGACGGACCGCAGCCGCATCTCGATCCACTCCTCCGCCTCGTTCCAGAGGGCGACGTGCTCGAACGCCTCCGGGTCGAAGTCGGCGTCCAGCTCCCGGTTGATGACGTACAGGACGTTGCGGTTGAACTCGGCGGTCACCCCGGCCGCGTCGTCGTAGGCGCGGACGAGCCGCCCGGGGTCCTTGACGAGGTCGGCGCCGAGCAGCAGGAAGTCGCCGTCGCCCATGGTGGCGCGGACGCCGCCGAGGAACCCGATCCGCTCGGCGGGCGGCATGTTGCCGATCGTGCCGCCGAGGAAGGCGACGAGCCGCCGCTCGCCGCCGGGCAGCAGCGGCAGGTGCTGCTCGTAGTCGGCGACGACGGCCCGGACGGCGAGGCCCGGATGGTCGGCGGCGATCCCGGCGGCGGCCTCCTCCAGGAAGTCGCCGCTGACGTCGACCGGCACGTAGGAGCGCAGCGTGCCGGACAGGGCGTCCAGGAGCAGCCGGGTCTTCTCCCCCGACCCGGCGCCGAGTTCCAGCAGCGTCCGGGCGCCGGTGGCGGCGGCGATCTCGGGCGCCCGCGCGGTGAGGATCTCCCGCTCGCGCCGGGTCGGGTAGTACTCCTCCAGCGCGGTGATCTCCTCGAAGAGCGCGCTGCCGCGCTCGTCGTAGAACCACTTGGGCGGCAGGGTCTTGGGCGTGCCGGTGAGCCCCTCCCGGACGTCCCGGCGGAGCGTCTTGGCGAGGTCGTCGGCGGTCAGGAACCGGTCCATGCGGTCGTTCACAGGGTGGTTCTCCTTCGCGGGAATCGGAGTCAGAGCGGTCGGACGCGCACGCCGGAACCGGGCGCGGCGGTGACGAGGGAGCGGTCGGGGACGGGCCGCCAGGCGGGATCGTCGTCGAGCGGCTCCGACGCGATCCGGACGGCGTCCGCGTCCTCCCGGACGAACAGCGAGTCGCCCCAGGTGGTGGCGGCCAGCGCGGCGCCGTCGGAGGCGAGCAGGTTGTAGCGGCCGGGGGCGAGGGCGGTGACGGCGGCGAGGGCGGCGGCGAGGCCGTCGCCGAGCGGCGCGCCGTCCGTCCAGTGCCGGACGGCGAGCGCGAACAGCGGCGCGGAGTCGACCGGCGCGCGGGCGTCGGGGACCTCGGCGACGTCGCCGGCCAGTTCGCGGAGCTTGCCCTCGACGCCGCCGTAGCCCTCGACCTTGCCGTTGTGGCTGAACAGCCACGTCCCGGCGCGGAACGGCTGGGCGCACGACTCGTCCACGGGGAACCCGACGGTCGCCGACCGGATCGCCGCGACCGCGCACGACGTCCGGACGGCGCCGGCGACCTCGCGGAACGACTGGTCGGTCCAGAGCGGCTGGGCGCGGCGGAACCGGACGGCGGCGCCGTCCTGGTACCAGCCGACGCCGAACCCGTCGGCGTTCAGCAGGTTCCCCTGCGTCATGCGCGGCGCGTACGCCTGGGTCTCCAGGGAGTGCTCGCCGTCGTAGACGAGCGAGTGCAGGGTCTGCTCAGGCCCCAGGTAGCCGAGATGGCGGCACATTCAGCGGTCCTCCCCGGGCGTGCGGGCGCAGCGGAAGCCGGAGAAGATCTGCCTGCGGATGGGGTAGTCCCAGTTGCGGAACGAGCCGCGTATGGCGAGCGGGTGCGTCGCCCAGGAACCGCCCCTCAGCACCTTGTAGTCGGGGCCGAAGAAGACTTCCGAGTACTCCTTGTAGGGGAATGAGCGGAAGCCCGGGTAGCCGTGGAAGTCGGACGACGTCCACTCCCACACGTCCCCTAGGAGGCGCCTGACTCCGTAGGCCGACGCGCCCGACGCGTAGGTGCCGGTCTCGGACGGCCGTAGCGCGCGCTGCCCGAGGTTGGCGCGGCCCTCCTCGTACACGTCGCCCCAGGGGTAGCGCCTTGAGCGCTCCGTGGCCGGGTCCCAGCGGGCGGCCTTCTCCCATTCGGCCTCGGTCGGGAGCCTCTTGCCGGCCCACCGCGCGTAGGCGTCGGCCTCGTACCAGCACACGTGCTGGACGGGTTCGCCGGGCGGGACGGGTTCCATCCGTCCGAACCGGCGCCGGACCCACTGCCCGCCTTCCCGGGTCCAGAAGGCGGGGGCGCGCTTGCCGCTGCTGTTGCGCCACTCCCATCCGGCGGGGTCCCACCAGCGCGGGTCGTCGTATCCGCCCGCTTCCATGAAGGCGAGGTAGGCGGCGTTGGTGACCGGCTCCACGTCGATGTAGTACGCGGGCAGGTCGACGAGGTGCACGGGACGCTCGTTGTCGTACGCCCATGGGTCGTCCGAGGTGCCCATCTGGAACGGGCCCGCCTCGATGAGCACTTCCTCGGCGCGGGTGCCCTCGGCGGGCTTCCGCAGTGGCTCGGCCAAGGGGTCGAGCAGTGCGGGGGCGCCCTTCCTGAGCTGATGGGTGGCGAGCATGGTCTCGTCGTGCATGTGCTCGTGCTGCACCACCATCCCGTACACGAACCCGCCCGACGTCAGCGGATTCGCCGTGTCGAACCGCACGGACGACAGCGAGTCGAGCACCTTGGACCGGACCGTGCCGATGTAGGCGCGGGCCTCGTCCGGGCGCAGGAGCGGCAGCGTCGGCCGTTCGCTGCGGGGATGCTCGAACGCGTCGTACAGGTCGTCGATCTCCGGCCGCATCGCCTCCTGGCCCGCCGCGGCGCGCAGCAGCCACAGTTCCTCGTAGTTGCCGACGTGCGCGAGGTCCCACACCAGCGGCGACATCAGGGGCGACACCTGCGCGGTGAGGTCGTCCTCGGCGAGGACGTCGGTGGTGAGGCCGAGGCTGCGGTCGCGCACCGCGCCGAGCTCACCGGCGATCAGTTCCTTCAGCGCGTCGTCGTCGCGGGCGTCGTCGCGGGTGTCGAGCGGGCCCGGGGAGCTCATCGGGGCGACACCCAGAAACACGAAGTGGAGGCCCGTGTGATTCCGGAGCCCCCACATGTGCGGTTGGTACGAATTCGGACGGGACCC
>NZ_VCKZ01000071.1 GCF_005889745.1 Actinomadura geliboluensis
CGCCCACACCAGTCCCGCGCTGAACGCCGCGGCCGGCACGTCCGCCGTCCTCCCCGCGCCGTGCCGGAACGCCGTCGCCGCCTGGTTGCTCACGTCGAAGCTCATCTGGAGCGCGAGGAAGAGGAACGCCAGCGGCAGGTAGAGCGACCGGACGGTCAGGTCGGCGGCCTCCATCCGCGCGGACATGGCCAGCACGACGAACGGCACGATGACCCCCGCCGTCCCGGCGAGGGTCATCGGCAGCGCCAGCCGCAGCACCGCCCGCCGCAGTTCGCGCGGACCGGGCTCCGCCGGGGCGTGCGGCGCCTCAAGCACGGCGCAGCCGACCCTGGACGAGCCCGGTGAAGAGGTTGAGCTTCTGGATGTCGGCCGTGCCCTCCATGAACTCCACGCCGCGGGCGTCCCGCGCCAGCTTGTCCAGGAGCGGATGCTCCAGGCGCGCGCCCGGCCCGAAGCAGGCGAGCGCCTCCAGCGCGGCGTCCTCGGCGAGCCGCGACGCGCGCGCCTTCGCGGCCGACGCGAGGTACCCGGCGGCGCGGTCGCCGGCGTCCACTGCGACGGCGGAACGCCAGACGAGCTGCCGGACCGCGGTGATGCGGCGCCCGATCCGGTCCTGCCGGTCGCGCTCGCCGGCGGTGAGCGCGCGCCGGCCGTCCCGGACGTACTCGTGCGCGGCGCGGGCGATGCCGAGCGCGAACGCGGCCACGCCCGGCCGCAGCCGGTTGAGTCCCTGGACGGCGCTCCACATGCCGCGCTGGGTGGGCTTGAGGTGCCGGCCGAGCACCCTGCCGGGCGGCACGGGGACCTCGTCGAGGTCGACGGCGGCGATCTGGAGTCCGCGCAGCCCGACGGTGTCCAGCGGCTCGGCCCGGAAGCCCTTCGCGGACGTCTCCACGAGGACCGCGGTCACGCCGAGCGGCCCCGGGCGCGTGCGGGCGAAGACGATGCCGAGGTCGGCGCGCGCCGCGCCGCCGATGTAGCGCTTGGCGCCGGTGAGCAGGTACCCGCCCGCGCCGTCGGGGGCGAGCGCGGTCCGCATGGCGCCCGCGTCGGATCCGCGGTCGGGCTCGGTCAGCGCGGAGAACGTCCAGGTGGGACGCTCCAGGATCCGGGAGTAGAACCATTCCTTCTGCTCGTCGTCGCCGAGCGACTCCATCAGCACGCCCGAGATCACCGGGCCCGGAGCGGCGAGCAGCACGCCCGCGTCGCCGACGGCGATCTCCTCGGCGAACACCACCCGCTCCAGGGTGCCGGTGCCGTAGAAGCTGTACCCGTCCACGACGATGGGATCGGGGTTGTACTCGGCGGGAACCGGCATCCGCGACAGGTAGGTGACGATGGGAACGTCCAGGTGGCGGCGGATGGCCTCCGGGTCGCGGTCGAGTTCCAGGGCCAGCGGCCGCAGGTCCCGCGCCCACTCGCGCGCCCGGCGCCGGATGGCGCTCGTCCGCTCGTCCAGCTCGATCATGCGTCCTCCCCGCCGTCCCGCGCCGGGCCGGCGTAGACGTCGGCGATCAGTTCGGAGATCCGGGCGGCCTGGCCCGGGCCGGCCGCCAGGAAGCTCGACGCCCCCAGCAGGCGCAGCAGCATCCGGTCGGCGGCGGTGATCTGCTCGTGCAGGTGGGCGAGGGCGCTCGCGCCGAGCGGCTCCGGGCCAGGGGGTTGCGGGCCGTCCAGCATCGCGCCGATCTCCAGGTGCTCGATCAGCGCGTCGGCGACCCGCCCCTTGACCATCTGCTGGTGGAGCAGTTTGGCGTCGCCGGCGCTGCGGCTCCCCAGGTACTCCAGGCAGGCGTCGAGGAGCCGTTCGGAGAGCCCCCACCGCAGCCAGGCGAGCCCGAGCACCCATCGCGGGTGCGTCTCCCCGCGCGCACTCCCCTCGCATCGCAGGGCGACGACGGTGCCGCCTTCCGGAACCTCCAGGGTGTGCAGAACGGTCTCCTTCTCGCGGTCGCGGGGAACGACGGCGCCTCCCGCCCACAGCGACGGGCATCCGTCCGCCAGCTCGGCGGGGACCACGGCGTGCCCGCCGGGGCCGCAGGGCAGCGCGTCCCCGAGGACCGCGCCGTGCAGCCGCGAGATCGCGGGCATGAGGCCCTCGGCGCGCGCGAGCCGCCGGATCTCCGCACCGTCGCGCAGAGAACCGCCGCCGTCGCGGGCCGCGGGCTCCCCCGCGGGGACGGTCGTCGTGGCCTTCATGACTCTCCCTCCACGTCGATCGTGGCGGCGCACAGGTACCCGAGCGCGCGGTCGTAGTCGGCGATGATCAGGCGGTGCGGGTCCCCGTCCGCCACGAGGCCGGGGAGCACCTCGGCCAGCAGGGCCCAGGGTCCGGTGCACGGGCGTCCCGGAGGCGCGCGGAGGACGTCGGCGCCGGGCGGGACGTCCCGCACCGGGTGGATCCCGTGGCCGGTGATCAGCGTGGTCCGTGCCGCGCCGGGCGGTTCGCGCTCCAGCAGCGCCTCGATCTCCGCGCGGACCCGCTCCGGCGGCACGCCGTTGAGGCGCGCGGCCGACGGCGCGCTCGCGGGCCCGTCGGGGCCGAGGAGCAGCGCCACGACGGCGTCCGCGGCGGGCGCGTCGTCGAGCCCGGCGGCCGTGTGCAGGAGGAGCCGCTGGTCGAGCATGACGACCAGGACGTTCTGGAACGCCGCCGCCCGGGTGTACTCGGCGGCCGCCTGAAGGCCGGTGAACGCCGCGGCGACGCCCTGGTCGGAGATGGTGAACGCCAGCGGGTCGCCCGGCAGGGCGTCGGCCAGGAAGCACGACGGCGAGCGGCGCGGCACCGAGTCCGGCCCGACGTTGACGACCAGGACCATGTCCATCGCCCCGGCGAACGGCGGCAGCGACGGCAGGACGTCCTGCACCATCCCGGTGAAGGTGTTGCGCGTCGCGCCGACGAGGACGCCGGGGTCGAAGGGCACGCCGTAGGGCAGGGCGAGGTCGGCCTGGAACTGGTCCAGCCGCGACTCGACGACGTCGGGCCGGAGCGGACCGCCCGGCCCGAACGTCCGGTTCACCAGGCCCGAGAGCCGCAGCGGCCGGCGCCCGGCCGGCGCGTCCCCGGCACCGGCCGGGCGCGCGGACGTGGCGAGGTACATCGCGCCTACTCCCCGGCCTGTTCCGCGGCCTGCTCCTCGACATAGGCGGCGAGCGTGCCGACCGTCTCGAAGTGGTGCTGCTCCAGGGTGCCGGTGTCGAACTCGATGCCGATCTCCTCCTCGATCGTCATGAGCAGCCCCAGCACGGTCGTGGAGTCGAGCCCGAGCTCGTCGAAGAGCCTGCTGTCCTCGCCGATGACGGCGGCGTCGATCTCCATCGCCTCGGCGAGCGAGTCGACGATCGTGGCGACCACCCGGCCGCGGGGCGCGTCCCCGCCGCCCGGCTCCGTCACGCCGGTGTCCAGGGTCGTGTTCTCGGTCACGGTGCTTCCACCTCTCTTGTCGTGCGCGTTCGGCGGGCGACGCTCACCGGGACGCCTCGGGCAGCGCCGACGGCTCGTGCAGCCGCTGCCGCGCCAGGAGGTCCTCCGGCAGGTCGCGTTCTCGGATGAGGAGGTCCCGGCCCTCGTGGACGAGCACCTCCGCGGGGTAGCCGTGGCTGAGGAAGTGCACCGGCGACGCCGTCGGGCCGTACGCCCCGGACCGGTGGACGCCGATCAGGTCCCCCGGGCGGACGGACGGCAGCGGCACCTTCCGGCCCAGCGTGTCGTTCGGCGTGCAGAGCGGGCCGGTGACGGTCCACTCCTCCGTCGCGGGCTCGTCGAGCCGGTTGAGCAGGGCCATCGGGAAGTTGCGCTTGACGAACGACCCGATCCCCACCGCCGCCATGTGGTGGTGGGTGCCGCCGTCCGCCACCGCGAAGCGCTCCCCCATCGACTCCTTGACGTAGCGGACCCCCGCCACGTAGGTGCCGGCCTCGGCGGTCAGATACCGCCCCAGCTCCATGACCAGCCTGGTCTCCGGATGCCGGGCGGCGAACGCGTCGATCACCGGGTTGAGCCGGGCGGTCAGCGCCGCCGCGTCCAGGTCCGGCTCCCCGTCGAAGTAGCCGACGCCGAGGCCGCCGCCGACGTCGACCATGCGCAGCGGGAACCCGTGCCGCCGGGACAGGCGCTCCGCCAGGTCGAGGATCCGCGCGGTGTTCTCCACCACCACGTCCTCGCTGAGGATGCGCGTGCCCATGTAGACGTGCACGCCCATCAGGCGGACCGAGGGATGGCGCGCCGCCAGCCCCTCCTCGGCGAAGACCTGCTCCTCGTCGATGCCGAACTGGCGGGGCTTGCCCCCCATGGCGAGCCCGGACCGCTTGACCGCGAAGCTCGGGTTGACGCGCAGCGCGACCGGCGCGACCGCGCCGCGGGCGCGGGCCAGCCCGTCCACCAGCGCCAGCTCCGGGAGGGACTCGCACACGATGGCGTGGACGCCCTCGTCGAGGCACGCCTCCAGCTCGGCGCGGCTCTTGCCGGGCCCGAGGAAGATGATGTCCGCCGGGTCCACGCCCGCCCGCAGCGCCGTCCTCAGCTCGGTCAGCGAGGACACCTCCGCCCGCGCGCCGAGCGAGCGGAGCAGCGCGCAGATCGAGACGTTCGGGTTGGCCTTGAGCGAGAAGAAGATCTCCATGGCCGGGGACAGCCGGTCCCGCAGCCCGCGGTAGCGGTCCCGCAGCACGTCGCCGTCGTAGACGAAGAACGGGGTGCCGTACCGTTCCGCCAGCTCCGAGACCGGGATGCCCTGGACCTGGAATTCACTGGATTCGGTTGCCATCTTGAGTCCTCTCCGAGAGCGCGGCGAGCCGATGACCGATCTCGGTGTCCAGCACGGCCGTGCGGGCGGCCGAGTCCGCGACCACCACCCCGTACAGCCGTCCCTCGAACGTCGAGCCGGGGGCCGCCTCGGCGGGGGCGGCCGCGTTGACCGTCGCGTAGTTGTTGACGAGCAGCCCGGTCCCGGCGGACGGGTCGAACAGCGCGTCCGCCAGCGCGGCCCGCACCTCGCCGAACGGGAGCCGGCGGCCGAGGCGGACCGGGTAGTGGCGGACCAGCGCCGTCCTCCCCGCGCCGATGAACGCCTCCTGGACCGACGCCAGGTAGGTCGACATGTTGTTGCGCGCGTTGATCTCCACGACGGGATACAGGCCGCCGTCGGGATCGACCATCGCGTCCACCCCCACGACCCCGTGGTAGCCGTCGCCCGCGAGGCACTCGCCCAGCCGCCGGGAGACGTCCTCCAGCTCGGCGGCCTGGGGCGGCGCGAGCCCCGCCGGGATCCGGTGGCCCTTGTGCACCCCGTTCTCCGTGAGGGCCTCCTTGACGAAGTCGAAGTGGACGCCGCCGCTCCGGGCCACGGTGAACTGGTAGTTGAGGTCGGCGGCCTTGGCGACCCACTCCTCGACGACGACCGCGACCCGGTCGTCGCCGGACCGCTCGCCGCGGCGCGCCATCATGCGGTGGAGCCGGTCGAGGCGGCGCTCGTCCCCGACCACCTCGATGCCCTTGCCGGAGACGCCGAAGGCGTCCTTGACGACGACGGCGCGGCCGGTTCGCAGCACGGCGCGGGCGGCGGTGAGCGCCGCCGCCAGCTCGGCCAGGGTCTCGCAGGTCCAGCCGCGCGCCTGGCGCAGCCCGAGCTGATCCGCGAGCCGGCGGCTGTAGATCTTGCTGTTGACCGCCTTGCAGACCGCCGCGGACGGCGCGGCCAGCGGGACGCCGGCCCGTGCCGACAGCCGTTCCTCCAGCTCGGACACCCCGTGCGGGAACAGGACCGCGCCCCGCTCGGCGAGGCGGCCGAGTTCGCCGAGCAGCCGCGGGTCCGCCAGGGCGTCCTCGGTGACGACGCGCCGCGGGTCCTGTTCGGCCGCCACGAGCAGGTCCGGCAGACCGAACCCGAGTTCCTCCAGGTAGGCCAGGTAGTCGGGGTCGGGCGCGGCCTTCAGCACGACGTGGTCGCCCTTGCCCGCGAGCAGCACGGCGAACTCGTCCATGCGGTTGACGACGGCGCCGCCGCTCCCGAACGGGAGCCTCGGCAGCCCCGCCTCGCCGCGGGCCCACTGGTCCTCGACCTCGAAGTTGCCGAGGAACACCAGCCCGCTGCGGGCGTCGCCGGCGACGGCCGCCTTCAGCCGGTCGCCGAAGCTCCGCGAAACCTTGCGCATGTTCACCCCTCAGTGCTCCAGGACCATCGCCGAGAACGTCGCGCCGAGCCCGACCGTGGCGAGCAGGTACCGGTCCCCCGGGGCCAGCCGGCCGAGGTCGCGCGCCGTCCGGTAGTTGATGAAGGGGTCGGCGCAGAAGCAGTGGCCGGTGACGGGGACGTTGTCGAGGAAGATCCGGTCCAGGGGGAACCCGAGCCGCCTGGCCACGCGCTCCCAGGAGATCCGGTTCACGTTGTGCGGGAACACCCACGCGACGTCGTCCAGGCCGAGCCCGGCGGTGTCCAGCGCGGCCAGCATCACCTCGGCGAGGGCCTCGGTGTAGACCTGCTGGAACTCGGCGGTCAGCTCGTCGGCCACCGCGTTGAAGCGGCCGTGCGTCCGCGCCGCGTACCCGAGCACCACGTCCCGCTCGTCGCGGGTCCCGACGAGCACGGCGGCGCCGCCCTCGCCGTTGATCGCGGTCCCCGGCACCGTCCTGGCCGCCTCGGTGTAGGTCTTCTCGCCGGTGAGGACCAGGGCCAGCGCGTCGGGGTCGCCGTCGGCGGCCAGCATCTTGCCGCACAGGTCGACGGCGAGCAGCCCGGACGCGCAGGCGTGGTGGGTCAGCGCGAACGCCGTCGCGTGCTCCAGCCCGAGCGCGTCCCGCACGTCGTGCACCGGGTTCACCGGATAGGGGGCGACGACCGGCATGGTCCGCGCCTGGACGACGTAGCGGACGTGCTGCTCCCTGCCGCGCAGCGCGTCGAGCTTGTCGACCGTGGCCATCAGCAGGTCGGTCACCGTGCCGTCCGGCTCGCGGCAGATCTCGGCGAGGCCGAAGAACCGCCGGAAGACCTTGATCTCCGCGGGGGCCAGGCCGAGCTCCTCGCCGACCCGCTCGATGGGCACCCGGTGCGCCGGCAGGTAGGCGGCCACCGCCTCCAGCGAGGTCATCGGGCGTCTCCGGGCGAGCCGGTCCGCGCCGCCAGCCCCTCGATGTGCGCGGCGAGCCCGTCGATCGTCGGGTGGTCCCACACGACCGTCGGCTCCAGGACGATGCCGGTGTGGTCCTCGAGGTCGCCGCAGAGGATCAGCGCGTAGACCGAGTCGAGGCCGTAGGCGGTCAGCCGGGCCGCCGGGTCGATGGAGCCGGGGTCGCGCTCGGCGTAGTGGGCCACCCGTTCCCGCAGCCAGTCGCGCAGGCCGGTGACCGGTGACGTCGGGCCGGGACTGTTCATCACTCTCTCCTTGGCGTCGGTGGATGGGGGGCGCCGCGCGGGCGGCGCCGTCACGGCGGCCCGTGCCCGGGCAGCGGCCGGTTCGCCAGGCCGAACGTGCGCCGGTCGCGCTGCCGGGCGAAGACCTCCGCCGACAGCCGGCCCGCCTGGTGCTTGGGCGCCGGGCCGGGGTCGCGGCCGATCCGCTCGGCGATGCGCCGCAGCGCGGCCACGGCCCACGCGGGGTCGCGGAGGAACGGGTCGTCGCCGTCCCGGTTGTGGATCCAGACGTTCAGGCAGGCGATGGCCGCGAGGACGGCGGCGTACCGCGCCGCGAGCTGCAGGGCCTCGGGGCGGGCCGCCACGGTGAGGTCGCGGGGCGCGAGCGCCGCGCAGTCGTTGCGCAGGTCGTCGAACTCCGCGGCGAAGACCAGCGCGAGGCAGCGCAGCGCGGGGTCCAGGCCGGGGTCGTCGAGGGCGGTCGCCAGCGAGGTGCTGAACGTGTCGCGCCCGCCCGAGCCGATCGACAGCCGGTCGAACGGGAGCGGCGGCAGCGGCCCGTCCAGGCGGAACAGCTCCGCGGGCGCCTCGGCCTCGCCGGGCCAGGCCCTGCGCGCCAGCCGGGGGAGCTGCGGCAGGACCGTGCCCAGGCAGGCGACGCGGGCGGCGTGCCCGAACCCGGCGGGCGCGAGGTCGCGCAGCAGCTTCTGGAAGATGCCGTACGCGCCGTCCCGGAGGTAGGACTGCGCCCCCAGAACCTGCCCGAGCCGGTTCATCGCGTCCATCAGGAGCGTGGCCACGAAGTACTTGGCCGAGGAGGCGTACAGGCTGGCCTCCCCCGGCAGCAGGTGCACCGAGCGCGCCACCGCCGTCGCCATGCAGTCGCAGACGAGCAGATCGGTGAACGCGTCGCCGATGATCCCGCTGATGTGCGGCATCGCGGCGGCGGGGCGGCCGTACAGGACGCGTTCGGCCGCGAACCGCGCGGCGGCGTCGAGACCGCCCTCCAGGACGCCCGCCGCCATCGCGGGCAGCGCGGTGCGGGTGAGCTGGAAGGACCGCAGCGCCGTCTCCATGCCGAGGCCGGGCCGGCCCAGCACGGCGTCGGCGGGGACCGGGCAGTCGTGGAACTCCAGGCCGCCGAGCTGCACGCCCCGCATCCCCGCGCTGTGGAAGCGCGGCAGATCGGTCAGGGCCCCCGGCGGCAGGTCCGCCTTCTCGACCAGCAGCTGGGAGTGGCTGCGGCTGCCGGGGTCGGTGGACGTGCGGGCGAACAGCACCATGGCCGCCGCGCGCCGCGCGTTGGTGACGACCTCCTTGCGCCCGTTGAGCCGCAGCCGCCCGTCCGGTCCGGGCAGCGCGGAGAACTCGGCGCGGGCGAAGTCGTTGCCGTGGGCGAGCTCGTGGTACACCGACGCGACCCGGCGGCCGGACAGCAGCAGGTCGGCCGCGCGGCGGCGCTGGGCGGGGTCCCCGGCCGTCCAGACGTTCACTCCGGCGATGAAGCTGCTCGCGCCGTACCCGAGGCCGAGGCACGGGTCGCGGCGGAAGACCGCCCGCATCACCTCGATCAGGCGGTCCAGGCGGGTCAGCCGCCCGCCGAGCTCCGCCGGCACGAACTCGGCGTTCAGGCCGTACTCGTCCAGGGCCCGCTCCCCGTCGGCGAACATCTCCCCCGCCTCGTCCGCGGCGAGGACGGCGGCGTGGCCGAGGGGGTTGGCCGGGTCCCACGGGTCGCCGAGGCGCCGGTCCAGGTCGGCGGGGCCGGGGTGCGCGGCGGTTCCGGTCATCGGGCTCCCCCCAGCCGCGGGCCGACCGGGCGGCCGGCCGCGACGGCGTCGAGAAGCCGGTCGAACACCTCTTCCTCGGCCGGCCGGCCGAGGGGGCGCAGCGACCGCAGCACGAGCGCCAGGCACGCCTCCGGCCACAGCGGATCGTCGCCGCGTGCCCGGTTGTGCGTCCACAGGCGCAGGACGGCCGCGCCGGCCAGGCACAGCTCGTACCGCCGGGCCAGGGCGAAGTGCTCGGGCGGGACGTCGCGCGCGGCGGGCCGCACGAGCGCCAGCGCGCCGTGCAGGCGGTCGCAGCGGTTGGTGAGCTCGTCGGCGAGTTCGGCCAGCCGTACCGGGGCCTCGCCCCGTGCCGCCATGGCGTGCAGCTCGACGGTCGTGGCGCGCAGGCCGCGGGTGAGGCTGCACCCGCCGCGGGAGAGCAGCGTGAGCCGGTCGAGCGCGGCGGCGGGCGGCGCCGACGACAGGTCGGCGGCCCGGCGCAGCTCGTCCTCGTGGGCCCCGCCCCGCCGGTGGCCGGCGGCCAGCAGCGGGAAGTGGTTGATCAGGGCGTGCTGGTTGACCAGGGTGCTGCCGTCGAAGATGCCGACCACCCGGTGGTCGCGTTCGAGCTTCTGGAACGCGCCGTGCTCGTGGACCCCGGTCAGGAAGGCGCGGGCGCCGAGGATCTCGCCGCAGGCCGCGAGCAGCGCGTCGACGCGGGCCGGCACGAACGACTTCACCGCGGCGGAGACCACGGCCATCTCCTCGGGCAGCGTGTGCACGAGCCGGGTCCCGAGGACGCTGACGGCCTCGGCCGTGAACAGGGCCGCGTAGCACTCGCCGAGTGTGCGCCGCACGTGCGGCAGCTCGATGAGCCGGTGCCCGTACAGGTCGCGCTGGGCGGCGAAACCGGTCGCCAGCCGCAGCGCCTGGTCCGCCGCGCCGAGCGACAGGGCGGCGCAGACCGTCCGGGTCAGCTGCAGCGCCTTGAGGACCGTCTCCAGCCCGCCGCCCTCCGCACCGACCAGGGCGTCCGCGGGGACCGGGCAGTCGTCGAGGGCGAACCCGCTGATGTCGGCGCCGCGGATGCCGAGCGTGCGCACCTTGGGCAGGTGCCGGTAGCGGTCGGCGGGCAGCCGCCGCTTGTCCGCGAGCAGCAGGCTGAACCCGCGCTCCCCGCCCTCGGCGGACGTGCGGACGAGCAGGCAGAGCACCGAGCCGCGGGTGGCGTTGTTGATCAGCCATTTCTCGCCGCGGACGCGGTAGCCGGCGCCCTCCCGCGCCGCGGTCATCTCGCCCGCCAGCAGGTCGCTGCCGTGGCCGCGCTCGGTCAGCCCCCAGGACACCGGGACGCCGGCCATGATGTCCGCGCCGAGCGCCCGCGCCTGCTCCGGGGTGCCGGCGACCCACACGGACGCGCCGCCGAGGAACGACTTGGCGTGGCCGATCGCCACGGACAGGTCGCGCCGCGCCACCGACCGCACCGCCGCGAGCAGGTCGTCGTAGCGGGTCAGCGCACCGCCGTGCTCCGCCGGGACGTACAGCCGCGGCAGGCCGAGCCGGTCGAGGTCGCCGCAGATCCGCGCGGGGAACTCCTCGCGCCGGTCCAGCTCCGCGGACCCGGCGTAGGAGATCAGCGCGCCGGGGTCGGCGGGGTCGCCCAGCGCGCGTTCGAACCCGTCCAGGTCCACCCCGCCGGCGTCGATGAGGAGGCCGGGCGCCGTCACCGGGCCCCCTCGACGACCGCGCGCACCGCCGGGGACAGGTCCGCGTGGACGGCGTCGAGCCGCCCCTTCAGGAAGTCCTCGCGCATCAGCCGGCGCTGGATCTTGCCGCTCGTGGTCCGCGCGATCCCGCCCGGCCGGACGAGCACGACGCCCCGCGCGGGCACGCCGAAGTCCGCAGCGACCCGGTCCCGGATCGCGGCGACGATCTCCGCGAGGCCGGCGGGGTCGACGCCGCGGGCCCGGCACTCCCGGACGATCACGACCTGCTCGTCCGGCGCCGGCACCGAGAAGGCCGCGGCCACGCCGCGCGCGAGCGCCGGATGCGCGTCGCGCGTGGCGGCCTCCAGGTCCTGCGGGTACAGGTTGCGGCCGCGGACGATGATCAGCTCCTTGCATCGGCCGGTGACATAGAGCTCGCCCTCGTACAGGACACCAAGGTCGCCGGTGCGCAGGAAGCCGCCCTCGCCGTCAGCGGCGACGGCGCCGAACACCTCCGCCGTCTCCTCGGGCCGCTCCCAGTAGCCGCGGGCGACGTTGCGGCCGCGGACCCAGATCTCGCCCACCCGCCCGTCCGGGAGGACCTCGCCGGAGTCCGGGTCGCAGATCCGCGCCTCCACCGGTCCCGGCCTGCCGCAGCCGACCAGCGGCTGCGCGGCGGGGTCGCCGGCGGCCGGGACGAACTCGCCGCGTTCGAGCGCGGCGGGGTCCACCGGGCTGACCACGGGCGACCGGTAGGCGTTGCCCGAGACGACGAGCGTGGCCTCCGCCATCCCGTACCCGGGCAGCATGGCCGAGGGGCGCAGCCCGGCCGCCGCGAACCGCTCGGTGAACCGGCGGACGGTCGCGGCCCGGATCGGCTCGGCGCCGTTCACCGCCAGCCGCCACCGCGAGAGGTCGAGCCCGGCGAGCTCCTCGTCGGTGACCCGGTCGACGCACATGTCGTAGGCGAAGTTCGGGGCGGGCGAGGTGTCGACGTCGTGCCGGTCGATCAGCGCCAGCCAGGACGCGGGGCGCTTGAGGAAGGCCAGCGGCGGCATGAGCACGCTCCGGGTGCCGATCACGAGGGGGGTGAGCAGCGTCCCGATCAGCCCGAAGTCGTGGTACATGGGCAGCCAGCCGCCGACGGCCCGGTCGGGGTCGACGCCGGTGAGCCGCGCGAAGTTCCGGGCGTTGACGAGCAGGTTGGCGTGGTCGACCACGACGCCCTTCGGGGCGTCGGTCGAGCCCGAGGTGTACTGCAGCAGGGCCGGCGCCCGGGGGTCGGCGGGCGGCCTGCGCCACGCGTCCGCCCCGGGCAGGTCCTCGGAGTCGGGGCTGAGCAGGTCGAGCCCCTCCAGGTCCTGCTCCTTGGCCCAGGAGGAGACCAGGTCGCGGTCGGTGCCGTCGGCCAGGACCGCGGCGACCCGCGCGTCCCGCGCGATGGCGGCCAGCCGCCGCGCCTGCCGGCGGTACCCGTCGGGCGGCGGCGCCGACACCGGGATCATGCCCGCGTACATGCAGGCCAGGAAGGCGCGCGCGAACCCCGGCCCGGTCGGTTGCAGCACCAGCACCCGCTCGCCGGCGGCGAACCGGTCCTGCAGCAGCGCCGCCGCGCGCCGGGCGCCGGTGTCCAGTTCCGCGTAGGTGAGGGTCTCCTCGGACCCGGGGCGGAGCGGGTCCGCGCTGTGGACCACCGCGACCCGGTCCCCGTGCTCGTGCACTCTCGCGCTCATGAGGTCGACGAAGCTCGTGTGCTCGTGCATCCGCTGCCAGCCTCCATCGGGCGAAACGTTCGAGTGACGAGCGTGGCCCGGCGGCGGCGCGCCGAGGAAGCCACAAACGAGCGCGCCATGGATCTGCACGATCGGCATGCCCGAACAGGCACGCGGACGGCGGCGGCCCGGCGCTGAGCTGCCACGACGGTGCTCGCACGAAGGGGCATGGGCCGATGTCCTGCCCGAACGGGCAGTCCCGCGGCGGGCGGTGCGCGGTCTAGCGTGCGGAGCCATGAGGGCTGCGAGTCATGAGGGCGGAGCATGAGGCCCGGCATCGCCGAGCTGGTGGACATCGCGGCGCGGGCCGCGGTCGCGGCGGGGGAACCGCTCGCCGGCCGGTTCCGGGCGGGCGCCGACGCGGACCGCAAGCCGGGCGTCCATGCCCATGACCTGGTGACGCGCGCCGACGCCGAGACCGAGTCCGCCGTCCGGTCCATGCTGACCGCCGCGTGCCCGGGCTCCGTCGTCGTCGGCGAGGAGACCGGACGAGGCGGCGGCAACGGCGGCAGAGACGGCGGCTCCCGCGCTTCCGGGGCGCCGGAGGTCCGCTGGATCGTGGATCCGATCGACGGCACGAACAACTTCGTCCGGGGCGTCCCGCTGTTCTGCGTGTCCATCGGGGTCCGGCTGGCCGACGGCACGGCGGGCGGATGCGTCTACGACCCCGTCCACGGGGAGTTGTTCACCGCGGTTCCCGGCGGCCTGCGGCTGAACGGCGGCCCGCCGCCCCCGGTGCGCGGGCCGGCAGACGTGCCGCTGGTGCTCACCGACGTCCCCCGGCCGGGCGTCCCGCCCGATCCCGGGGAGCTGGAGCTGTTCGCGTCGCTGGTGGAGGCCGCCGACGTGCGGCGCATCGGCTCCTGCGCGCTGGCCCTGGCGTACGTCGCCTGCGGCCGCGCGGACGTGGCGGCGGTCGCCGACGCGTTCGTCTGGGACACCGCCGCCGGCACCGCCCTGGTCGCCGCCGCCGGAGGCGGGTTCGCCGCCGCGCCGGAGCCGCGCGCCGACCGGCCCGGCGGCATCACGGCGTGGGCGCCCGGCTCCGCCGCCCTCGGACGCAGGGTGGCGGCGGCCCTCGGCGCGGGAGAAGGGACGGACGGCTGATGCGCGACCACACGATGGTGTTCATCGGAGGGCTGCACCGCAGCGGGACCACGCTGCTGGCGTCCATCATGACCGGCCACCCCGAGATCAGCGGGTTCCACCGCACCGGGGCCCCGGAGGACGAGGGCCAGCACCTGCAGACCGTCTGCCCCATCGACGAGCACCACGGAGGGCCCGGGCGCTTCGCCCGCGCGGCGGAGGCGCACATGACCGAGAGCTCGCCGCTGGCGCTGCCGGGCCCGGCCCGCCGCCTGCGCCGGCAGTGGGAGCGCTACTGGGACCTGACGCGCCCCGTCCTGCTGGAGAAGTCGCCGCCCAACCTCCTGCGCTTCCGCTTCCTGCAGGAGGTCTTCCCGGGCGCGAAGTTCATCCTGGTGATGCGGCACCCCGTGCCGGTCGGCCTGAGCACCCGCAAGTGGGCTCCGGCGCTCACGGTCCGGGACGTCCTGGAGCACTGGCTGCACGCCTACGACATCGCGTCCAAGGACGCGACGTTCCTGCGGGAGGTCATGACGGTCCGCTACGAGGACCTCACCTCCCGCCCGGAGGAGACCATGGCGGAGGTAGCGGCGTTCACGGGCGTCGGCCCGGGCTTCGACACCGGGCGCGTCGACCCGGAGGGGAACCGGCGCTACTTCGACCAGTGGCGGGGCCTCCTATCGGCCGGCGGTCTCGAAGGCGAGATCGCGGGGCTGGAGGAGGGGTTCAACGCCTACGGATACAGCCTGTCCGCCGCCGACTCCGGGGAGCCGCGATGCCGTCCGTCCTGGTGATCCATGGGACCGGCGGCCCCCGCCGGTCCGCGGAGTCCCTCCGGCTGGAGTGGCGCACCTCGATGCAGGACGCCCTCGTCCTCGCGGGAGCGCCGGCCGGCCTCCTCGACGACCCCGGCGCCGTCGGCGTCGTCGGCCTCGACGGGCTCGGCGCGCCGGCGGGCCCGCCGTCCCCGACGCCCTGGGAGGAGGCGGTCCTGCGAGGCTGGCTGCGGTCGGCGGTGTTCGACGACGCGGCCGTGGGGCCGCCGCTGACCGCCCTCGGCCGGTCCCGCTACTTCGCCGGCCTGCCGCCGGAGGAGCTCCTGGACACGGTGCGGACGATGACCGCGTACCTGCTGGAGGACGAGGGCGGCGAACGGGCGGTGCGCCTGGTCCGCGCGGCGCTCACGCCGGACGTCCGGGTGGTCGTCGGGTTCTCGCTCGGCTCCGTCCCGGCGTTCGACGCCGTGGCCGGTGAGCCCGGCCGCGCGCTCGTCACGGTCGGCTCACCGCTCGCCCTGCGCGACCGGCCGGACCTCCCCGGCGGGCCGCGGCGGCGGCGCCGCCCCATCGCCGCGCCCTGGCTCAACCTGGTGGACGCGGCGGACGCGCTCGCGGGCGGCGACGGGCTCGCGGGCCGCTACGGCGAGGCCGTGCGGGACGTCTTCCTCGACTGCGACCCCCGCCTGCGCGCACCGCGGCCCTACGCGGCCACCGCCGAGTTCGGTCAGGCGCTCTCCGAGGCAGCGGGCCTCGCCGCGGCGGGGACCGCGGCGGCGGGCTCGAACCGCCCGGCGAGCGGAACGAGCACCAGGACGAACGCGGCCGAGGCCAGGTAGCACACCCAGTAGCCGCTCACCGGCGCCACGGCGGCGGCCAGCCCGGTCCCGGCCACGGCTCCGGCGTAGTTGAAGACCCCGACCCGCGCAACGGCGACGCCCTGCCCGACCGGGTCGTGGCGGGCCGCCGCCGCGTACGCGCACGGGGCGACCGCGCACAGGCCGAACCCCGCGGCCGCGAAACCGGCGATGGCCGGCCACGGGCCCGGCGCCGCGGCCGCGGCCGCCAGGCCCAGCGCGGCCACGAGGGCGCCGCGCCGGACGAGCCACGCCGCGCCCCGGCGGCGCACCACGCGGTCGGCCAGCGCCCGCCCGGTGACGGTCGCGGCGGCGAACGCGGTCAGGGCCAGCGGCGCGACCGCGTCCGCGCCGCCCAGCTCGTCCCGGACGTACTTGACGGCGAACCCCGCGATCCCTCCCTCGGCCACGTACGCGGCGGCGAGCAGGGCGCCGAGGACCAGCAGCGGGCGCCACGGCACCCCGAGCGCCGCCGCGCGGGCGCGGGCCCGCTCCGCCGCGGGTCCGAGCGGGTTCTCCCGGGCCCTGGACAGGATCGCCCCGGTCGTCGCCACCGCGACCGCCAGTCCCACCAGCGCCGGGACGAGGAATCCCGCGGCCAGGGAGAGGCCGAGGCGGTTGGCCAGCGCGCCCCAGAGCGAACCGGCGATGCTCATCCCGCTGAACACCGCGAAGAAGCCGTTGACCAGGGACCGGCCCTCGTGCCTCTCGATCGCCACGGCCTGCGCGTTCAGCGCCGCCTCGATCATGCCGAGCGAGGTCCCGAACAGCGCGACCGCGGCGGTGAGCGGCGCGGCCCCCCGGACCGTGCCGAGCAGGACGACCGCGGCGAAGAACAGCGGCTGGGCGCAGCGCAGGACGAGCCCGGACCCCTTGCGGCCGCACAGCCTCGCCGCCCCGAGGCCGCCGGCGACCGCCAGCACCGGGACCAGCGCCACCAGTACGCCGATGCCCTGGTCGCTCAGCCCGTTCTCGTGCTGGACCTGCGGGACGCGGGCCATGACGGTGGAGAAGGCGAGGGCCTCGGCGGCGTAGACGGTCGAGATCGCGTACCGCGCCCGCCGGACCACCGCCGCCGGCACGGGAGAGGGGATGATCGCTGCGCGCATCACTTCCCCCTTTTACACTAATTCGTCGGGCACCAGGCCGAGTCGCGACGGAGGCTGGAGACGGTGGGTTCCGTGGGCTTGCGCTTCGCCGTGCTGGGACCGCTGTCCGTCGAGGTGGACGGCGCGCCCGTGCCGCCTCCCCGCTCGCCGATCCTGCGCGGCCTGCTCGGGGCCCTGCTCGTCGCCGCGCCGGACGCCCTGCCCGCGGACCGCCTCGTCGAACTCGCCTGGGCCGGAGGTCCCGAGGAGGTCAGGCCGGGGTCGGTGCAGGTGGGCGTCTCCCGGCTGCGGCAGTGGCTCAGGCGGATCGACCCGGCGCCGGAGCCCGGCTGGACCCTCGACCACGACGGCTCGGGATACCGCCTCACCCTCCCGGCCGCCGCCGTCGACCTCGGCCGCTTCCGCTCGCTCGTGGACCGGGCCGGCGCCGCCGAGGGCGCCGCGGACAAGGCGGAGCTGCTCGAGTCGGCCCTCGCGCTCTGGCGCGGGCCCCTGCTGGCGGACCTGCCCCGCACCGGCCCCTCCGACCCCCTGCTGCGCGCGGTCACCGAGGAGGTCCACTCCGCCGCCGCGGAGCTGACCGCGGCGGCGGTGGCGGCGGGACGCGCGGGCACGGTCCTCGACCGCGTCGCCGCGCTGGCGGAGGCGTCCCCGCTGGACGAGCGGCTGGAGTCGGGCGTGATCGAGCTGCTCGCGGCCGACGGGCGCACCGCCGAGGCGCTGCGCCGGTACCAGGCGTACCGGGAGAGCGTCACGGCGGAGCTGGGCGTGGATCCGGGGGCGCGCGTCCAGGCGGCGTACCTCGCCGCGCTGTCCAAGGACGACCGGCCGCGGGAGGCCGTCCGGGCGGCCCGGCTGCCCGTCCCGGCGCAGCTGCCTCCCCTCATCCCGGACTTCACCGGCCGGGAGGACCAGGTCACGGCGCTGACCGGGCTGCTGTCGGCCCGCGAGTCCGCGCCGGTCGCGGTGATCACGGGCATGGGCGGGGTGGGGAAGACCACGCTGGCCCTGCACGTGGCGCACCGGCTGGTCTCGCGCTTCCCCGGCGGGCAGCTCTACGCGCGGCTGCGCACCGCCGACGGGGAACCGGTGGACGTGGCGCAGGTGCTCGGCGGCTTCCTGCGGGCCTTCGGCGTCCGCGGGCAGGACGTGCCGCGGTCCCTGGAGGACCGGGCCGCGCTCTACCGGACGGTCCTCGCCGGCCACCGGGTCCTGGTCCTGCTCGACGACGCGTCCGCCGAGAGCCAGGTCCGCCCGCTGCTGCCCGGCGCGCCGGGCAGCGCGGTCCTGGTCACCGGCCGGTTCCCGCTCACCGGCCTGGAGGGGGCCGGCCACCTCGCCCTCGACGTCTTCGACGCCGGGCAGGCCGTCGCGCTGCTCGGCCGCATCATCGGCGCGGAGCGGATCGGCGCCGATCCCGCGACCGCCGCCGAGGTCGCCCGGCTGTGCGGGGGCATACCGCTGGCCGTCCGCATCGCCGGGTCCCGGGTGGCGGGCAGGCCGCACCGGACGCTCGCGTGGCTGGCCGACTCGCTGCGCGACGAGCGGCACCGGCTGGACGAGCTGACCGCGGGCGACCTCGCCGTGCGCACCTCGTTCCGGCTCAGCTACCAGCGGCTCCCCGGCCCGGCCAAGCGGCTGTTCCGGCTGCTCGGCCTGCTGGAGGCCCCCGACTTCGCCGGCTGGGTCGCGGCCGCGCTGCTCGGCGGCTCCCACCGGGCGGCCCGGGCCCACCTGGAGACCCTGATCGACGCCCAGCTCCTCGTGGCCACCGGCACCGGCGCCGGCGGGGAGCCGCGCTACCGCTACCACGACCTCGTCCGGATCTACGCCCGCGAGCTCGCGGCCCGGGAGGAGTCCGCGGCGGAGCGGCTCGCGGCCGTGCGGCGCGCCCTCGGCGCCTGGCTGCGGCTGGCCGAGCGCGCCGCGGAGCGGATACCGGGCCCCTGCTACGCGGCCCTCCACGGACCGGCGCCCCGGTACGAGCTGCCCGCCGAGGTGACGGAGCGCCTGCTGGCCGATTCCATGGCCTGGTTCGACACGGAACGGGCCGCGATGGCGGCCGCGGTGGAGCAGGCCTGCGAGCTGGAGCTGGCCGGGTTCGCCTGGGACCTGGCGGCGTCGATGGAGAAGTACCTCGACATGAGGAGCCTGACGCAGGACTGGGTGCCGCTGCACCGCAGGGCGATGGCGCTGTGCGCCGCGGCCGGCGACCGGCTCGGCGAGGCCGTCCTCCTGCGGGGCCTGATCGACATGACGACCTGGATCTCCACCGAGGAGACCGGCAACGCGATGGCCACCTCCTACGCCGAGGCCAGCCGGCTGCTGCGCCTGTTCGAGGAGGCCGGCGAGCGGCGGGGGATGGCGGACGCCCTGGTGGCGCAGTGCTGGGGGCTGATCGCCCGCGGCGACTCCGAGCAGGCGCTGGAGAGCGCGCGGGAGGCGCTGCGGCTGGCCCAGGAGACCGACCACCTGGGCGGCGAGGCGCGGGCGCACCTGATGATGGGCATCGCCTGCGGGGAGGGGCGCCCGCAGCCGGCCGCCCGGCACCTGACGCGGTGCCTGGCGCTCGCCCGGCTGCTCGGCAACCCCCGGTTCGAGGCCACCGCGATGCAGTTCCTCGGCGCCGCGCACTGCCTGACCGGACGCATCGAGAGCGGCCACGAGCTGCTCGTGGACTCGCTGCGCGTCTGCCACGAGCTCGGGGACCACTACGCGGAGGCGTTCTCCCTGCTCTACCTCTCCAAGCTCTACGCGGCCCTCGGCGACGAGCGGGCGCTCCCGACGGTGAACTCGGTGCTGTTCCTCAGCCGCCGCCACGGGTTCGGGCACCATCTCGCCGACGCCCTGAAGGTCCTCGGCGAGCTCGACCTGGCGGCGGGCCGGCTCGCGTCGGCCCGGCTGCACCTGGAGGAGTCGGCGCGCCTGTGGCGGACGCGCGGCTGGGACGCCTTCCTCGCCGACACGCTCCGCGTGCTCGGCTCGGTCCACTCGGAGCAGGGCGACGAAGCCGCCGCCAAGAAGGTCTGGGGCGAGGCGGTCAGCGTCTACGAGCGCCTGGGGGACGCCGCGGCGGCGGCCGAGACGAGCGCGCTCCTCGACGAGCGCTGACCCCGTCGCCCGCCGGCCGCCGGCCCGCGGTCAGCACCCGCACGCGCCCGCCCAGTCCCCCGCGGCCAGGCGCATGCCCAGCTCGAACCGGCTGCGCACGCCGAGGGCGTCCATCGTCCTGTTGACGTGGCGCTGGACGGTGCGCCGGGAGATGCCGAGCTCTTTGGCGACCACGGCGTCCGTGGCGCCCGCGGCCAGCCGGCCGAGTATCTCCTCCTGCAGGTGGACCGCCGGGTCGGCCTCCTCGTCGGGCAGTCGAGCGTGCCCCCAGTGACATTCGAATGCCTCGACGAGTTCCGCGATCCGGTCGGCGCCCCGCACGACGCCCGCCCGGCCGCGCTCGTCGGCGTGGACGCCGACGACGCGGTCCGCCACCACGAGGAACGCCGACAGGTCGGCGCGGACCCGGACGCCGCGGGCGCGGCGGCGGCCGGCCTCGCGGACGACGACCCGCATCCCCCGGCGGGCCGCCGGCCGCACGGGCCGGCCGAAGCGCTCCCATTCCTCGCCGGTGCCCGGGAACATCACGAGGAGTTCCTCGCGCGCCGTGGCGAGGCACGCCCGGGCAATGGCGCGGTCAATGGACGGACGCGGGCCGTCCATTGGGCATTGGGCGACGGTTTTCCGTGCGGTCGTCATGCGCTTGGCGGGAGCCACCCGGCCATACTGGCAAATGGCGCATACAAAACGCTTACCGGTTCCGCGCCGACGGCTCGCCGACCATGCCCGCCCTGATCGCGGTGACGACCGCGGCGGTCCTGTTGGGCGCGCCGAGCTTGAGCAGGACACTGGTCACGAGCCGCTTGGCCCCGTGGTCGGAGATGCCGAGCCGGCGCGCGATCTGCTTGTTGCTCAGCCCCTCGGCCAGCAGGTTCAGGGTCTCCTGCTCGCGCGCGGTGAGCCGGACCGGGCGCGGAGCCCGCTCCGGCGGCGGCGATCCGGCGCGGGAGAGCAGCTCGCGGGCCAGCCGGGCCGGCATCGGCACCTCTCCGCGCACCATGCGCTCGATCGATTCGCCCAGCGACTCGGCGGTGATCTCCTGCTGGACGAGGAAGCCGTCGGCCCCCATCGAGGCCAGGAGCGAGGCCTCGCGCGCCTCCGTCTGGTCGAGCAGGACGAGCACCTTCGCGGACCGGCCCGCGGCGCCGGGCGGCACCTCGCCGAGCCATCCCGTCTCGGCGCCGGTCAGGATGATCACGTCGGTCTCCCCCGAGCCGGCGAGCATGCCCGCCTCCGCCCTGCTCCTGCACCGCCGCACGGCCCCGACGCCCGCGACGCCGCGGAGCACGTCCTCCAGCCCGCGGGCCAGGACCTCGTTGCCGATGTCGATCGCCACTCTGAGGCCCGCCGCCTCCTGCCGCCGGGCGCCCCCGATGCTGTGCCTCATCGTCACCACTCCTCTGTCCCCCTGTGGCCCGTACCGGGCCTTGTCATGACAACGCACACGACGCCCCACAGCAAGCTCGGTGTCACTTTTCAGACATGAAGTCACCAATTCCGACCTGTTTGGTTTACTACACGCCGGCACCGCAGTTCCCAAAAGCCGAAAAAGGCTCAAACTGGCCAGACCCAGCCAATTCTGGCAAGCCACTCCGGGCGCAACTTATGATCAAGAGGAGAAGTACGGAACTCGATCAACGCGGTTCACCGGGATGCGAGGCAACCCTCCTTCATGCGTTCCACGTTTCCATCGGCCGTACGGCACTGGCCCCTTGCCCTCATCACGACCACGGTCGCCGCCAGCACCGGCGCCACCGTGCTCGCGGTCACCCGGTCCGGTGAGGGCGGGGTCGTCTTCCCCGCCGCCGTCATCATGCTGACCTCCGCCTTCTTCACCAGCGGGATGCTGCTGGCCCACCAGCGACCCTCGCGCGGACTCGGACTCCTGCTCATCGTCGCCGGCCTGACCTGGCCGCTGCGCTTGCTGGACCCCGCCGGGCAGGGCGCCGCCCACGAGCTCACGCTGCTCGGCCGCGCGCTGCCCGCCCCGCTCGCGGTCGGCGTCCTGCTCGCCTTCCCCGAGTTCCGGCTCGCCGACCGGCTGGAGCGCGCCACCGTCGCGCTGACCCTGCTCCTGCCCCTGACGCTCTACGCCGACTACCACGCCATGGACCGCAGCCGCTTCGAGCCCTGCCTGTCCTGCGTCTCCATGGGGTGGAGGGCCGAGGGCCCCGTCGCGGTGCTCGCGCACGCGCACGTCGTCGCGGTCGCCGTGCTCGTCGTCCTGGTCCTGGTGCGCCGCTGGTCGCGCTCGTGCTGGCGGCGCGAGCTCTACCCCGCGTGGACCCTCGGGATCCTGATCGGACTGCACCTGGCCATCGAGCCGCTGCTGCCCTACCTCCTCCCGTTCTCCGTCACCGGGCGGCTGCGGCTCCCGCTGAACGCTGCCGCGGTCGCCCTCCAGGTCCTGCTGGCGATCACGGTCGCCGGCGGCCTGCTGCGCATGTGGCTGGCGCGCAACGCCACCAAGCTGGACACCCTCCGCCGCGCGGCCGAGGCGCAGGTCGACCAGGTGCGCCGGCGGCTGCAGCGCGACCTGCACGACGGCGCGCAGTTCCGGATGCTCAACGCGATGCTCGCCGTCCAGATCGCCCGCGACCACCTGCCGGCGGGCGGCGCCGGGGAGGCCCGCGCACAACTCGACAGCGCCGCGGCCGAACTGCAGCGGGCGCTGGAGGAGCTGCGCAGGCTCTCCCGCGGACGCCGCCCCGCACTGCTCCAGCGGGGCCTCGACGGCGCCCTGCGCGAACTCGCCGAGGCGGCGCCGCTGCCGGTCACCCTGACCGGGCAGGCGCCCGCCGGACTCGATGTGGAGCTGTCCGCGACCGCCTACTTCCTGGTCGCCGAGGGACTGACCAACGCCGTCCGGCACGCCCGGGCCCGCGCCGTCACCGTGAGCCTGCGGCAGCGCGGCGGCACGCTGCGGGTGTCCGTCGAGGACGACGGCATCGGCCAGGCGGCCCCGGACGGCAGGGGGCTGTCCGGTCTCGCCGAACGGGTGTCGGCGATCGGGGGTACCTTCGATGTCGTCAGCACCGCGGGGCAGGGCACGTCGATCATCGGGGAATTCTCTTGCGCGTCATCATCGCCGACGACGCGGTCCTGATCCGCGACGGCATCGCGGCACTGCTCTCCCAGCGCGGCGTCGAGGTCGTCGCGACGGTCGGCGACGCCGAGGAGCTGCTCGACGAGGTGCGGCGGCTCCCCCCGGACGTGGTGATCCTCGACATCCGGATGCCCCCCACGTTCACCGGCGAGGGGCTGATGGCGGCGCAGGAGATCAGGGCGCGGCATCCGGACGTCGCCGTGCTGCTCTTCTCCCTGCACATCGACATCGAGTACGCGCTCAACCTGGTCAACGGCGGCGAGGGCCATGTCGGCTACCTGCTGAAGGAGCGCGTCGTCGACGTCTCCCAGCTCGTCGGCGCGCTGCACCGGGTCGTCGAGGGCGGCGCCGTCATCGACCCGGTCATCGTCGAGGAGCTCATGGCCAGGCAGCAGGCCGCCGGGCCGGTGGGCCGGCTGGCGCCGCGGGAGCGGGAGGTGCTCGCGCTGATGGCGGAGGGGCTCACCAACCAGGCCATCGCCGAGCGCCTGAACCTGCGGCCCAAGACGGTCGAGAGCTACGTGACCGCCATCCTGGAGCGGCTCGACATCCCGCACGACGCGGGCCTTCACCGGCGGGTGCGGGCGGTCCTGCTCTTCCTCCAGGCGCAATGACTCCAGCGCGGTGACCGGCCCGGGGACACCGGGGAATCCCCTCTCGGGTTCCCCAGGCTGCCCCGGTTACGGGGCCGGCCCGCGGTCCGTACTCTCGTCGGCGTCGCAGACCACTGGAGGAATCCATGGCCACGGGCCGTCGGGGGCTCACCCTTGCGCCGACTCCCCCATCCGCAGCCGCTCGACCGTTACCGTCCGCCGCGGCGGCGGGCCGCCGGCGGGCCGGCGAACTCCTGGACTCGGCGCGGCGCGAGGTCCTCGTCCTGCAACCCCAGGGGTTCGAGGCTCCCCCGCCGCCGGATCGCCGCGGCGTCAGCACGCGCGTCGTGCTGGCGTACGGCCTCCCCCTGTACCTCGCCATCGTGGACCGGGAGGTCGCGGCCCTGGCCTGGGAACCGCGCCTGACGGACTGGATCCGCGTCGACGCGCCCGCCGGCGCGGTCGCCTCGCTGCTCGCCATCTTCGAGCGGTACTGGCGCGACGCCGCCGAGGACACCGGGGAGGACGCGGTCCTCGCCCCCGTCCACCTGCACGTGCTGCGGCTCCTCGCGACCGGGATGGCCGACAAGGAGATCGCCGCGAGCCTCGGCAGCTCCACCCGGACCGTGCAGCGCCACGTGACGACGATCATGAACGTGCTCCGCGTCCGGAGCCGGCTCGAGCTGGGCTTCGTCTGGCGCACGATGTCCGGCCGGACGGCGCCCGAGCGGTCCGCCGCCGGCTGGACCGTGCACGGCCGCCCCGCCGCCGGGCGCACCCTGGACGAACGGGCAGGCCCATCGGGCAGGGCGATCGTGCGGGCCCGGACGGGCGGCCCATCCGTCCGCCCGTAGGCGTGCCCGTTCCGGCGTTACGGAGGCGCCCTCGCCCCGCCGAAGATGAACACCCACCGGACACGGCGACTTCACGCCCCTCGGGCGGAGACAGGGCGAATGGCACACGATTCCCGCGGCTCCCATGGCGGACCGATCCGCATCGGCACCGTGATCATGCATCATCCCCGGCGCGCGGAGCGGCTGCGCGCGCTCACCGCGTCGTTCGGCGCGCTCCGGCCGCGGATCGTGCGCGATCCCGACCCGGACGCCGCGCCGAGCCCGCTGCGCACCGCCAAACGGGCATGGGCGGCGATCGACGACGACTCCACGCACCACCTGGTGCTGCAGGACGACGTCGTGCCCGCCCCGGGATTCGCCCGGCACCTGCACGAGGTCGTCGCCGCGCATCCCGACCACGGCATCGCCATGTACTCCCACTGGAACAGCCCGCACAACTCCTACCTCGCGCGCCGGGGGGCCGTGGCCGGCACGGCGTGCGTCCCGCTCTCCGCGACGGAGTGGACGCCCACCCAGGGGCTCGTCCTGCCCGTGGCCGCGGCGCGGCGGCTCGCCGCCCACCTGGCCGGCGTCCCCGACGAGGCGCAGGACGACGACGAGCAGGTGGTGGTCTTCTGCCGCCGGGAGGGCGTCCCCGTCGTGGCCACCGTGCCGCACCTGCTCGACCACGGCCACGATCCGACGATCGTCGGCCACCACGGCCGCCTGCACTCGACGGTCTTCGCCCCCCGCGCGGCCGTCCCCGACGGGCACTGGTCCACCGCCGGACACCTCGAACCCGGCCCGTACGCCGTCGAACTGCTGGACTCCCGCTGCGGCGTCCGGCTCATGGACCGCGAGCCCGTCGAGCACAAGTTCGGCTGGTACTGGTACGACGCCTGCGCGCTCACCGGCCGGGACCCGGAGGCGGTGCTCGCCGAGGCGGCGCCGCGCATGGGCCGGCTGCCCGGCCGGCTCGTCCGCCCGGCGACCGAGGTGTGGGCGGCCGGGTTCCTGCTCGGCGCGGACGTGGCGTCCGCCGGCGCGCCGCCACCGGGCGGCGGCCCCCTGACCCGGACGGCGGTCGAGACCTGGGTCGACTCGGGGCTGTCCGAGGACGACCACGCCGTGGCCGGGCGGGCGGGCCGGACGGCGCTCGCCGACCTCGGAGTCGCGGCGGTGCGCGCGGGGCTGGTCGCGGCGCGCGGCGGCCTCGCGGCGATCGGAGGCCGCCATGCGGGCTGACCTCGACCGCCACGTCCGGGCGATGGCCGTCCGGGAGGCGGAGTGCGCGCTGCTGACCCCGCCGTTCGCGGCCACGGACGCGGACGCTCCGGCGGTACGGGTCGACCTGGTCGGCTGCCCGGTGTGCGGCGCCGCCGGCGCGTCCCGCCCGTGGCCGCACCCGTTCCGCGAGACCGGCGCGGACCTGCCCTCCCTCTCCATGCTCGCCTGCGAGTCGGTCACGGCGCGGGCGGTCCTGCCGATCGCGGCGGCCGTCCAGCGCCTCCCGGAGCTGCGCGCCGCGTCCTTCGCGACCCGCGCGGTCACCTGGCTGGGCCTCACCGGGCTGCCTCCGGCCGACGCGCTGGCCCGGGTGGACGCGGCGGAGCGGTGGGCGCTCGGCGAGGACCCGGCCGCCCCGCCGGGCCCGCCCGTGCCGCGGACCCTGCCCGCCTCCAC
>NZ_VCKZ01000532.1 GCF_005889745.1 Actinomadura geliboluensis
CCACCTTCACCGCGACCGCCCGCCCGCCCGGCGACGACCCCAGGAACACCTGGCCCATCCCGCCGCCGCCGAGCCGCCCGGCGAGCCGGTACGGCCCGAGCTGCTCCGGGTCGCCCGCCTCCAGCGGCGCGTACGCCTCCACTCCGCTTGCCCTCTCCATCAGACGGTGCCCGAGAGCACGCGCAGAACGTCGTCTTCCTCGACATAGAGCCGGCCGTCGATGAGGCCCAGGCTCCCGCCCACGTGCTCCTGCCACAGGCGGGTGCCGCTGCGGGCGTCGAGGGCGTAGAGGTTGCCGGCGCCCTCGTCGCTGCCGTCGTCGAACAGCACCTTCCCGTCCTGGACCGACACCAGATGGGCCTCGTCCACGCCCGGCTTGTGCCGCCACAGCGGCTTGCCGGTAGCGGCGTCGAAGGCGCAGACGTAGCCGTCGTTTTCGAAGTAGACGACGCCGTCCTCGACGATCGGGGTGCCGGCCCCGCCGGCGATGGCGGGGTCCCAGGAGGCGCCCTCGAAGCCCTGCTTCCACGCGTACCGGCCCGTCGCGGCGTTCACCGCGTGCAGTGAACCGTCCCGGACGCCGTAGTAGACGGTTCCGTTCGCGGCGATGGGGGACGTTTCGATCTCGTCCCCGACCTTGAGGCGCCAGAGGTTCGCGCCGGTCTCCGCGTCCACCGCGCGCAGGGTGCCGTCACTGATCACGGCGAAGACGACTCCCCCGGAGACGGCCGGCCCCTTCTTCGAGAAGCCCTCGTAGCGGTTCCGCCACAGCTCCCGCCCGGTGCGGGCGTCGCGCGCGATCAGCCGGACGTCCGACCCGTACATCTTCTCCCCGACCACCTCGATCGACGGATGGATGCCGTTGTCCTTCCACTTCCACAGTTCCGCGCCGCTCGCGGCGTCCCGGGCATAGGTGTAGTCGCCGGCGCCGTAGTACACGATCGAATCGGTGGCGCCCAGGAACAGCGGGCCCGTCGGGACGCCCACGCCCAGGGAATGCGTGTACTTCCAGCGCAGCCGGCCGTTCTCGGTGTTCAGGGCGTACAGGCCGCCCTTCTGGTCGTCGATGTACGCCGTGCCGCCGATCACCTGCGCCAGGTGCATGCCCTCCTCCAGCGGGAAGGTCCACAGCTCCTTGCGCTTCGGTTGCCCGGACGCCTCGGCCTCGCCGTCGTCACCGGACAGACGCACCGCGAGGACGACCGCCGCGACGACGACCCCGACCGCCACCGCGGCGGCCACCGCAGCCAGGACCCGGCGCCGCCCGCGGCTGAGCGCCGACGTCCGCCCCACCGAAACAGGCGAAACAGCCCGACCCGGCGGGACGGGGCCACCAGGCGAAACGAATCCACCGGGCGGGACAGCGCCGCCGGGCGGGACAGCGCCACCCGGCGGAACGGAACCACCCGGTGGGGCGGGCGTGCCGGGCGCGGGCAGGAGCGGTGCGGAGCGGACGCGGAGGACGTCCGTCGCGACCGGGGCGGGCAGCCAGCCCGCCTCGGTGAAGAAGCCGGCGGCCTGCCCGGTGCCCGCCAGGCGGCTCAGCTCGCCGACCAGGTCGGGGACGGTGGGACGCCCGGCGGGGTCCCTGGCCAGGCAGCGGGCGGCGACGGCCGCGAGCGCGGGCGGTACGCCCGTCAGGTCCGGTTCCTCGTGGACGACCCGGTAGTTCAGGGCGTGGGCGTGCCCGGCCCCGAACGGGCCGGTGCCGGTCGCCGCGAACACCAGCACGGCGCCGAGGGCGAAGACGTCGCCGGCGGCGGTGACCTCGTCGGCCACGAGCTGTTCGGGGGCGATGAAGCCGGGCGTGCCGATGACCATGCCGGTCTCGGTGAGCTCGGTGGCCTCGGCGGCCCGCGCGATGCCGAAGTCGATGACGCGCGGGCCGTCCGCCGCCAGCAGCACGTTCGACGGTTTGAGGTCGCGGTGCACCACGCCCGCCTCGTGGACGCTCTCCAGGGCCTCCGCCAGTGCGGCGCCCAAGGCGAGCACCGTGCTCTCCGGCCAGGCGCCGTGCGCGGCCACCGCCGCCTCCAGGGAGACCCCGGGCACGTACTCGGTGGCCAGCCACGGCGGCGTCCCCTCGGGGTCGGCGTCGACCACGGCGGCGGTGAAGAAGCCGCTCACCTGGCGGGCCGCGTCGACCTCCCGGACGAACCGGCGCCGGAACCCCGGGTCCTCCGCCAGCTCGGCCCGCACCGCCTTCACCGCGACGGCGCGGCCGCCCGGCGACAGGGCGAGGAACACCGTGCCCATCCCGCCGCCGCCGAGCCGTCCGGTGATCCGGTACCGCCCGAGCCGCTCCGGGTCGCCCGCCCGTACCGGCGCGACACCGCTCACTCGGCTCCCTCCCCGGCCGCGGTGCCGGGATCCGGCACGGCCGTGCCCGGCGTCAGGCGCATGATCATAGTCGCGGTTCTCCATCGTCGGCGGGGGGATCGGACGGCTCGCCTACAGATAGACGCTACTGTTCGACAGAGAGTTCGCTCGTCTCCGGACGCGGTTCACGAACCCGCGCCCGCCGTTGGGAACCGGTACCGGCCGTCAGTCGTCGGGGCCGGTGTCCTCCGGTTCCAGGTCCAGGCCGGAGGCCGCGGCCTGGAGGTCGAGCAGGATCGCGAAGTCCTCGTCCACCCGGCCCGTCCCCACGCTGGCCTGGACGAGCTGTGCCGTGAGCGCCGTGACGGGCACGGGGACGCCGAGGCGGCGGGCCTCGTCGAGCCCGAGGTCGAAGTCCTTGCGCAGCAGGACGGGCGTGAACGTCGGCGTGTAGTCGAGGTTCACGAACGCGGGCGACTTGTAGCGGGTGAACTCCGAGCCGAGCACGCTGCCGTTGAGGAACTCCAGGAACGCGCGCCGGGAGACGCCGCCCTTCTCCGCCAGCACCGTGATCTCGGCCATCGCCTGCGTCACGATCCCCAGCATCAGGTTGTGCGCGATCTTGACCAGCCGCGCGGAGTCGCCGTCGCCGACGTAGGTCACCGACCTGCCGATCCGCTCCAGCAGCGGCGCGGCGAGGTCGTAGGCGTCGCGCGGCCCGGACACGACCAGGCTCAGCCCGCCGGCGGCGGCGACCCCGGCGTTCCCGCTGACCGGCGCCGCGAGGAACCCGGCGCCCCGCTCCGCGCAGGCTGCGCGGACGCGTGCCGACGACTCCGGGGAGACGGTGGAGGAGTCGACGACGGCGCGGGGGACGCGGTCGCCGGCGAGCAGCCCGTCCGCGCCGAGCAGCACGTCCTCCAGGGCGGCGGACGACGACACCATCGTGAAGACGACGTCCTTCCCGCGCAGGTCGGCGATCGACGCGGCCACCGCCGCGCCGTCCTCCCGGAGCGGCTCCGCCTTGGCGAGGGTGCGGTTCCAGGCGGTGACGTCGGTTCCGGCGCGGGCGAGCCGCCCGGCCATCGCCGTGCCCATGCGGCCGGTCCCGATCCAGCCGACCTTCGGTGCCGCCATGCCGACCCGGTACCCGTCAGCGCAGGTCAGGAACGTCCGCCGGGCCACCACGTCCGGTCGCCGAGCCAGGTGACCAGGGCGGGCACCTGGAGCGACCGGACGAGGAGGGTGTCGATCAGGACGCCGATCGCGACGGCGAGCCCGACCTCGGCGACCGTCATGTCCGGGATCTGGGTGAGGGCCAGGAACGTGCCCGCCAGGACGAGCCCGGCGGCGGAGATCACGCCGCCGGTCGCGGTGAGGCCCCGGCGGACCGCCTCCGCCGTCGCGGCGCGGCGGCGCTCCTCGCGGACGCGCTCCATCAGGAAGATGTTGTAGTCGACGCCGAGCGCGACGAGGAACACGAAGATGTAGACGAACAGGTCGGCGGCGACGCCCCCGTGGCCGAGCGCGTGCGTGAACAGCAGCGCGGAGACGCCGAGCGCGGCGGCGAAGGACAGCACGACGGTCGCGAGCAGCACCAGCGGCGCGACGACCGACCGGAGCAGCAGCCCGAGGATCACGGTGATCGCCAGCAGCACGAGAGGCACGATCCGCGCGGTGTCGCCGAGCGCGGCGTCCCGGTAGTCGGCCTGCACGGCGGGCATCCCGCCGACGAGCGACCCGGGCGCCGCGTCGCCGAGCCGGTCGCGGAGCCGGTCGATGACGTCGGCGGCGCCGTCGCCGTAGGGCGGGACGGCGAGTTCGACGCGCAGCGTGCCCCGGCCGGCGAGCGGAGGCGTCTGCTCGACCTTGGCGACGCCGTCCGTCGCGGCGGCGGCCCGTTCGGCGACGGCCACGGTCGCGGGCGCGGCTCCGGCGGGCAGTACGACGGCGAGCGGGTCGGACGCGCCGTCCGGGAAGTGGTCCGCGAGCACCTGACGGCCGGTGACCGACTCGCTGTGCGGCGGCACCTTGTCGACGGGGTCGGCGCTGACGTGCAGGCCGGTCAGCCCGAGGGCGGCGGAGCCGAGCGCGCCGGTGACGAGGACGGCCACGAGCCGGGGGCGGCGCCCGACGAGTCCCGCGACGGCGCCCCAGAGCCGGTGCCGCCCGGCGCCGTGGTCCCGCCCGGGGGACGGGACGCGCGGCCACAGCACCCACCGTCCGGCGCAGGCGAGCAGGGCGGGGAGCAGGGTCAGCATCGCCGCGAGCGCCACCGCGATCCCGGACGCGGCGACGGGCCCGAGGCCGCGCAGCCCGGCGAGGTCGGCGACCAGCAGGCACAGCAGCCCGGCGGTGACGGTCGCGGCGCTCGCGACGATGGCGGGCGCGGTGCGGCGCAGCGCCTCGGCGAGCGCCTCGTGCCGGTCGGCGTGCCGGGCCAGTTCCTCGCGGTACCGGTCGAGCAGCAGCAGCGCGTAGTCGGTCGCGGCGCCGAACACCAGCACGATGAGGATGGCGGACGACAGGTCGGTGACCGCCAGCCCGGCCCGCGCCAGGCCGTAGGCGCCGCCCCGGGCGACCATCACCGCCAGCCCGGCGGCGAACAGCGGCACCAGCCACAGGACGGGGCTGCGGTAGGTCAGCAGCAGGAGGACGGCGACAATCGCCATGCTGGTCAGCAGCAGCGGGCCGTCCACGTCCCCGCCGTCATTGTCGACGTCGAGCCCGGCCTCGCCGGTCACCAGGGCGCGCAGCCCGGCGGAGTCCGCGTCGGGCATCGCGGTGCGCAGCCGCTCAACAGCCGTCGCGACGGTGTCGTCATCGGCCTGATGCGGCTGGATGCCGACGGTGAACAGTGCCGCCGAGCCGTCCGGTGACGTCTGCACCGGCCCCGGTGTTTGCACCCCCGGTACGCCGAGCGCGGCGGCCTCCTCGCGGGCGTCCGCGATCGCCGTGCGGTCGGCGGCGGTCAGGGCCCCGCCGGACGCGCGGTGGAAGACGACGACGGCGGTCTCGGCGTCCGGGTGCGCGGGGTCGGGCTCGGTCAGCCGGGCCACCTCGCTCGACTCGAACCCGCCGGGCAGGTAGGCGGCGGAGTCGTCGCGCTGCACGTCGCCCAGCCGGGACGCGAACGCCGTCGCCGCGATCGCGAGCGCGATCCAGGCGAGGAGCACCGGCCATTTCGCGGCTCTGATCGTCCGGCCGAGGCGGG
>NZ_VCKZ01000533.1 GCF_005889745.1 Actinomadura geliboluensis
GGTGGTGCGGGCGGGGCTGGCGGAGGACCCGGGGTTCCGGCGCCGGTTCGTCCGGGAGGTCGAGGCGGCCCGCCGCGTGAGCGGCTTCTTCACCGCCGCCGTGGTCGACGCCGACCCGGACGGGACGCCGCCGTGGCTGGCCACCGAGTACGTGCCCGGACTGTCGCTGAAGGCCGCGGTCGACGCGCACGGCGCGCTGCCGGACGGGACGGTCCGATCCCTGGGCGCGGCGCTCGCGGAGGCACTGGAGAGCGTGCACGCCGCCGGGGTGGTGCACCGCGACCTCAAGCCGTCGAACGTGCTGCTGGCCGCGGACGGTCCGCGCCTGATCGACTTCGGGATCGCGCTGGCGTCCGAGGGCACCCGCCTGACGGTGACGGGGGCGATGGTCGGCACGCCGGGCTTCATGTCCCCGGAGCAGTTGCGGGGCGGCGAGGTCGGCCCGGCGAGCGACGTCTTCTCCCTCGGCGCCGTCCTGGCGTACGCGGCGACCGGGGCCGGGCCGTTCGGCGGCGGCTCCGTCCACGCGTTGAACTACCGGGTCGTCCACGCGGCCCCCGACCTCACCGGTGTGCCGCCCGGCTTGGCGGACATCGTGGCCCGCTGCCTGGACAAGGACCCCGCCCGGCGTCCCACCGTCTCCGCTCTGGTCGAGGAACTGGGCCGGGCGTCGCGCGCATGGCCGCCCGGTGGAGCCGGCTGGCTGCCCGAACCGCTGACGACCGAGATCACCCGCACGGTCCCCGCGCCGCCTCCCGCGCCCACTCCCGCGCCCACCGCCGTTGTGACGGCGCCATACCAAGGCCAGCCCCCAGGACCCTCTCCCCGGCGGCTGCTCACGCGGGGACGTGTCCTGACGGGCCTCGCCGCCGTCACCGTCCTCGTCACCGTCGCCACCACGCTGTTCCTCACCGGCGGGGAGCCGGACGCCGACCGGGGCGGCCGCACCGATCGCGCCGCCGAGCCCAGCCCGCCGGTCCTGAAGCAGATGTGGTCCTACAGCGGGGAGCCGGCCTGGCCGCCGGTGCTCAAGGACGGGACGCTGTACTTCGGCGACGGCGACGGAGTCATCCACGCCGTGGACGCCCGCACCGGCAAGGCCCGCTGGACGCACGACCGGGCCTATGGCGGCGGCAACTCCCTGTTCTTCGCCGGGAACAGGGTCTACCTCAGCGCCTACGCCGACTCCTCACGCGACAGCGACAGCGGCCGCGTGTTCGCCCTGGACGCCGCCTCCGGCCGCCGGCTGTGGGAACGCCCCGACCGGACGCTGCTGCTCGGCGAAGCGCTGTCCGGTCGGCGAATGTACTTCTTCCACCGGACGTCCGATGAAAAGAAGTCGTTGGTGTACGCGCTGGACACCGGCACCGGCAAGATGGCGTGGAGCCACGAAGCCGGGGTCGTGTGGAAGATGACCACCCACGAGAACGTCGTCTATTACGTCGCGAGCACCTACGAAGAGCCGGCTCCGCAACTCCACGCGCTGAACGCCGAAACAGGCAAGCGCCTGTGGAAGGCTCCCTTCTCGGACGAGCTCCACAGCCGTCCGGAATCGCTCATCGTGATCGGTGGCGTCCTGTACGGGCTCGGTGAGGACGGCACCGTTTCGGCGCGCGACCCCGGCAACGGTGCGCTCCTGTGGAACACCCCCACCGACCTCGGCGACTTCTCGGATTCGTCGCGCCCCGCGGTCTCCGACGGGGTCGTCTACATCAGCGGCAACGCCGATACCCAGGGGAACGATGGGCAGGCGGTCGCGTTCAACGCGAAGACCGGCGCGGTGTTGTGGCGCCGTGAGCTTCCTCAGGTGACCTCGTCACCCACTCTCTTGTCCGGGACGGTCTACGTCGGCACGAAGACCGGCGAACTGCACCTCCTGAAGGCCGCTGACGGCGCCTCCCTGGGCAAGGTCACGCTGGCGGACGACCGCGACCCCAACGCGGTGGTAACGGATGGAGTGGTCTACTTCGGCGCCGGTGACGGCCACCTGCGCGCGGCCACCATCACCCGCTGACCCCGTCCGGCGGCGTCCAGTCCGGGTCGCGGCCAAGGAGGGCGGCGAGGTTGTCGATCGCAGGACGGGCCGGGTCTTCGGCCAGCGGTGGGCTGTAGACGCCGCCGGGTCCGTTGAGGGGGCTGCCCGGAGCGGTGTTGGCCCGGGCCAGCGGCAGTGCCGCCTCGGCCAGGCGGGACGGCACGGCGGGCGCGGTCCGCAATGCGCGCGCCAGGTCCCAGCGGTGGACCAGCATGTCGACGGTGTGGACGCCGAGGACCATTTCGGTCGGCGTCGGGCCGCGCTGCGGCAGGTCCACGGTCTCACCGGCCCGCTCCAGCACGGAGAGGCAGCGGGCGGCGATGCGGGCGAAGTCGTCGCGCGGGTCCGCGCTCGCTTCGACGGGCGGCAGCGCTGTCCGGGCGATGGCCTCGTGCCGCTCGTTCATGTGGCGGAGCAGGTCGGCGACCGTCCATCCGTCGCAGGGCGTCGGTTCGCCCATCGCGGAGTCGGGGACAAGGGCGACATCGTGGCCCAGGAGGGCGAGCGCGGTGGCGTCGAGTTGGAGCAGATCGGTCATGCCGGACGGGCCTCTCGTCATTTGGCGCGGTCGTACGCCAAAATAGCGTACGACCGTTCGCTAGTCTTGGGGCATGTCTCCTCGACGCTCGGCGGCCGAAGCGGCCCGGACCCGCGACCGGATCGTGCGGGCCGCGATGCGGGACGCCTCCCGGGTGGGGCTGGAGGGGCTGACCCTCGGCACGCTCGCGCAGCGGCTCGGCATGAGCAAGGCGGGGCTGGTCGGCCCGTTCGGCTCCCGCGACCGCCTGCAGATGGCCGCGCTCGACCAGGCCGGCGAGGTGTTCCGCGCGGCGGTCGTCGCCCCCCTGACGGAGCTGCCGCCCGGTCCGGAGCGGCTGGGCCGGCTGATCGACGGCTGGGTCGGCTACCTGGCCGAATGCCCGTTCCCCGGCGGCTGCTTCCTCACCGCCGCCTCGGCCGAACTGGACGGGCGGCCGGGACCGCTGCGCGACCGGCTGCGCGAGATCGTCGCGTCCCAGCGCCGGGCGCTGACGGCGGAGATCGCCGCCGCCCAGGCCGGGCTGCCCGGCCCGCACCGTCCCGCCGAGGAGGTCGCCACGGTGATCGCCGGCCTGGCCATGGCCGCCAACCAGGAGATCCAGCTGCTGGAGGACGCCTCGGCGCCGGCCCGCGCCCGCACCGCCATGCGCCGCGCGGCCGGCCTGAGCACGTGAGCTCCTCCGGGCGGCTCCGCCCCATTGTTGATGTTGCGTTCGCCGTGCGTTCCTTGCGCGCCGGCCGCCACGCCCCCGCGCCACGACCAAGATCGAACTTGGCGTGACGGCCCGGCGAACAATGGCGAAGGCCCCTTCCACCGGCGGATCCGCCGACCGAAGATCAACACCGAGCGGCGCGATCATCTCGCGCCCGGGTGGAAGGGGCACGATGAAGACACTGATGAAGACGGCCGTGGTGGGCCTCGGCATCGCGGCGGCGAGCATCGCGGTCGCGCAGCCGGCGCTGGCCAACTCCTTCGGGCCGGTCTCGGTCGGCGACGGCACCGTCTCCTACAACGACGGCGGCGACCAGTTCTGCGCCCAGGCGTACAACACCGACGGCGCCCGCTGGGTGCAGGTGACGCTCGTCCCGATCAGCCGGTCGGGCCCCAGCCCGTCCTGGACGGACTACAACAACTACTACGGCAACTCGGGCAGCACCTGCCGCAGCCTCGCCACCGCTTACGAGGACACCTACTACCGCGCCGACATCAAGACCTACTGGGGCGAGCGGGGGACGACCGTGACGCGCTCGTCCCGCTACTTCTACAGCTGACCGTCCGGCACGACGACGGCACGTTCCCCGCACCGGGTGCGGTGAACGTGCCGTCGCGCGTTTCGCGCAGGCCATGTCAGCGGCCGGCGGTCTTCTCGCCCTCCGCCTGCGGCGCGGCCGCGCCCGCGGCGTCCGGACGGGGGGTCCGGAGGGTGACGGCGGCGAGTCCCGCGCCGGCGAGCGCGATGAGCGCGGCGCCGGTGAAGGCGGCGGAGAACCCGTCGGTGAGCGCGGGCAGGTCCCCGAGCCGGTCCGCGCCGGAGGCGGCGGCGATGGCGGTCATGGCCGCCAGGCCGAGCGCCGAGCCGACCTGGTAGCCGGTGTTGACGATGCCGGACGCGAGCCCGCCCTCCTCCGGACGGGCCGCCGACAGCGCGGTGCCGAGCGAGGGGATGAACGCCAGCGACATCCCGAGCGCGGCGACCAGCGAGGCCGGCAGGACGTCCACCCAGTAGTTCCCGTCCGGGCGGATCAGCGACAGCCAGCCCATCCCGGCGGCCAGCACCAGCAGCCCGGTGACGATGGCGCCCTTGGCGCCGAGGCGCCCCATGACCCGCGGTGCCAGGACGATCATCCCGAGCATGATCAGCGCGGTCATGGGCACGAGCGCCGCGCCCGACGGGAAGGCGCTGTAGCCGAGCACCTGCTGCAGGTACAGGTTCAGGAAGAACCACATGGGGATCCACGCGCCGCCGAGCAGCAACTGCGCGAGGTTGGCGGCGGCCAGGTTCGGCGCGCGGAAGATCGACAGCGGCATCAGCGGGGCGCGGCGGTACGCCTGCAGCGCCAGGAACACCCCGAGCAGCACCAGCCCGGCGGCCAGCACCGCCCAGGTCTCGAACGCGTTCCAGCCGACCTCGGGCGCGCGGACGACGCCGAAGACGAGGCCGCCCAGCCCCGCGGTGACGGTCAGCGCGCCGAGCACGTCCACCCGACCGCGGGCGCCGCCCCCGCCGCCGGGCATCAGCGCGGGCGCGGCGGCCAGCGCGATCAGGGCGATGGGGATGTTGATGTAGAAGACCCAGGGCCAGGACAGGTACTCGGTGATGACGCCCCCGAGGAACACGCCCGCGGTGCCGCCGGCCGGTGCCGCCGCCCCGTACAGGGACAGCGCCTTGGTCAGCTCGCGCGGCTCGGAGCCGAACAGCATCATCAGCAGCGTCAGCGCGGCGGGCGCGATGAGCGCGGCGCCGACGCCCTGGACGGCGCGTCCGGCCAGCTCCACACCGACGTTCCCGGCGGCGCCCGCCATGGCGGACCCGGCGAGCAGGACGACCCACCCGGTGGAGAACAGCCGGCGGGCGCCGAACAGGTCCGACAGCCGGCCGCCGAGCAGCAGCAGGCCGCCGAACGCGACGACATAGGCGTTGAACACCCAGGACAGGTTCTCCTGCGAGAACCCGAGATCCGCCTGGATGCGGGGCAGCGCCACCCCGATGATCGACGTGTCCATGATCACCATGAACTGAGCGGCCGCGATCAGCGCCAGCGCCCACCAGCGGCGCGCGGCGGGCGGTGCGGAACGTCCGGACATGACTCCTCCTTCTACCCCTAGGGGGTATATATCCAGCGGTCGCTTACCCTAGGGGGGTATAGTTCCCTGCGCAACCCCCGGCGCCCCGCGCTGATTCCCGAAACCTGAAGGAGCCCCGAAATGACCGCCCAAGACCGAGA
>NZ_VCKZ01000534.1 GCF_005889745.1 Actinomadura geliboluensis
CCCTTGCGGGTCAGTCGAAGAGGGACAGCGCCTCGCGCGTCGCGTCCCGGAGGCGGCCGTCGTCGGCGGGCGCGCGGCCGAGGACCCGCATGCCCTGGAACGGGCGGCGGCCGGTGCGGCGCGCGGCGTTCAGCACGCCCTCGTACGGCGGCTTGGCGGCCTGCGGCCGCGGCGGACGGAGGTCGGTGCGGGTGTCGGTGGGCGACGCGGCGTCGCGGGCCCGGCGGCGGGACGCGGGCCCCGCCACATGGACGTCCGTCGGCGCCGGCGGCGTCGGGGTGGCGGGCCTGCGCGGCTCCTCGGGTTCGAGGAGCGCCTTGGCGTCCAGGTAGGAGGCGCTGGGCAGGCCGGGGTTCACGGCGAGCTGCCATTCGGGGTGCGGCCAGCGGCGGGCGAGCTCGGCCAGCGTCGCCTCGCGGTGGTGGACGGCCTGGCCCTGCAGGGAGCGGTCCATGGCGCCGGGCGAGGTGAACGCCAGGACGAACGTGCCGTCCCCGAACTGGGCCGTGGCGAACTGGTGCCCGGCCGCGCCCGGCTCGCCCGGCGCGGGCAGGTAGAGGGTCGCGCGCGCGAGGAGTTCCAGGTAGCCGTGCTGGTCGCCGCGCTCACGCGCGTCGGTGAGGGCGTCCTCCAGGGCGGAGCCGGACGGCCTTGCGGGACGGGCGGAGGACGCGGCCCGCCGCGCCTCGTCCTCGGGCACGGCCAGTGGGATGCCGAGGCCGGGCAGGGCCAGCGGCCCGCCGTCCGGCCCGGCCTTGCTCGCCTGGTAGACCAGCTCCAGCGGGGACTCGATGCCGTACACGTCGCGGAAGGCGCCCACCATCTGCCCGGCGAGCAGCGCGCACGCCTCCAGGTGCTCGGCCGAGGTGCGGCCGCCGCGGTCGCGCCAGGTGTACCGGTCCCACCAGTTCTTGCGCTCCTCACCGTCCGGGGACTCCCAGCCGAGGGCGCTGAGCCGCCGCTCCTGCCGCGGGGCCAGCGGGCGGGGGAGGAACGCGCTGCCGACGGCCTCCGCGTCCAGCACGCCCTCGGAGCGCATCGCCTGCGCATAGGGCAGCCCGCTCGGCCCCTGCACGATGAGGAACGACTTGACCGGCAGCCGTGAAAGCTCCAGCGTCAGCCGTTTGGCGAAGTCGTTCCAGTCCACTCGGGATCCACTTTCACGTCCGCGGGGGCGAGGATGCCGTACTTGACGGTAGCCGAACGGTGCGTCACTCGGTCCAGGGTGCCGGGATGGCGTCGGCCCTTACCTGGGTCCAGACGCCGCCTATGGCGTCGTACACCGCGAGCGGTGTCTCGTCACCGTCACCGGCCGTCCGCCAGAGCCGGGTGCCGTGGGGCAGCCGCATGGGAGCGCCCGCAGGGCGCGGCTCAGGGGAGGGCGGCGTGCTCGGCGCGAGGTTCGCGGGCTGCTCCGGCGCTGGCCGGGGGGCCGGCGGCGGGTCGCTGCGCGGCTGGTCCTGGGGCCGCTGCTCCACTGGCGGCTGAACGTCCGGTGCACGGTCGTCGGACGGCTTGTCCACCGGCTTGTCCGCCGGCCTGTCAGCGGGCTTGTCCGTCGGTGCGCCGAGTGGAGGCGCGGCCGGTGCCGGTTCGCGTGCCTCGGGCTCGGCCGTGCCCGCCGCCAGCGCCGCCCGCAGATCGTCCACCGTGTACGGGTCGATCGCCGTATGCGAGTCGTCGTACGAGTCGCGCGGGTCGTCCGCGCCGGGCAGGTCGGGGACGGAACCGTTCAGGCCCGGGACGGAGCCGTTCAGCCCCGGCACCGAACCGTTCAGACCGGGGGCCGAGCCACCGGCGACGGGGTTCGGCCCGGAGAGCGCGGTGGGATCGACCCTCCCGTACGGGTTGGGCGGCTCCTCCGGGGTGGCGGGAGGCGTTTCCGGCCCGCCGCTCAGCCGGACGAGGGCGGACGAGTCGAGCAGCACCTCGCTGGGCAGCCCCCAGTTGATCGCCACCCGCCACGCCGGGTCCGGCCAGCCGGACGCCAGCCGCGCGAAGGTGGTGCGCCGGTACAGCCCGGGATGGCGGTCGCCGGTGCGCGCGAGGGCGCCCGGCGAGGTGAACACGGTGACGTGGGTGTCGCCGCCGATGGTGATGGTGGGGAACTCGGCGCGGTCGGGGTCCTCCACGGCGGAGGCGGTCGCGGGGAGCACGAGGTCGGCGCTCTCCAGCAGCCTGAAGTAGGTGGTGTTGTCCCCGTTCGCCTTGGCCTCGGCCAGGCGGGGCTCCAGCAGGTCGGCCTCCGCGCTCGGCAGCCCGTCCGTCGGCAGCGGCAGCGGCGTCCCCGCCGGGGGCAGGCCGGCCGGCTGCGCGCCGGCCTCGGGCAGGACCCCGCCGGACGCGGCGCGCCGCTTGTTCACCCTGGACGGGTCGGCGACGTCGATACCGAACCCGACGAGTTCGATGAGGCCGGTCCCGTGCCGGTGGAACGACTCGTAGACGAGGTCGGACGGGCGCCGGACGCCCTGGACGTCGCGCAGGGCCGTGACCATCACGTCGGCCAGCCGCGAGTAGTCGCCGTCCGTCACGCCGAGCATCCCGCCGGGGGCGCCGGCCTCGGGCAGCTCCGTCCACCAGTTGCGCGGCGCGGGGTCGGCGGGCGGGCGCCAGCCCGCGTCGCTCATGACCTCCTCGTCGGCCACCGTGAGCAGCAGCGGCCCGTCGAGGAAGTTGTTGCTCACGGCCTCGGCGTAGAGCCGGTCGGGCTCGCGCATGGCCTGGACGTAGTGACGGCTCTCCTCCCGCTCGCGCACGATGAGGATCGTGTCGCGCTCGAGCCCCGCCAGCTCACGTCCCAGCCGCCGGGCGAACTCGGACCACTCCAACAAGATCACTCCCTACGACCGGGGGCCGGCCCCCGGGCCCCGGAGACCCCGCGAGACCATGCCCGGGTCCCGATGATTGTCGTCGGGGACGCCGCGCGCAAACCGGGAGTTCACTCGGGCGGGGGTTCGTGACGAAGCACACGCAGCGCGTCGCGGAGCGCCTCCGGGGCGTGCCCGAAGCGGTCGAGGACGGCGATCAGCCTGTGCAGGATCTCGTGCCGTTCGTAGCCGACGTCCAGCAGCGCCTGGGCGGTCGTCCACAGCTGCGGGGGCCGGCCGTCCCACAGCCGCGCGGCGAGGCGCTCGTGCGCGTCGAGGTGGGCCTCGTCGGCGCCGGGATGCTCGAACTCCAGGATCGCGCGGCGGTCGTCCGGGTCGGACGGATCGAGTTTCGACAGGTCGATGAACCCGTGCCGGCCCGACCGCCGGTGGGTGCCCGACAGGAACGGCATCGCGAACGCGCGGCGCGGCAGCGCCTCCAGGTCGCCGTCGGGCAGCAGCCGCTTGACGAGGTCGCGGTCGAGGCCGAACGCGGCCGGGTCGCGGTAGGCGTCGGCGAACTTCGCGGTGGCGTCCCACAGCGCGTCCAGGGTGGCCCTGATGCCCTCCTCCGGGAGACCCGTTCGCCGCCCCGCCCAGCGGACCCACGCTCCCAGCACGTGCGGGACAGCCTCTTGTTCCGACGGGGACAGCAGAACCTTCCTCGGCAGCCAGTCGAGCAGGAACATCTCGCATTTGACGGGGGAGACCCGCAGCGGCCGGCCGAAGTCGTGGGTGCAGCCGTAGTCGATGATCCGGTCCACGCACCGGCTCGCCGCGGACAGGTCGGACAGCTCCTCCGCCTCGTCCGAGGCGAGGAACCGGGCCGCGATCGTGGCGCGCCTGTCCCGGCCGTACACCGGCGGCTGGGGCAGCCGCCCGCCGGGCGGAAGGATGTCCACGCGCGCGCGGACGAACGCGTGGTAGGTGCCGAAGGTGTCGTTCACCGGCGGGTCGTCGATGCCGTCGGTGAGCTCCAGGGCGCTCCGCAGCAGCGCCGCGGTGTCGGGGAGGTCGAGCTCCTCGAACCGCATCAGCGGGTTGTCGCGGCCGTCGCGGCGGCACCGGTCGAGGAGCGCGTCGACCCGCGAGGAGACCCAGGCGTCCCTGACCATGCCGCTCACCGGCGGCGCGGCCGGCGCGGCGGAGGCGAACGGGTCGCCGGACGGCAGGACGGCCCCGGCCTTGGTGCGGTCGACCACGATGACCAGGGCGTGCCGTTCGGCGCCGCCGTAGGTGTAGGTGCAGATGATGGAGTCCTGGTCGCCGTAGACGTCCCGGGAGACGAAGCACCCCTCCGGCTCCACCATCCCCACGCGGTCGGCCCATCCCGGCCGCGGGACGCCGCCGGCCATCAACTCCAGGGCCGCGCGCTCGGCCTTGGTCGCCTGCCGGGGCGTGCCCATGTAGGCCATCCCGGTCAGCAGGGCCAGCGCGGCGGGCGTGGCGGCGGCCCTGGCGTGGTCGACCAGCGCCTCGCCGATGACCTCCTCGACGTCGCCGTCCGGGAGCCGGTGCCCCCACCAGGAACCGAGGATCTCGCTGACGATCAGTTCCGCGTCCAGGGGGCTGCGCACGGCGAGGAGTTCGCGCGCGTGCTGCAGCATGCCGTCGAAGATGGCCGAGACCTCGTCCGGGGTGGTGTGGCCGTCCCGGGCCGGGTCCCCGGAGGAGCTGTTGCGGCTGCGGGGACTCACCCTTCTAGCCTCTCAGATCGCGCGCGCACGTTGGCCGGGACACGGCCGAACACCGGCGGGATCCGCGCCCTTTCCGCGCGGGCCGCTCAGCCGTCCACCGCTCCGCCGGGGGTGCGCCCGGACGGAGGCTCCGACTTCAGCACGCCGGTGAGGTGCTCACGCGCCATCCGCTCCACGCTGTCGGGTGTGGCGTCCAGCCCCAGGTGGTCCATGCATGCCTGGACGTCGTCCACGCACCGCCGGACCGCGTCCGAGGGGAAGGTGGTGAACTCGTCGCACAGGCGCCGTGCGAGCGCGTCGCGTGTCTCGATTTGGTGATCGGTCAGTGCAGGCATCTGCGCACACCTCCGGGCACGGGGTTCCGGCAGGCGGGGACGCCGCCGGCTGAGGCGAAGCGCGGCACGGACCGGCCCCGGCGGGGGGATTCCGTGGAAACCCCGCCTCGATGTCCCATTTCAGCGCTTTCACGGGAAGAGTCAAGACATGCCGAGGGTGGCGTTCGGCAAATTCTGGACGTCCCTCAGGCGCCCTCCCGGTGCCGCCCTTGCGATCCGGCGCCCTGCGGCTCGTCGCCGCGCGTCCGGGCATCGGCCCAGGCGGCGTGATGGCGCGCCGCCCAGCCGCGGTCCACCCGCCCTGTCAGCATCCCGGTGAGCGCTTCACGGTCCCGTAGCGCCTCCCACAGGTGCCCGGCTGTCACCACGACGACGACGAGGAAGAGCCAGTCGTGGACGAACGTGGCTCCCGTCCGCCACCGGTCGCCCCACGGGTCCGGGAACGTCATGATCTCGCCGGTGCCGAGCATGACGAGGATCGCGCCCGCCGTGAACGCCGCATTGAGCTTCTGCCCGGCGTTGAACTTGCCCACCTTCACGGCGAGGCCGAGGTCGGCCGCGAGCCGGCGGATCGCTGACCCGCTTCACCGGCCCGGCCGTGGTCATGGA
>NZ_VCKZ01000535.1 GCF_005889745.1 Actinomadura geliboluensis
GCAGCCGGGTGCACGCGCTGGTGGACGCCGCCGCCGAGCAGTTGGGGTTCGCGCCGTCGGTGCGGCTGGACGGGCTGCTGGACACCGCGGTCGATGACGAGATCGGCGAGCATCTGCAGGCCGTCGTGCGGGAGGCCCTGTCCAACGTGGCGCGTCACGCCCGCGCGTCGCAGGTCACCGTGGCCATCGACGTCGATGACGTGTTGTGTCTGCGGGTGGAGGACGACGGCGTCGGCATCCCCCAAGGAGGCCGCCGCAGCGGCCTGCGCAACATGAGCGAACGCGCCGAAAAGCTCGGCGGCTCGTTCACCGCCGAACCCCGCCCAGATGGCGGCACGGTCCTGACCTGGACGGCGCCGCTCAAGGAAGCCTGACCCGAATCAAGGTCACCGCCCCGGTCATCGAGCCGCGCCGATGGGAACGCCGATCACACCAGCGCCCCCGCGCCATCAGCGGATGCGGTGGTTGTCGAGGTGCGCCCAGGCGGCGTCCCAGAGCTGGTCGCGTCGTTGGTCGTACCTGCGTCGGGCCAGCTGGTAGAGGCCGAACAGCAGCGCTCCCGTGGTCAGTGTGACGCCGGTGACGGCCAGTCCGGTCCGGGTGATGGTCTCGGGGTGCCGCCGTGGCGGGAGCAGCGACACGGTGCCGGGCCCGGCCCAGACCGTGACGCGGCTTCCGACACTGGATCCGGGCCAGGTCGTGTACCGACCCGTCTGGCGGGTTCCGTCCGGCCGGGCCGCCGAAGAACAGGATGAGCATGGCCAGGCCGAGCCTCCATTGGGCGCGGTCCACGTCCCGCCGCAGGTCATTGCCGTCGAAACCGCAACGGCGGCGCCAGCGGTTCACACGCGTCCACATCGTCGCCCGTTTCATGACGCCGTCCCCTTCCGACCAGCCTGAGGCGACGCTAGGCGTCCGGCGGCCGGTGCCGGCAGAGGCCGGAGCCCCGGTGGCGAGGGACCTTCAGTCCCGTCAACCCGCTGTACGCGGGGACTTTTGTCCCGTTGATCGTGCGCCGAAGGGACCTACAGCGCGTCCCGCGATGAGGGTTGAGTCATAGGTGATGGAACCGGCGATGTGATGGAAGGTGAGACGGCGATGGCAGTCTCCGAGCACAAGACGCACGCGGGGCGCGGCACCCTGATTCGGGTGGTGGCGCCGAGGCCGCTGACCGAGACGCCCGCCGCCCGCTACGCCTGGGCTGCGGCCCGGTTGGCGCTGGGCTGGATCTTCGTGTGGGCGTTCGTGGACAAGGTCTTCGGTCTGGGCCACGCGACTCCGGCCGGGAAGGGCTGGCTGGACGGCGGGAGCCCGACCGAGGGGTTCCTGGCGCACGCTCCCAAGGGCCCGTTCGCGGGGTTCTACAACGATCTGGCCGGTGCGGCGTGGGCGGACTGGCTGTTCATGATCGGTCTGGCCGGGGTCGGTGCGGCGCTGATGCTGGGCATCGGGATGCGGATCGCCGCCGCCGGCGGCGCGGCACTGCTGGTCATGATGTGGACGGCGGTCCTGCCTCCGGAGAACAACCTGTTCATGGACGACCACATCGTCTACGCGATCCTGATCATCGGGCTCGCGCTGGTCAGCGCCGGCGACACCCTGGGCCTGGGCCGCTGGTGGAGCGGCACCGCCCTGGCCAAGCGCTTCCCCTTCCTCAAGTAGCCAACAACAGCAACATCCCACAAGGACGCCCGCCCCACCCGGCGGGCGTCCTGCTGTTGCGTCATCCGCCGTAGGCAGGCGGTCTTGGCGCGGACGAAGGCCCGGTAAGCGATGTAGTGGGTTCAGGGTGTGCTGGCCGCTTCGGCGGTGCTGTTGATGCGGCGGCCGGTGATGAGTTCGGGGTGGATGCGGATGAAGGTGTCGCGTTCCCTGGGTGCCCATGTGCGCAGGGGCAGGGTTTCCAGGGCGGCGATCTCGCGGGGGTCGGTGACGCGGCGGGCGTGGCCGACGGCGACGACCGACCAACCGGTCCGGGTGTCGGTGTCGTGGTGGTCGATCTCGAAGGCCACGACGGTGTCGGCGGCGGCCGTGGCGAGCCTGGACGAGCGGGACACCTTGATCACGATGTCGCCGTGGCTGAGCGTGTAGTTGACCGGCTGGACGGCCGGGAGCGCCCGGTGGGTGAAGACGATACGTCCGATCACGGTTTGTGCGAGGAGGGTGCGGCACTCGTCCTGGTCAAGGGGCTGCAGGCCGCTCTTGTCGAGCTGCATGCCTCCAGGCTGCCCTGGTGGCGGCCGCAGGTGGCAGGGACGAAGGTCCCCGGCGCCGCATCGCCGCCGCAGGACGCGCGTGCCGGTGGTCAGGTGGAGTCGTTCGTTGGGTTGATGTGTTCTGTGGTGACTCCGCCGGGGTGCAGCGGGATGCGGCGTCCGCTGATGTGGCGGGGCGTCAGCCGAACGAAGGAGTCCTTGGGGGAGTGGATCCAGGGGGTGAGCGGTAGTTTCCGCAGGCGTTCGGTCTCGCTCGGGTCGGTGACGATGTCGGCGTGGCCGGTGATGAGGATGCTCCAAGCGGTCCGGAGTGCCGGTTCCAGGTCGTCGGCTTCGAAGGTGAGCGGACGCCCGCCGCGGACGGCTTCGAGTTTGGCGCCAGGGGCGGTGGCGAAGACGACCGTCTCGCCGTCCATGACGAAGTTGACCGGCAGGACGGTGACGGTCCCGTCGTCCTGGGCCCATGCGATCCGCCCGACGGCAACCTGCTGGAGAAGCGTCAGACAGACGGCCGGATCAAGGCGCTGCAGTTCCTCACTCATGGTCCTCCAATCATGGTCGCCTCGACCACCTTCCCGGCAGGGACGAAAACCCCAAGGGAAGTCTTCCCCGGTAGGCCCCGGTTCGGTCAGCGGCAGGGCTTCCCGTTCTCGATGCGGGTGCCCGCAGTGCCGGACAGCAGCGCGGGGATGTCGGCGAGCGCTCCGATGACCGCGACGGCGCCGTGGCGGTGCTCGGCGAAGCGGCACGCCGCCTCCGCCTTGGGGCCCATGGACCCGGCCGGCAAATCCAGCGCCCGCAATGCCCGAGGAGTGATCTGACCGATGGGACGGGCGTCCGCCGTCCCGTAGTCGCGCATGACGGCCGGGACGTCGGTGAGGAGCAGCAGCATGTCGGCTTTGAGGTGTTCGGCGAGGAGCGCCGCCGTCAGGTCCTTGTCCACCACGGCCTCGACTCCCCGATGATGCGGGTCCACCGGGACGCCGCCCCCACCGGCGGCGATGACCAGGCAGCCGTCGTCGACGAGCCGGGCGATCGTGGGGAGTTCCACGATGGCGCGGGGCTCGGGGGAGGGGACGACCCGGCGCCAGGCCGCTCCGTCCTGGCGGACGGCCCAGCTGTGCTCGGCCCGCAGCCTGTGCGCCTCGTGAGCCGCGTAGGAGCGGCCGACGAACTTTGTCGGGTGGGTGAACGCCGGGTCGTCCAAGGCGACGACGGTCTCGGTGAGCACGGCGACGACCTCGCGGCCGGGGAGGGCGCGGCGTAGTTCGCGGGCGAGCCAGTAGCCGATCATGCCTTGGGTCTGGGCGCCGAGGACGTCGAGGGGGTAGGGCGTGGAGAGTGCCGGGTCGGCGGCGCTCTCCACGGCCAGTAGCCCGACCTGCGGGCCGTTGCCGTGGGTGATGACCAGTTCGCTTCCGGACGCTGCGGTGGCCAGGCCGCGTACCGCCTCACGGATGTGCCCGATCTGGACGGACGCGTCGAGCGGTTCGCCCCGGTGGAGCAGCGCGTTGCCGCCGAGGGCGGCGACGACCCTCATGGCCGTCCGTTCAAGCGGTCGGTGAGCAGCGCGTACAGCACGGCCTGGGTGGCGGGCAGCCGGTTGGCGGCCTGCCGGAACGCCAGGGAGCGGCCACCGTCGATGACGCCGGGGGTGACCTCCTGGCCGCGGTGGGCGGGCAGGCAGTGCATGAAGACGGCGTCGTCGCGGGCGAGCGCCATGAGGTTCTCGTCCACCCGGTAGGGCGTGAGCGCCTTCCGGCGGCGTGCCTGATCCTCTTCAGGGTCGCCCATGGACAGCCAGACGTCGGTGTAGACGACGGAGGCGCCCTTGACCGCCTCGACGGGGTCGGTGGTGAGGAGGAAGCCGCCGCCGTTCCGGTCGACCTCGGCGGCGGTGAAGGCGACGGCCTCGTCCGGAGGCTCGTACCCGGGTGGAGTCGCCACGGCGATGTCCATCCCCGCGAGGGCCGCGGCCTCCATGAGGCTGCGGGCGACGTTGCCGCCGTCTCCGACGTAGGCGATGCGATGGCCGCGGAGCTGTCCGAAGTGTTCCTGGACGGTGAGCAGGTCGGCGATGGCTTGGAGTGGGTGGTGTCCGTCGGTCAGGGCGTTGACGACCGGGATGGGCGCTGCGGCGGCGAGGTCGGTGACGTCGGCGTCGGCGTACGTGCGGATCACGATGGCGGCGGCGTAGGAGCCCATGACGCGGGCGGTGTCGGCGATGGTCTCGCCCCGGCGCAGTTGTAGTTCGTCGGGGCCGATGGCGATGGGTGTGCCGCCGAGCCGGGTGACCGCTGCGGCGGTGGACAGGCGGGTGCGGGTGGACGGTTTGGCGAAGTACATCGGCACGATCCGGTGGGCGAGCAGGTGACTCGCCGACCTGGGGTCGTCCTGGAAGCCGTTGGCGAGGTCGAGCAGCCGGGTCAGGTCGCCGGTGGTCAGGTCGGTGACGTGCAGCAGGTCTTTCACAGGGGCACCTCGTCGCGTTGGAGGGGGCAGCTCATGCAGCGGGGGCCGCCGCGTCCGCGGCCGAGTTCGCCGCCGGGGATGGTGATGACTTCGATGCCGTTGCGGCGGAGCATGGTGTTGGTGGTGATGTTGCGTTCGTAGGCGACGACGACGCCGGGTTCGAGGGCCAGGACGTTGTCGCCGTCGTCCCATTGCTCGCGTTCGGCTGCCCGCACGTCCTGTGCGGCGGACAGGACGCGGACGCGGGGCAGGCCGAGGGCGCGGGCGATCGCGGGGAACAGCGCGTCGTTGTCGTCGACGGTGACGGTGCCGCCGGTGCCGGGGGTGAGGCTGTAGGACCGCAGCGGGGGGAGTTCGGGGTAGACGGCGAAGGCGTCGCGGTCGACCATGGTCATGACGGTGTCCAGGTGCATGAACGCGCGCTGCTTGGGCAGTTGCGCGGCGATGATGTGGTGGGCCCGGCCGGCGGCGAACAGCCGCTGGGCGAGGAGTTCGATGGCCTGGGGTGTGGTGCGTTCGCTCATGCCGATGAGGACGACGCCGTCGCCGAGGACGTGGATGTCGCCGCCTTCGATGGAGGGCAGGGCGAAGTCGGTGCCCCGGTACCAGACGGGGATGTCGGTGCCGGTGAACATGGGGTGGTGCCGGTAGAGGGTGTCCAGGTGGATGGTTTCGCGGCGGCGCGCGGGTTTGGCCATCGGATGCAGCGTCACGCCGCCGTGGATCCAGGCGGAGGGGTCGCGGGTGTAGAGGTGGTTGGGCAGGGGCGGCAGGACGAAGTCGCCGTCGTCGAGGGAGGCCAGGAGC
>NZ_VCKZ01000072.1 GCF_005889745.1 Actinomadura geliboluensis
ATAACAGAAAGAGCGACCAGCGGATCCTGTGAAGCCTTTGGGCTTGCTTGAGCCGTGGTGCCTGGAAACAGGCATGCCCGGTTCTGAGGGGGCCGGGTCATGGCAACGTGACCCGGCTACCCGACCGCCACCGCGCGGTAGCGACCAGGTACGACAAGCTCGCCGTCCGCTACCAGGCCACTGTCCACATCGCCGCAATCAACGAGTGGCTGTGACCCCTTTCAAAACACGCCCTAGCCGGATCGACTTGGGGCGGTACGGACACGGTGATCAGGCGGGCGTCGCGTGCGAACCGTTGTGTCTGCCAGCGCCGCAGGGTTGCCCGCGCGGTTTTGAAGGCGAGGACGGTGAGGCCGGTCGCGAGAGCGGCTGTCGACCCATAGTGGGCGACCAGTGCGGGGATGTGCTCGGCCTGGTCGAAGATGTGCGTCCACTCGGGGACATCGCTGGTCGAGGTCATAGCGGGTCGGTCTCGTGGCCGTCGTTGTCCAGCAGTTCGGCGGGGTCGGTGGTGATCACTTTGTGTTCGGCGGGTGAGGAGATGGCGGCGAAGGCTGCCCGGTCGCCGGCGCTTCCGCCGCACAAGAGGCCCTCGCCCCTTTCGGCCGATAGCAAGAACGCTCGTTCGCCTTCGGACAGGCCGAACGCGTCGCCAACGGCGGCGATGGCCTGGGGCGCCTGACGGAGCAGAATCTGAGTCGCGGAGTTGGCGACGACGGCGCGGCCGAGATCGGACGCCAGCAGGTCGGCTGCGTCCTGGGTGACGACGGTCAGCCCCGCCCAGTGCTTTCGGGCTGACTTGGCGAGCCGGTAGAGGAAGCGGGCGCCCTCGGCCTCCTTCATCAGCATCCACGCCTCGTCGACGATGACGAGGCGTGGGCGGCGGTCGGCTGGGTTGGCGACCTTGCGCCAGATGGTGTCCAGCGCGAGCAGCACCCCGACGGACTTGACCTCCTCGGGCAGATCCCGCAGGGAGAACACCACCAGATGCCCGTCCGGACGGGTCGTCGTGGCTTGCGCGAACAGTTCCTTGTAGGACCCAGCGACGTACGGCGTGAGGCGTTCGGCGATCGCCTCGCCCTCGGGATGGGAACTGATGGCGAGTTGTTCGACCAGGTCGGCCAACAAGGGCGCGGGACGCGTCCAGGTAGTGGGGGCCGAGTTGATGCCCTTCGCGGCGTAGGCGGCCAGGACGGCGCGGTCCAGGACGGGCCGCGCAGCGGGTGTCAGGGCCTCGCCGAGCATGGCGGCGACGAGTGTCTGGGTGAACAGGGCGCGGCGGATCAGCGTGTCGTCGCCCTGGTCGGTGGGCAGGTCGAACGGGTTGAACGCAACGTCCTTCGCCCCGAGGCCGAGATGGGTGCCGCCGGTCGTCTCGGCCAGGGCCCGGTATTCGTCCTCCGGATCGATCACCGATACTTCGACGCCGTGGTACAGCAGTCGCAGCGCTTCTAGTTTGGTGAAGTAGCTCTTGCCCGCGCCGGATCGGGCCAGGACGACGGAATTGTGGTTGTCCTGGGCGAACCGGTCCCAGACCACGACGCCGGAGCTGGCGACGTTCACCCCGTACAGCACTTCGTTGGATCCGGTCGGCGCGTTCAGGTCCGGGGACGCGAACGGGAACGACGCGGCCAGCGCGCTGGTGTCGAAGGTGCGGCGCTGCCGGATGGCGTCCGTTCCGAGCGGGAGGGTCGAGACCCAGCCCTGCATGGCGCGGAACGTGGTCGGCTGCGCGTCCAGTAGTAGGGACGCTGCCAGAGCCCGCACTTGCTGAACCTCGCCGTCCAGTTCCTCGGTCGTCCAGGCGTGCACGGTGAGGTAAAGGCCGACGCGGAACAGGCGGCCGTCTCCGCGCGCCAGCGACGAAGCCAGATCGACGGCATCGTCGGCGGCGGCCTCAACGCTGAAGTCGGCCAGCCGGCCCGCCTCGGCGTTAGCGCGCGCACTGGACTCCAGGCGGGCGAGCTGCCGCCGGAGCCGCTGTGCGGCGACCATCGGCGGGATCGGCTCCACGTGTAGGGAGACGTCCAGGCGCCCGGGGTAGGTGAGCAGCGGCTCCAGCCAGCCTGCGCCGACCTCGCGCGGGTATCCGGTGACGGCGAACGACGCGCAGCAGCCGTCCGGCATCTGCAGCGACGACGCGTTCACGCGGAGCGCGGCCGGTGCGAGGAGATCACCCAGCCCGACCCGCTGGTCCCGGTCATTTCCCTCGACGGACGCGTCCGGGGTGACGGCAGCGCGGGCGAGAGCGCGCAGCTTCATCGGACCACCACCTGGACAGCCGAGTGGCCGCTGGCTTGCACGGTCGCGGTCAGGACGTGGGCGAAGTTCTCGCGGTCCAGGCTGCTCAATGTCGAGGCGAGGAACGCGCCGCCGGTGGCCAGCGCGGCGGCGATCTGCAGGACTGCGGCCTCACCCGCGGAGCACACCAGGCGCCCGCCGACCAGCGCTGCGGCGGCCCGGTCCCACTTCACCCAGGCGAGCACGTCTTCGCCGGCGTCCGTGGCGACGTCGCGCTCGATGAACTGTGAACGGAAATCGGCACGGGTCAGCCAGAACCGATGAGCGATCAGCAGCTCTACGGCCGCGAGTTCCCCGCAGGTGCCTTGCGCGTAGCGGCGCAGTCCCTCGGGCAGCTCGTTGATGGCTGGCCGCTGCGAGCGCCGATAGGTGTGCGTCATTGCGAGGCTCCTTCGGTGATGTGGGCGGTGATGGGCTGGTCGATGTCGGCGGGCGGAGCAGGCCGCTGGTAGCCGGGCGAGAACGTGTCCGACAGCACGCGCACGCAGGCATCGGCGTCCAGGACTTCGGCTGTGACGCCGAACCCGGTCAAGGCACGGACGGCTTCAACGGCGCGGCGGGAGACGATGACGGCGCTCGCCTGACGTGCGCGCCTTCGACGTCCCGCGCCAGGGACGGGCTGGTCACGCACGACGATGAGCACCTCGCGCACCAGCAGCGTGCGCGAGGCGCCGAGTTCGTCGAGATAGGCGGCATGGTCCTCTGCCGCTCGCCGCAACGCTGGGTGCGGAAGATCGGGCGCGGCCTCCGCAACGTGTGCGGCGAGGTCGGACAGATCGACCGGACGGGCCCGGATCAAGATCTGCACCGGGGCCTCAAGTGAGTTCAGCCACCGCCCGAAGAACCCGACCAGCGCGGCCTGCTCGGCGGATGTGCGCAACCCGAACGAGATCGTCCCGGCCCGCACCAGCGCGGCCGTCCCCTCACCACCCAGGTCCATGACGCCGTCTTGGCGGACGGCACGGACCGGGAACCGCAGGGCGCCCGGCAGTTGGCCTCGTACTCTGCACCAGGCCGGGGCCTGGGGAATCGGCTCGGGCGCGGCGACGAGCGTCCGTCGTCGGCGAAAATGGTCCAGGGCGGCCAGGACGAATCGGTCCAGTCCCATGCCGTCCCGGCGGCCGAGCGCCATCGCGCATCCCGCCGTCACCAGCGGGAAGCACAGCCCCGCCGTGACCGCGACCGGCAGCAACGGCGAGACGCCGACGAAGACCGACGCCGTGATCACCGCGGTCGCGGCGAGGATGACGAGCTGACGTGTGGTGAGCCCGTACATGATCTTGTCCGGTTGTTCCACGTCGGCCGGGATACGCGCCGACAGCGGCTCGTGATCGTCGTTCAACGGGTCCTCCTGCCATGGCGCCGGTAGCGCGGCGGGTCGAGCCGCACGAACCTGCGCGGTGCCGGACGACGCGGCGCCTCGGCACGCCGGTAGGGCCGTGTCGGCGGCTGCGTCGGGATACGCGGGTGCGGCCGGGCCGGTCCGCCCGCACCCGTCCGACCGGGGACGGGCGGGACGTGCGGCTGGTGCGGCACGCCCCTGGGTGCCGCGCCGTGTCCGGCCCGGTGATGGGTTCCGGTCCCGCCGTGTGCGGCGCTCTGCGCGCCGCTACGGGCACCGTTCGCCGGACCGGGGCGCGGACGATGCCGCCGGTCAGCACCGCGCGGCTGGTGGCATTGTGAGCCATGACCGGGCCCGCGATCGGGGCGCGGTGCCGGGCCGCCATGCGGGCCACCGGACGGCCCACCACGGGGACCGTTCGGGTCGCCACGCCCGCGTGACCCGCCACCGGGTCCGGGCCGGGCAGCCCCGGCGGACGCGGTCTGCGCGGCGCGCGCGCCACGGCCACCCCGCGTCGCCTTCCCAAAGGCACCCAGCACGGCGCCGACGCCCTTGTAGACCACGAACGTCCGCACGAGCTGGCTGAGCACGCGCGGCTGGGCGGGCTGCCAGACGGTGCGCGCGACCCAACGAGGGATACAGATCAGGATGTACAGCAGGGCGATCACCAGCAGCAGGTCGACCAGTTCGGCCTGCTCGGTCGGGACCCCGAAGAAGGCGTGGTTGTTGTCGTTGTGCTGCGACAGCAGCAACTGCAGCGCGTTAATGAACACGAACGACTGGCACACCTGGATCGCCAGAGCGCCGGTGATCCCGCGCCACCACAGCCGGGCGAGGCCGTCGGTGAGCGCCAGCGCGTGGAACATCAACGCGATCGGCGCGACGCCGATAAGGATCATGATGATCGCCAGCCGCATCACGTAGATGAACGCCAGGACGCAGGCCAGGATGACGACCACGAGCGTGACGAGGACGAGGAAGGCCCCGCCGGTGTTGACCGAGGCGCCGATGCCCTCGGCGAAGATCCGCCCGGCCTCATCCGGGTTGATCTCGTCGGCGCCGCTCATGAGGATCGAGCGGGCGAGCCCGTTGGCGAGCTGGATGCCGTACCCGATCACGACCAGGCTGATGTTCATCGCGGCGAACGCCGCCACCAGCCGCACGATCGCCTGTCCGGGGCCGGCGACGCCGGAGAAGGTCTGACCGGCCATCACCAGCACACCGGCGACCAGCACCAGGAGCACGAAGCAGGTGTTGGCGATCACGCGGGACGTCGCCCAGATCTGCTCGGCCTGATTCATCGGCGGCGACCCGATCTCCGGCGTACCGAGCTGGGTACTGGCCAAGAACCCCAGCACCGGCGTCAGGGCGCTCTTGGCCAGCGACCGGAACCAGCCGGTGACCGCCTCCTTGGTGTGGCAGCCGACGTCCACCCAGCCGCAGTCGTCCTCGCCCTCCTGACTTTCGCCGGAGTCGCCGTCGTCTTCCGGATCCAATGGGGTGACCGCGGACGCGGCGCTCGCGTGCTGAACAGAGGAAGACATGTCCGTCGCCGTGTGCAAGACCAGGCTCAACACCGACGTCCCCGCCAGAAGCGCGAGCGCGATCAAGACACGTCTCCGCCGCATCCCGCAGACCCAGGTCCGCATCTTCAGGACCCGACGATGTACTGGAGGATCTGCACCAGGATCGGGGCGAGAGCGGCGATGCCGTAACCGATGGCGGCATTGCGCAGCGTGCGTTTCCCCGCCTCGGCCTCGCCGGGGTCGCCACCGGCCAGCAGGTACCGGACCCCGCCGATCGTCGCGAACAGCGTGGCCAGCGCGACCAGCAGGCCCACAATGACATTGCGCAGGTTGGAGATGACCTCCTGAAGACGCGCATTGTCCCCGGGTGCAGCTCCGGGCATGGCGGAAATGATGTGCGCCTCGGCTGCCGCAGCCAATGTCGCAGCGATCACCATGGCGCACACCAGAACTCCAATACACCACAGCGCAACTGCGGCAGCGAGGCGGCCCCGGCTCACCTCCGGCCGACGAGAGGGAAGAAGCTCTGACAACGGACGGATGCTCAACGGGCAGCCCTCCAGGTATGTGACGAGACTGCGGGTGGAAATGGCAGCGGTAGGTACCGGTCGGAAGGTTGGAAACCACGGGGCGAAGACGGGCCGGGCCTTGCGGGTGTCCTCCTTCGGCAAGGGCACTCGGCGGACGGTCTGACGGATGGGGACCGGGTGACCATCCGGCCCGAGCCCGTCTTCAACCCGGGGTTGCTTCCACTAAGTAACTGGACCGCTCACGCCCCGGTTTTGGACATCAGCGATGCGAAGTCGTCCCGCAGACCCTCGTCGCGCATCGCGGCGACCAGACGCTTTTCGGCGCGGCTGCGGCGCTTCACCAGCGCCGCATACGACATCCCGAGCCGCTCACCCAGGTCGGCCAGGTCCGCGCCTTCCAGCCGGGTCAAGGTGATGATCTCGGCCTCGAACGAGGTGATGACGCCCTGCCGGACGGCTGACTCCATGAGCAGGTCCACGTGCCCCTCCGAGGAGTCGGCGGGGTTGACCCGCGCCAGCGTGCAGGGGTCCACCGGGACCACTTGCGCGTGCCAGCGGTAGGCGCGCTGGACGGCCTTGGCCGACCGCCCCAGCAGCCGCTGCGAGATCCGGGGCTGCTCCAAGTCGATCTCGTGCAGCGCCTCGCAGAACGCCGACAGCAGGTCACCGGCCACTCGCGAGGTGCCGGCCTCCGGCTCGCTCTCCAGACCGCGCAGCCGGTCCCGCACGATGCCCTTCAAACCGGGTAGCGCGATCCCGACACACCCCATGACCCAGGACGACCCGTGGCGGCGGGCGCGCAGCACCAGCTCCCTCCACACGGCGTCCCGGGCCTCCGGACCGGTGGACGGGTGCAGCAGGATCGCCCGGACCTCGTCCAGCGCGATCATGCGGGCGGGCAGCCCGCACCCGAGCGCCGCGCCGTCCACCGACAGCGGGGCCGGGCCGCGCGTCAGCAGATCGAATGTCGTCTCCGCGACGTCCAGGACGTGCCGCGCCGCCTCTGCACCGGAGCGGCGGCAGGCCGCGCGGTTGGAGCGGTCGGCCGGACGGACACCGGTGATGATGCTGGTCACGCTCATGGGAACCCCCGAGAGGTCGGTCGGTGAATCGGTCACCGACATCTCGGCAGAGCCCATGAGCAGATCATGAGCAGCTGACCGGCGGGCACCTTCGACTCGAGGTGCTCATGATCTGCTCACAATCGCCGTGACCTGCGGAAACGCGATCTGCGCATCATGTGCACATGCTGTCAGCGTCTTGAGGTCAAGCGAGCGCATGTGTTGAGATCGCCGCTGACCAGCATGAACACCTGCACCGCAGAGTGCCGCACCAAGAAAACTCAAAACTCCGAGGCGAGCTGTTGCGGCCATGCCGCCTGCGGAGGAAGCGACAGGTCATTTGCCACCAAAACGACTCGTCGGCAGAGTAGGCGGTGTCAGTCGAGAGTGATGCGGAGCGCGCGGATTGCGCGCTTATGGACAAGCGTCCCGGCAACCGCATCTCCAGTTCACGAGTGAGAAGCAGCGGGCCCAGAACGGCGAGTTCGTCTGCCTGGTGCTCGATAGCAAGAACGTGGGCACGGGCATGGGCGACACCCACACCTCTGCGGACTGGTTAGGCGCCGACGGCAAGTTGGTATCCGGCGTTGGCGCCATCGGCGGAGTCCGTGAGGCCAAGGCCCTGCTAGACAGCATTCTCGGGCAAGAGACCCCCGGTCCCAGGCAGTACATGTCGGGAAGATCAGCTACGACGCGCCGACCAAGCGACCCGGCGCCATCGCTGTCGAAGACCGAAACGGGATGCTGCTCTTCCGGGTCAACTACCTACCGGAATCAGCTACCGTAAAGGTTACTCAGTAACACCAGGGGGAGGAGAACGCGCATGGCACAGAAGGTCATAGTTCAGATGACAGACGACCTCGACGGCGCCGAAGCCAGCGAGACGGTGTCGTTCGCCATCGACGGCAAGGCGTATGAGATCGACCTCAGCGAGAAGAACGCCGACAAGCTTCGAAGCGCTCTTCACCCGTACATGGACGGCGGGCGTCGAATCAAGGCCGTCAGGGGAGGTAAAGCCACGACTCGCGGCACCAGCAGCCGCGAGCGCAGCGCCGAGATTCGAGAGTGGGCGAAGTCCACCGGCGTCAAGGTGAACGATCGCGGGCGCATCCCCGCCAACGTCATCGAGCAGTACGAAGCGGCTCACTAGCCGAACATCCATAGAGGGACCCACCTATGCCAGGCGGGTCCCTCTACGCATGTCCGAAGGAGCATCTCGGAGACGCGGCAAAATCGGATCAGAAATCTGGGCCAGGCGTGTCCAAAATCGGGTGGGCCGCCGTCCAGTTACTTGGTGAGACAGGGGACCGGGCGACCATCACGGGTCACCCGACATGACCAGCACCAACAAGCAGAACCCGACACCCGCCAGCAGCGCGCGGCATCTCCTGCCGCTCAGCGTCTGGCTCTGCCCGGACGACACCACCGACCAGTCCACCCACGACGCGCATCCCTGCCAAGGCTCCGCCCACCGGGCACCACGCACCCGAACCTGCGAACGGCACCTGGGCACCATCAGCTCCGGCCTCGCGCGCCACCTCATCACCACCGCCACCCGCGAAGGCGACATCATCGCCGAGCCGTTCACCACCAACTCCGCCACCCTGCGCGCGGCGGCCGAACTCGACCGGCACGCCGTCGCCTGCGTCCCGCATTTTCCGCTCGCTCAGCACATCGGCGCGCAGCTACGCGCTCACCTGCCGCACGAGCACCTTGCGCGTGTCGTGATGCGGCCCTGTCGTGCCGACCAGATGCATCTCGGCCTGGCCGACCACGCCAGGCAGGTCGCGCTGGTCATTGCGGCACCACCCACGGCCGGGAGCCGTACCGCCGAACCGAAGCCGAGGCGGGCACGGGGAGCGTGCCCGGCGTGCTTGTCGGACGTCCTGACCGACAGCGCCTTCCACGCCCAGTCGTTCCTGCCGGCCGCCTATCGGGTGTTGCGGCCCGGTGGTCACCTCGCCGTCGTGACGACCGCCCGGCACCACAACGGGCATCTCATCGATCCGGCACCGGGGATTATCCGCGAGGCGCGCAAGGCCGGGTTCCGCTACAGCCAGCACATCATCGCCGTCCGCGTCCCCGTCGAGGGCGACACCCTGCTCATCCAGGCCGGCCCCGCCAGCCTGGGACAGCTCCGCGACATCCGCTCCCAGGCCCTGCCACCGGCGGCCCGCGTGCACGCCGACGTCTGCATCCTCGCGCGACCGGGCAACAGCGGCCAGGAAGGTGACCGATGAACACCACCTCCCGCACCGAGACCTGCGGGCTCGCGTCTGTGCTGCTCACCGGGCAGCAGCCCTCACGCCTCCAGCGCAAGGGCCGCTATACGCCCGAGTCGATGACGCACCCGGCCAAGATGCTTCCCGCGATCGCCGCCCACGTCATCGCGGCGTACACCGAGCCCAACGACCTGGTCATCGACCCCATGTGCGGCATCGGCACGACTCTCGTCGAAGCCGTCCACCAAGGACGCCACGCCATCGGGATGGAGTACGAGGCGCACTTCGCGCAGATGGCCGCCAGCAACCTCTGCCACGCCCGCTCCCAGGGTGCCATCGGTAGCGGACATGTCGTCCACGGCGACGCCCGCAACATCGCCACCGCGCTCGCCACGCAGGCCGGCACCGCCGCACTCGTGCTGACCTCGCCGCCCTACGGGGCGACCACCCACGGGCAGGTATGCACCGGCCGAGACAACGGCGGCGGAAAGATCGACAAATCCCACAACCGCTACTCCACCGACCGCCGCAACCTCGCCCACCGTCCGACCGCCGAACTTATCGCCGGATTCGGGCAGATCCTCACCGGCTGTGCGGCCCTGCTCCACCCCGGCGGAGTCATTGCCGTCACCGTTCGCCCCTTCCGCGTGGCCGGCGAACTGGTCGACCTGCCGGGCCAGGTAATCGACGTCGCCGAAGACAACGGCCTGGTCCTGGCCGATCGGTTCGCCGCCCTGCTGTGCGGCCTGCGCGACGGTCAGATCATCACCCGAGCCTCCTTCTTCCAGATGATCGAATCCCGCCGCCTCCGCGAACACGGCATCCCAGCCGTGGCGACGGCCCACGAGGACCTCCTGCTGTTCCAACCAGCCCAGGAACTGCGTGCCGGAGGTGGTCAGTGAACGCTCATCGTCGTTTCGGCAGGCAGGCCGATTGCTCGCTGCGCGCCTGTTCGCCGTACATCCCCTGCGACTTGACGGGGCTTGACCTCGCCCAACGAGGTCCGGCTGGATCGACCGGCCGATTCCGGTTCGACAGCGCCACCGGGACGGGCGGGGCGGTCACTCCATGAGCGCCCCGAAGAAGACCAAACGACACATCCGGGTCTCCGTGCCGGACGAGCCACCACAGCTAACGCCGGACGCAGCTGGCGTCCTGCTGCGGATGCTGCTCGCGGCACGCTCCAGGCCGGGGCCGAAACACGAGCACAAACAGGAGGACAACGAATGACGGTGTCGAATGTGCCGCTGCCGCAGGCGGGCGTCCAGCAGCAGGGGTTGAGGTTCGCCTTCTACGGGCGGGTCTCGACCGAGGACAACCAGGACCCAGCCGCTTCACGCGCCTGGCAGCTCCGTCGCGCGATAGGCCTCGTCGAGCCCAAGGGCGGAACGATCGTCGCCGAGTACTTCGACGTCGACAAGTCCCGCTCGATCCCATGGGCCCGCCGTCCGCAAGCCTCCGCGCTGATCGAGGCGCTCAAGAACCCTGTCCGCGACTTCGACGCGGTCGTCGTGGGCGAGCCCCACCGGGCCTTCTACGGCAACCAGTACTCGCTCACGTTCCCGCTGTTCGAGCACTTCCGTGTGCCGCTATGGGTGCCCGAGGTCGGGGGCGTGATCGACCCGGCGAACGAAGCCCACGACATGATCATGGGCGTCTTCGGTGGCCTGTCCAAGGGCGAGCGCAACCGCATCAAGATCCGTGTCCGTTCGGCCATGGCCGCGATCACCGCGACCGAGGGCCGCTACCTCGGTGGACGCCCGCCCTACGGGTATGAGCTGATCGACGCCGGACCGCACCCCAACCCGGCCAAGGCCGCGGACGGCAAGCGCCTTCGCCGCCTGGTCTCTCACCCGGCCTATTCGCTGGTGGTGAAATGGATCTTCGCCCAGTTCATCGGCGGACGGGGCATCTTCGACATTGCCGAGGAACTCACCCGCGAGGGCGTCCCGTCCCCGTCGGCGGCCGACCCGACCCGCAACCAGCACCGGATCCAGGTCGCCTGGTCGAAGTCGGCGGTGCGGGTCATCATCACCAACCCGCGCTACACCGGCCGCCAGGTCTGGAACAAGCAGCGCAAGGACGAGGTCCTGCTCGACGTTGAGGACGTCGCGCTCGGCCACACCACCAAGCTGCGTTGGAACGACCGGGACCAGTGGGTCTGGTCCGAGCAGCAGGCCCATGAACCGCTTGTGTCGGTCGAGGACTTCGAACGTGCCCAGGCCATCCTCGCCTCACGCGGCCGCGGCCCGGCGACGCACAAGCCGCACCGGACCCGGCGTCCCTACGCGTTTCGAGGGTGCCTGCAGTGCGGATACTGCGAACGGAAGATGCAGGGCAACTGGAACAACGACCAGGCGTACTACCGGTGCCGGTTCCCGGCCGAGTACGCGCTCGCCAACAAGGTCGTCCACCCCAAGGTCGTCTACCTGCGCGAGGCCGAGATCATCGAGGACATCGACACCTGGCTCGTCACGGCGTTCTCGCCGACCCGCATCAAGGCCACGATCGAGGCGATGGCCGCGCAGGCCAACGTCACGGAGAACACGGCCGCCACCCAGCTCCGCAAGCAGCTCGCCACCTGTGACCAGCGCCTCAACCAGTATCGCGCCGCTCTCAACGCGGGCGCCGACGCCGTCCAGGTCGCGGCGTGGATCAACGAGACCGAGCAGGAACGCGCTCGGCTGAAGGGCGAGCTGGACGCCATCCCGGCAGACCAGACGGTCACCAGCGATGGGTTGGCGGAGCTGCTGCAGCAGACCGGCGAACTCGCTCGCGCGGTCGTCCACGCTTGCCCCGACGACAAGGCGGACCTCTACGCGAAGCTCGGGCTGAAGATGACGTACTACCCGCAGAAACAGCTAGTGGAAGCCAGGGTGGTCCCGACTTCCACATGTGCTAATGGTTTGTGTCCGAGGGGGGACTTGAACCCCCATGCCCCGTAAAGGGCACTAGCACCTCAAGCTAGCGCGTCTGCCTATTCCGCCACCCGGACCTGGTGTGCAGGCCGCAGCGGGGCTGCGGCGGGCTTCACTGTACCAAAGGAGACGAGTCGCGGCGAAGTCGATCGGCGGGCACCATGGGACGGGTACGCGAGGACGCGAGGTGATCACTGTGGTTCGGCAGCCGACCGCTGAGGACGAGGTCGTCCGGCTCTGCCAGGAGCTGATCCGGATCGACACCAGCAACCCGGGCGATCATTCGGGGCCGGGGGAGCGGGTGGCGGCGGAGTACGTCGCGGAGAAGCTCGAGGAGGTCGGCCTGGAGGCGCGGATCTTCGAGTCGCATCCGGGGCGGGCGAGCGTCGTGGCGCGGGTCGAGGGGGAGGATCCCGGGCGGGACGCGCTACTGCTGCACGGGCATCTCGACGTGGTGCCGGCCCGCCGGGAGGACTGGACGCGGGATCCGTTCGGCGGCGAGATCGCCGACGGGTGCGTCTGGGGGCGCGGCGCCGTCGACATGAAGGACATGGACGCGATGATCCTCGCGGTGGTGCGGCAGCGCCTGCGGGAGGGGCGCAGGCCGCCCCGGGACGTCGTGCTGGCCTTCCTGGCCGACGAGGAGGCCGGCGGGACATGGGGTGCGCAGTGGCTGGTGCGGGAGCATCCGGAGCTGTTCGAGGGGTGCACGGAGGCCGTGGGGGAGGTCGGCGGGTTCAGCCTGACGGTGCCCGGGGACCGGCGGATGTACCTGATCGAGACGGCGGAGAAGGGCATCGCGTGGATGAACCTGACCGCGCGGGGCACGGCCGGGCACGGGTCGATGGTGCATCCGGACAACGCGGTCACGGCGGTGGCGGCGGCGGTCGCGCGGCTGGGGTCGCACGAGTTCCCGGTGCGGCTCACGAAGTCCGTGCGGGCCTTCCTGGAGCGGGCCTGCATGGCGTACGGGGTGGAATTCGATCCGGAACGTCCGGAAAAGTGCCTTGATGAGATCGGGCCGCTGGCGCGGATGATCGGCGCGACGCTCCGCAACACGCTCAATCCGACGCGGCTGGACGCCGGGTACAAGACGAATGTCATTCCGCAGAGCGCCACGGCTCAGGTCGACGGGCGCTTTCTGCCCGGGCACGAGGCAGAGTTCTTCGCGGTCGTGGACGAACTTCTCGGACCGGACGTGCAGCGCGATTTCGTCCACCATGACCAGGCGGTCGAGACCGACTACGAGGGGGCGCTCGTCGCGGCCATGGAGGCGGCCCTGACCTCGGAGGACCCGGGCGCGCTGCCGGTGCCGTACTGCCTGAGCGGCGGGACGGACGCCAAGTCGTTCGCGCGGCTGGGCATGCGCTGCTTCGGCTTCGCGCCGCTGAAATTGCCCCCAGAGTTGGACTTTTCCGGAATGTTCCATGGGGTCGACGAGCGCGTTCCAGTGGACGGGCTCCGCTTCGGCGCCAGGGTCCTCGACAAATTCCTTGATCGCTCCTGAATTTGCCAACGCCAATGCGTTCCGTGGTGCTAACGTCACTCTTCGTTGAGGGTGGTTCGGGTGCAACGGAGGGTGTTCGGTGGCAGGGGACGCGGCACGGGTCGGGACGGTCTCCGTCCGGCTGCGCCGCGTCCCCACCGGACGGGCCGTCCGGCGGCTGCTCGTCCTCGGCGGGCTGCTGATCGCGGGCTGGCTCCTCGGCTGCGCGGCGCAGTCCGCGCACGCCGACGAGCTCCCGCCACCGGCGGCGCACCTCGCCGCCAAGGCCCCCGTGCTGGAGCGGGCGGCCGCGATCGTGCACGAGCACGAGCCGGTGAAACGGGCCGTGGCGCCCGTGACCGCGGACGTGCCGCCCGCGGCGGTCCCGGAGCTCCCGCCTCCGGTGCGGCAGGCACCGGTCCGGCCGGGCGTGCGGCGCCCCGATGTGGTGCGGTCGAGTACCTCGGCCGTCCGGGTGGCGACGCGCCCACGGCCTGACGTGCACCTGCCCGCGCGGGGCCACCGCGCCCCCGCCGTCTCGAAGGTCGAGCACACACGGCCCGCCATCGGGCATGCGCCCCGGCACGCCGTCCAGCACCCGGCGCCGCCCGCCCCCGAGCGGCACGGCGATCACTCGGACGCGGCCGGCATCGGCGGCGGCGTGACCGCCGGCTTCCCCGACACCGTCACTTGGGTCCCGCCCCCGCCGCGCGCGCCGCTCGCGCGCGTCTCCGGCGCGCTTCCCCCGGCCGTCCGCACCGCCGCGGACGAGCCGTCCTTCGCGCCCGACTGACCCCTGTTCACAGGCTCCGGACGCGTGCCCGTGCGGCTCGGGCGCGCCGGTCCGGTCATCCGCCGTGCCCCCGGCGCGGCATGTCATCCCCCACGAGACCCACGGCACACGTGCGTCTCCACACATCCCCTGAACGGAGCATCATGCGAACGCGGGCAAAGGGCACATCGCGTGCCGCGGTGCTCGCCGCGGGCTTTGTCGCCCTCGGCGTCACCGTCCTCCCGTCCCACGCCTTCGCCGACGTCACGAGCGGCGACGGCGGGATCCTGAGCGGCAACCAGATCGACGCGCCGGTCTCCGCGCCGGTCGACGTCAGCGGCAACAACGTCGCCGTGGCCGGCATCGGCGACGCCACGTCCCACGGCGGCGCCAAGGTCCACAAGCGGCACGCGGACGGGCAGCGGACGTCCGGCGCGCACGGCATCGCGTCCGGCAACCAGGTCAACGCCCCCATCTCGGCGCCGGTGAACGTCTGCGGCAACAGCGCCGCGGTCGTCGGCACGGCGAACTCCGGCTGCAAGGGCGGCGCCAAGGTCAACGGCGGCGGCGCCCACGGCGGTCAGACCACCGACGGGTCGGGCGGCGTCCTCGCGGGCAACCAGCTGAACGCGCCGATCTCCGCACCCGTCAACGTGTGCGGCAACGCCGCCGCGGTCGCCGGGAACGCGGTGGCCGGCTGCGAGGGCGGCGCGCACGTCGAGAACGGCGGACACGCGGGCTCCGGGCAGGAGACGTCCGGCGTCGCCGGAGTCGGCAGCGGAAACCAGGGCAACGTTCCGATCAGCGCGCCCGTGGACGTCTGCGGCAACACGGTCGGCAACGGCGCCGCGTCCTGCGCGGGCGGGGCGTCCGTCCACGGCGGCGGCCACTACGGGGCGGGCCACCAGATCACCGACGGCGCCTCCGGGGTCCTGTCCGGGAACCAGGAGAACTCGCCGATCAGCGTCCCCGTGAACGCCTGCGGCAACGCGGCGGCCGTGGTCGGACACGCCTGGGCGTTCTGCGAGGGCGGGGCCCACGCGACCCCCGCGACCGGCGGCCACCAGCACACGTCCGGGACGGGCGGCGTCCTCGCCGGAAACCAGGCGCACGCCCCGACCAAGGCCCCCGCGGACGCCTGCGGCAACACCGCCGCGCTCGTCGGCATCGCGTCCGCCCAATGCCAGGACGGCAACGGCGGGTACCCCGGCTATTCCTCGTCGCCCCGCCCGCTCGACCTCCTGCCCGGGACCGGGAGCCACCCCGTCCTCCCCAGGGTCGCGAGCGACCTTCCTTCTGTGACCGACCTGCCGGGCCAGGCGAACGTCCTTAGTTCCTACAGCCGTGCCCAGGGCGGCACCACCCCCTCACCGGCCACCCTGCTCGACATGGCCGGAACGCCCAGCGCCAACAACCTGCTCCAGCCGCGCGAACTGCCCCAGACCTTGGGACGCCCGGCGGCGGACGGTCAGCGCACCAAGAACGGCCTGCCCGGCACGGAGGGCCTCCTTGGGGCGATCGGGCTGACCCAGGTCAGTGACCTGGTGGTGCCGGTGGCGGCCGGGCAGCGTGCGCAGGGCGGCGTGCCGGGCGCGGAGGAGCTGCTCGCGGCGAACGGGCTGAGCCAGGTCAACGGCCTGGTTCTGCCGGCTGCTGGGCAGCGGGCACAGGGCGGTGTGCCGGGTGCGGAGGACCTGCCTGGGGTGAACGGGTTGGCCCAGGTCAACGATCTGGTGGTGCCGGTGGCGGCTGGGCACCGGACGCAAGGTGGTCTGCCGGGTACGGACGGTGTTCCAGTGAACGGTGAGCTGACCGAGGTGGGTGATCTCGTCCAGGCGGGCGGGCTGCCTGGGGTGTCGGTGGTGGGCGCGCGGCGGGCCGAGGTGCCCGGCGCGGACGGGCTGCTGCCGGTGGACGCTCCGCTCGGGACGCTCGGGACGCTCGGACGGCCCGGGCTGACTGGCGGACTACCCAGCATGGGCTTCTCCAAGCTGGTCAAGCCGCAGGACGAGCGGGCGGAGGCCGTGCGGCCGGGGCTGCTCGACGTCGTCCTCCGGCAGGATCCGCTGGCCGCGGTGACCGGGCTCGTGACGGTCAACCCGCCGGTGCCGCCCGCCGGGGCGGGCGGCGGTGCCGTCCAGCAGCGGGCGGGCGCGGGGCAGGAGGGGCCGGTCGCGGTCTCCGTGCTCGACACGCGGGCCCTGCAGGACGGTACGGGTGAGCTCGGGGCCGTGCGGAACGTCGCAGCGGACGGGCCGATCATCGAGGACGGTGCCGGGTCGCTGTGGGCGCTCGGCGCGAGCGCGGTGCTGGGCGCCGTCGCCGGGGTGCTGGCGCTGGCGCGCCGGATGCTGCCGGGCGGGCGCCGCTGACCTGCGCGCACAGATCTTCGCCCGTCCCGGAGGCGCGGTCCGGGGCGGGCGAAGCCATGTTTTCGGGCAACGGTGCGTCAACGGAGTGCTACGCTCCGCCGAGGGCGGTGGGTCAGAAGGTGCGGACGGCGCGGATGACCTTGCGGCGAAGTTGAATACGGCGGCGGCCGTCCGGGTAGAGGCGCAACCGATCGATTTCCCAGCCGCCGCGTTCCGCGTGCTCGGTCAGGATCTGCCGGGCGGTATCCCGCGTGGTGCCGCGCGGCAGTGAGAGGACGAGGTAGGTGTACTCCGCCATTGCGACCATTATTACTTGGTCTACCGTGCGTCCGGCACCCTACGGTGGGGCGTCCCGGTCCGCGCGGCGTCCGGCGGCATGTCATCCTGTCGGAGGCGCGGGGCTACTGCACCGCAGGGGCGGCACGATGGTCGGGGAGCGCGCGGGCATGAACGCGCCGTCCTGCGACGTTGTATGAAGCCGGTAAGAAAGAGCCTGTGTTAGAGGACCAAGACAGCGAGGTTGGAGCGACTGTGCCAGCCAAGAACGGCACCGCGAGCAGTGGCCGGGGGAACGGCGCGGGGACGCGCCTGGTGATCGTCGAGTCGCCGGCGAAGGCGAAGACGATCGCGGGGTACCTGGGCCGCGGCTACATCGTGGAGTCCAGTATCGGCCACATCCGGGACCTGCCCGGGAGCGCCTCGGAGGTGCCGGCCAAGTACAAGGGCGAGCCGTGGGCGAAGCTCGGCGTGAACGTCGAGCGCGAGTTCGAGCCGCTGTACGTGGTCAACTCCGACAAGCGGCAGCAGGTCCAGAAGCTGAAGAAGCTGCTGGCCGAGGCCGACGAGCTCTACCTCGCGACGGACGAGGACCGGGAGGGCGAGGCGATCGCCTGGCACCTCCAGGAGGTCCTGAAGCCGAAGGTGCCGGTGCACCGGATGGTCTTCAACGAGATCACCAAGGACGCGATCCAGCGCGCCGCCGCGAACCCGCGCGAGCTGAACATGCCGCTGGTGGACGCGCAGGAGACGCGCCGCGTCCTGGACCGCCTCTACGGGTACGAGGTCAGCCCCGTCCTGTGGAAGAAGGTCATGCCGAAGCTGTCGGCGGGCCGGGTGCAGTCGGTGGCGACGCGGCTGGTGGTCGAGCGGGAGCGGGAGCGGATCGCGTTCGTCCCCGCCCACTACTGGGACATCGCGGGCCAGTTCGACACCGGGAAGGACGAGGAGCCGAAGGTCTTCAAGGCCGGGCTCGTCAGCGTCGACGGCAAGCGGGTCGCGCAGGGCCGCGACTTCGCGTCCGACGGCACCCTGAAGACGCGGGACGCGCTGCACCTGGACGAGACCGCGGCGCGCGCGCTGGCGGAGCGGCTGCGCGGCAGGCCGTACGAGGTCAAGTCCGTCGAGCGCAAGCCGTACACGCGCAAGCCGTACCCCCCGTTCCGGACGACGACCCTCCAGCAGGAGGCCAGCCGGAAGCTGAACTTCTCCGCGAAGTACACGATGTCGGTGGCGCAGAAGCTGTACGAGAACGGCTTCATCACCTACATGCGAACCGACTCGATCACCCTGTCGGAGACGGCGATCACGGCGGCCCGGCGGCAGGCCGCGTCGCTGTTCGGCGGCGAGTACGTGCCGGACAAGCCGCGCGTCTACGCGTCCAAGGTCAAGAACGCGCAGGAGGCGCACGAGGCGATCCGCCCGGCGGGCGACACGTTCCGCACCCCGGCGGAGACGGGCCTCAGCGGCGACCAGTTCCGGCTGTACGAGCTGATCTGGAAGCGGACGATCGCGTCCCAGATGAAGGACGCGGCGGGCCAGTCGGTGTCGATCCGGGTGACCGGGCTGTCGACCGAGAACGAGCGCGCGGAGTTCGGCGCGACCGGTAAGACGATCACGTTCCACGGGTTCCTGAAGGCGTACGTGGAGAGCGCGGACGACCCGTCCACCGACCGGGACGACCAGGAGCGGCGGCTGCCGAACCTGGCGGAGGGCGACGCGCTGACCGCGAACGCGGTGGACGCCGAGGGCCACTCGACCCGCCCGCCGGCCCGCTACACCGAGGCCAGCCTGGTCAAGGAGCTGGAGGAGCGGGAGATCGGGCGGCCGTCGACGTACGCCTCGATCATCGGGACGATCCTGGCGCGCGAGTACGTGTTCAAGAAGGGCACGGCGCTGGTCCCGTCGTTCCTGGCGTTCGCCGTGACGAACCTGCTGGAGCAGCACTTCGGCAACCTGGTCGACTACGACTTCACGGCGCACATGGAAGACGGCCTCGACGAGATCGCGCGCGGCGACGCCGAGCGGGTCCCGTGGCTGAACCGGTTCTACTACGGCGACAACGGCGAGGAGGGCCTGCGGGAGCTGGTCGGTGACATCGGCGACATCGACGCCAAGGGCATCAGCTCGTTCCCGATCAAAGGCTCCGACATCGTGGTGCGGGTCGGCCGGTACGGCTCCTACCTGGACCGGGACGGCGAGCGGGTCAACATCCCCGACGACATCGCGCCGGACGAGCTGACCGCCGAGAAGGCGGAGGAGCTGCTCGCGCAGCCGTCCGGCGACCGGGAGCTCGGCACCGATCCGGCGACGGGGCACACGATCGTCGCGAAGTCGGGGCGGTTCGGCCCGTACGTCACCGAGATCCTGCCGGAGCCGGCGCCGCCCGCCGAAGGCGAGAAGAAGAAGCGGACGAAGAAGGCGGACGCCCCGAAGCCGCGCACCGGGTCGCTGTTCAAGTCGATGTCGCTGGACACGATCACCCTGGACGACGCGCTGAAGCTGCTGTCGCTGCCGCGCACGCTGGGCGAGCTGGACGGCGAGCCGGTGACCGCGCAGAACGGCCGGTTCGGCCCCTACATCAAGCGGGGGACGGACAGCCGGTCGCTCGGCTCCGAGGAGGAGCTGTTCACCGTCACGCTGGAGCAGGCGAAGGAGCTGTTCGCCCAGCCGAAGCAGCGCGGCCGCCGGGCGGCCGCCGCGGCGCCGCTGCGCGAGCTGGGCAAGGACCCGGCGAGCGAGAAGCCGGTGGTGGTGAAGGAGGGGCGGTTCGGCCCGTACGTGACCGACGGTGAGACGAACGCGAGCCTCCGCAAGGGGGACGAGGTGGAGTCGATCACGATCCAGCGGGCGGCGGAGCTGCTCGCGGAGCGCCGCGAGAAGGTCGCCGCGGGCGGCGGCAAGAAGAAGGCGGCGCCCCGCCGCCGAACCTCCGCGAAGTCCGGCTCCTAGGGACATCTACGCCGATACCCTGACCGACATGACCAGAACGGGCGCACCCCGGCCGCACCCCGCCGCGTCACAGCCGCCGGGCGTTTCGTCGCTTCCGCCGATCGGGCCGTTCCGGCGGCTCCGGACCGCGCTGTCGCTGTCCAGCCTCGCGCAGTGGCTCAGTGTCCCCGCACTGACCGCCATGGCCGCGCTGCTGACCCGCGACGACGACGTGTCCGTCCAGGCGCAGGCGGTCGGCGGCACGCTGGTGCTGATGCTGCTGCCGGCGGTGCTGCTCGCGCCGCTCGGCGGGATGCTCGCCGCGCGCGTCGACCGCCGCCTCATGCTGCTGATCGCGGACGTGCTGCGGCTGGTCGTCGTCGTGACGGTGCCGCTCGTCGGCATGCTCGCGTGGACGCTCGCCGCGGCGTTCCTCGTGTCGTGCCTGAGCCTGCTGTGGGTCGCGGCGGCGCGCGCGTCGCTGTCCGCCGCGCTGCCGGACGAGGAGCAGCCCCGCGCCGCCCGCGCCGCGACCCGCGTGAACTACGGCCCGGCGCCGGTCGCCGCCGTGCTGTTCGCCGTCCTCGCGCTGATCGCGGACGGGACGTTCGGCCGCGACTCGCGCGCCGACCTCGCGCTCTACGTGACGGCCGGGGTGTTCGCCGTCGCGACCGCCGCGGTCGCGCTGATCCGGGAGATCCCGGTCACGGCGATGCACCCGGTCCCGGCGCCGCTGAAGCTGCTGTTCCAGGGCCCCGGGACGGCCGCCGCGCGCGGGCTTGGGCTCGCGGTCGCCGGGGCGTCCCTCACTGCGGGCGCGGTCGTCGCCGTCGCCCGCGTCCACACGGCCGCGCTCGGCGGAGGGAACGCCGGGTACGGCACCGTCCTCGCCGGGCTGGCGGTCGGGCTCGGGTTCGGGGCGTTCCTCGGGCCGCGCGTCCTGGTGCCGTTCAGCCGCCGCCGGCTGCTCGGCCTCGCGCTGATCGCCGCCGCGCTCACGTTGGTGGTGATCGCGCTCGTCCAGAACCTCGTCGTCGTGGTGTTCCTGGCGGCGTTCCTCGGGGTGTTCGCCGGGGCCGCGTGGTCGACGGCCGCGGGCGCGGTGACCGACCCCGACGCCCCGGAGGACGCCCGTCCCACCGCCTACCTGCGCTCCGTGGCGCTCGTCGCCGCGCTGGTCGCGTTCGTCGCGGTCCCGCTGATCGCGGGGGCGCTGGGCGAGCACCGGATCGATCTCGGCGGCGGCGTCTACGACTTCACCGGTTCCGGCGGCGGACTGCTGATCGCGGCGGTCGTGGCGCTGGTCGCCGCGCTCCCGGCGTACCGGCGGCTGGACGACCGGCGGGGCATCCCGCTCGTCCCCGACCTGCGCGCCGCCCTGCGCGGCGAGATCTACACGCCGCCGCAGCAGGCGCCCGACGCGCCGCAGCCCGCGCACCGCGAACGCGGCGTGTTCATCGCGTTCGAGGGCGGTGAGGGCGCAGGCAAGACCACCCAGTCGCGGCTCGCCGCGATCTGGCTGCGCGACCACGGCTACGACGTCGTCACCACGCACGAGCCCGGCGCCACCAAGATCGGCATGCGGCTGCGCGCGATGCTGCTCGACCGCGACACGACCGGCCTGTCCGACCGCGCCGAGACGCTGCTGTACGCGGCCGACCGCGCCGACCACGTGGCCAACGTGATCAAGCCGGCGATGGAGCGCGGCGCGATCGTCGTCAGCGACCGGTACGTCGACTCGTCCCTCGCCTACCAGGGGTTCGGGCGGCAGCAGGCGGTCGAGGACATCGTGCGCGTCAACGCCTGGGCGACCGGCGGCCTCGTCCCGGACCTGACCGTCCTGCTGGAGATCCCGCCGGAGGCGGGGCTGCGCCGGCTGCCCGCGCCCGCCGACCGCATCGAGTCCGAGCCGCAGGACTTCCACGAGCGCGTCCGCGCCGGGTTCCGCGCGCTCGCCGAGGCCGACCCCGACCGGTACCTGATCCTGGACGCGAGCCGCCCGCAGGGCGAGCTGAGCCGGGAGATCCAGTACCGCATCCGGGAGATCCTCCCCGACCCCGTCCCGGCGGGCACGGAGGACGCCACGAGCACCTTCCCGGCCATCCGCGACTTCTGATCCGTCCGGCCGGTTAGCCTCTATCCCATGAGCGTGTGGGATGACCTGGTCGGGCAGGAGCCCGTCGTCGCGCAGCTGTCGTCGGCCGCGGAGGGCACGAGCGGCCTGGCGCACGCGTGGCTGTTCACCGGGCCTCCCGGGGCGGGGCGGTCGGCGGCGGCGCGGGCGTTCGCGGCGGCGCTGCAGTGCGAGGAGGCGCCGCGCGGCTGCGGGCACTGCGCGTCCTGCCACCAGGTGCTCCAGGGCACGCACGCGGACGTGGAGGTCGTCCGGCCGCAGGGACTGTCGTACGGGGTGAAGGAGGCGCGCGCGCTGGTGCTGCGGGCGTCGTCGTCCCCGACGGGCGGGCGCTGGCAGGTCGTGCTGTTCGAGGACGCCGACCGGGCGACGGAGGCGGCGGCGAACGCGCTGCTGAAGGCGATCGAGGAGCCCCCGGCCCGGACGGTGTGGCTGCTGTGCACGCCGTCCCCGGACGACCTGCTGGTGACGATCAGGTCGCGGTGCCGGCTGGTGACGCTGCGGACGCCGCCGATCAGCGCCGTCGCGGACGTCCTCGCCCTGCGCGACGGCGTCGACCGCGAGACCGCGGACGTCGTGGCGCGGGCCGCGCAGGGGCACATCAGCCGGGCGCGGCGCCTCGCGACCGACCCGCAGGCGCGGCGGCGGCGGGCCGAGGTGCTGGCGGTGCCGCGCCGGCTGTCGTCGGTGGGCCCGGCCGTGGCGGCGGCGGAGTCGCTGGTCGCGGCGGCGAAGGCGGAGGCGAAGGCGCAGACGGAGGAGCTGAACGAGTCGGAGACGTCCGCGCTGCGGCAGGCCCTCGGGGAGAGCGCGAAGGGCCGGATGCCGCGGGGCACGGCCGGCGCGCTGAAAGAGCTGGAGGCCCGGCAGAAGTCGCGCGCGACCCGGCTGGAGCGCGACGCCCTCGACCGGACGCTGCTCGACCTCGCGTCGTACTACCGGGACGTCCTGACGCTGCAGCTCGGGGCGGGCACGGAGCTGGTCAACACCGAGCTCGGGCCGGAGCTGCGGACGGCCGCGGCGCAGGGCCGGCCCGAGGACACGCTGAAGCGGCTCGACGCGATCATGGCGTGCCGGGAGCGGCTGGAGGCGAACGTCAACCCGCTGCTGGCCGTGGAGGCGCTCACGCTGGCGCTCCGCACCGGGTGATGACGTCTTACAAGGAATCTCCCTTTTCGTTACATAAACGTACGCAACTCTCAACAGCCGCACGCGTACCTTCGCCTGGTTTACCCCCAAATACCCGGGCTAGCTCCCCACGGCCAGGAGGTCAGCTTTGCGGCGAGCCTTGATTTCCGCCGCGTGCGCCGTCGCCACCATGGCGGCTCTCGCGGTCCCAGCGTCAGCGGAACCCACACCAGCGCAGGCGAAGGGTGAGGTGTCGGAGTACGTCGTCCTCTACAAGGAACGCGTATCCCCCGGACAGGCCCACCAGGCGGTGCGGGCGGCCGGCGGCAAGATCGTCCACGAGAACCGCGATGTGGGCGTCGCGACGGTCCGGTCCGACAACCCCGAGTTCATCCGCGCGGTGATGCGCCAGCGCGCCCTGGAGGGCGTCGCGCACAACCGGATCATCGGGCAGGCCCCGAAGGCCAAGAAGGCGGCCCCGAAGGTCGAGCGGATGACCGGCACCAAGAGCACGGTGTCGCTGAAGGGCGCCCCGTCCAAGGACGCCGAGCCGCTCGCGGACCTGCAGTGGGACATGAAGCAGATCCACGCGACGGCTGACGGCTCGTACAAGAAGGAGCCGGGCGACAAGCGCGTGCTCGTCGGCGTCCTCGACACCGGTGTGGACGGCGACCACCCGGACATCAAGCCGAACTTCAACCGTCAGCTGAGCCGCAACTTCACCACCGACATCCCGACGGACGCCAACGGCAACGAGGTCGACGGCCCCTGCGAGTTCAAGTCGTGCGTCGACCCCAACGACTGGGACGACAACGACCACGGCACGCACGTCGCGTCCACGATCGCCTCGCCCCGCAACGGGCTCGGCATGGCGGGCGTCGCGCCGAACGTGTCGATCGTGAACCTGCGCGTCGGCCAGGACTCCGGCTACTTCTTCCTGCAGCCGACCGTCGACGGCCTCACCTACGCGGCCAAGCACGGCATCGACGTGGTCAACATGTCGTACTACATCGACCCGTGGCTGTGGAACTGCGGCAACAACCCCGCCGACAGCCCCGAGGACCAGCTCGAGCAGCGCACCATCATCAAGGCCGCGCAGCGCGCCCTGGACTTCGCGCACGACCGCGGCGTCACGCTGATCTCGGCGGCGGGCAACGACCTCGTCGACTACACGAAGACCAACCAGGACGACTCCAGCCCCGACTTCCCGTCCACGCCGGGCGAGGAGCCGCACGACCGGACGGTCCCGGCGAGCTGCGTGTCGATGCCGTCCGAGGGCGAGCACGTCATCCCGGTCTCGGCGACCGGCCCGTCCACCCGCAAGTCGTACTACAGCAGCTTCGGCAACGGGTACGTCGCCGTGGCGGCGCCCGGCGGCGACAAGGTCGACAACGCCGAGCAGCGTCCGGACGACAAGGGCGGCATCTGGGCCGCCTACCCCGAGCGCCTCGCGAAGGAGCGCGGCGAGCTGAACGCGGACGGCACGCCGAAGGTGCCGTACATCATCCGCAGCTGCAAGGGCGACGACTGCGCCTACTACCAGTCGATCCAGGGCACCTCGATGGCGTCGCCGCACGCCGTCGGCGTCGCCGCGCTCATCGTCAGCCGGTACGGGCACCGGGACACCCGGAACGGCGGCCTGACGCTGAGCCCGAACACGGTCGAGCGCGTGCTGCGCGGCACGGCGACCGCCAAGGAATGCCCGAGCCCGCGGACCGTCGAGTACGTCTGGTACACCTCGGCGGGCAAGCAGACCTCGACGCAGACCTGTGAGGGCTCGAAGGAGCAGAACGGGTTCTTCGGCAACGGCATCGTGGACGCGCTGAACGCCGTCCGCAGCTGACGCCGCCGCTCGACCCACCCCAGGACGCGACCCCCGGCCCCCCGGCCGGGGGTCGTGTTCTGTCCGGGGGGCGGCTCACCCCCGGTCGTGCTGGGCGTTCCAGGGGTGGACACCGTCATCGTTGAAAGGCGCTGACCTCGGGCATGATGGGGGTCATGCCGTACCGCGTCACGTTCGTTTGCACGGGTAACATCTGCCGCTCCCCGATGGCCGAGTGGGTCCTGCGCCACCACGTCGAGCAGGAGGGCCTGGACGTCGAGGTCGACAGCTCCGGCACCGGCAGCTGGCATGTGGGCGACGGGGCCGACGAGCGGACGGTCGCCACGCTGGAACGGGCCGGCTACCGGTCGGCGCACGTCGCGCGGCAGTTCGAGCCGTCCTGGTTCGGCCGGTACGACCTGATCCTGGCGCTGGACGAGGGGCACCTGCGGGCGCTGCGCTCGATGGCGCCGGACGAGGAGGCGCGCGGCAAGACCAGGCTGCTGCGCGAGTTCGACCCGGACGCGGCCGGCGACCTGGACGTCCCCGACCCGTACTACGGGAGGCCCGCCGACTTCGACCTGGTCATGGAGCAGGTCGAGGCGGCGATGCCCGGCCTCCTGGAGGAGATCCGCGCCGCGCTCAAGGAGCGCTGAGTGCGGGCCCGGCTGGAGCGCCTCCTCGGCACGGGGGTCGCGGACGTGCGCGGCCTCGGCTCCAGCCACTCCTGGACGCTGCACCGGGCGTCCCTCGCCGACGGCCGCGAGGTGTTCGTGAAAGCCGCCGCCGACCGGGCCGGGG
>NZ_VCKZ01000536.1 GCF_005889745.1 Actinomadura geliboluensis
GTCCCCTCCGCGATCCCGTCGTCGGGGATGGCGTTGGCGACGGACCCGGCCGACACCCGCCCCCACACCAGCGACAGGCTGGAGCGCGGGTCGACGCGGCGCGACAGCGCGGACGGCAGCTCGGTGACGATCTTGGCGAGGGCGTAGACGAGGTCGGCGGTCAGGTGCGGCCGGGCGGTGTGCCCGCCGGGCCCGGTGACCTTCACGTACACCTTGTCGCAGGCCGCGGTGATCGGGCCGGTGCGCAGCCCGAGCTGGCCGACCTCGATGCGGGGGTCGCAGTGCAGCGCGAACGCCCGGTCGACGCCCGCGATGCCGCCGGCGGCCATCACGTCCAGCGCGCCGCCCGGGGTCTCCTCGGCGGGCTGGAACAGCAGCCGGACCCGGCCGGGCAGCAGCCCCGCCTCCGCCTGCTGCGCGAGGAACAGGCCCGCGCCCAGCACCATCGTGGTGTGGGCGTCGTGGCCACACGCGTGCGCGACGCCGGGGACCGTCGACCGGTACGGGACGTCGGCCTTCTCGTCCTGGAGGGGGAGGGCGTCGATGTCGGCGCGCAGCGCGACCGTGCCGCCGTCGGCGGGGCCGACGTCGCAGAACAGGCCGGTGCCCTTGGGGAGGATGACCGGCTTCAGGCCCGCCGCGCGCAGCCGCTCGGCGAGCTTCCTGGTCGTGCGGTACTCGGAGTAGCCCAGCTCGGGGTGCATGTGCAGGTCGCGGCGGAACGCGATCAGCTCGTCCTCGTGCGCGGCGAGGAAGGCGTCGAGCTGCGGCTGCAGCACCGCGCCGCCGAGCACCGCCGATCCGGCGGAGGCGGCGCCCCGGGCCGGGGTCCCCGGGACGACCTCGCCCGTCACGGGCTGTGCCAGGGTTTCGTCCGGGACCGTTCCTTCCTGGCCGGTTTCGCCTGGAATGTTCTGCGGGACGTCCTCGCCCCCGGGCGGATTCCCCGCCGCGGACGCCGTCTCACGTGCCACCGGCCCCGACGGCGGGACCGCCTCGTCGCGGCGCCCGGAGCCCGCGGGCCCCGAGGCGGTGGGTGGTTCAAGGCCGGGCATCACCCCGGGTCCCGGATATGTCATCTGCGCCCCCTGCGCGACGGCGGAGCCGAACGGCGCCCGCCCGGTGGTGCTCCCGTTCTCGGGAACGTTCTCTGCTACCTGTTCGCTCTTCGGCCTCTTCGCGTTCACCGGACCGGACGGGTTCGCGGGTCCGGCCTGGTCGGCGCGGCCGGAGGGATTCGCCGGCCCGACCCGCTCGGCGGGGCGGGCCGTCCGCTGCGGCCTGTCAGGCTCCGGCATGTACGACCTCCCCCAGTGTGACGAACCGGTCCTCCGCGAGCTCGGTGATCGCCGCGTCGACGATGTTCTCCAGCGTGCCGCCCGCGGCGCGGATCGCGCGCTGCCGCTCGTACGGGGCCCCGTGCTCCAGTACCTCGCCCGCGACCTTGAGCTCCTCGGCGCAGCCGAGCCGGTCGGCGACGGGCTCCAGCTCGCGGATCAGCTCGTAGAGTTCGTCGCGCAGCGGGGCGGTGCTGCCGCGGTCGTCGGTGATCACGATCGCGTCCAGCCCGTATCGCGTCGCGCGCCACTTGTTGTCGCGCACCACCCAGGCGGCCGGGCGCGGCAGCGTGTAGCCCCGGTCGAGCTGCTGATCGAACAGCGTGACCAGGCTCTGGCACAGTGCGGCCGCCATCCCCACCTCGCGCATGGTGGGGATGCCGTCGAACATCCTGATCTCGATGGTGCCGAAGTCGGGATGCGGGCGGATGTCCCACCAGACCTCTTTGATGCTCCTTATGGTTCCCGAACGCATCAGCGTGGCCATGTAATCCTCGAAGGCCGCCCAGTCGTCTAGCAGGTGGGGCGGTCCGGCGGTCGGCATCTGGCCGAACACGACCGCCCGGCAGGACGCGAGGCCGGTGTCGCCGGCGCTCCAGAACGGGCTGGACGCCGTCAGGGCCAGGAAGTGCGGAAGGTAGGACGAGAGCGCGTTGATGATCGGGATGGCCTTGGCGCCGTCGGAGATGCCGACGTGGACGTGAACGCCGAAGGTCTGGATGCGGCGGGCCAGCCACTGCATCTCCTCGACCAGCTGGGCGTAGCGGCCCATGGGCGCCATCACGGCGTCCCGCCAGTCGCTGATCGGGTGGGTGCCGGTGCAGGCCAGCGCGATGCCGCGCTCGGCGGCGGCGCCCCGCAGCGCGGTGAGGGTGCCGGAGAGGTCGGCCTTGGCCTCGCCGACGGTGTCGCAGATGCCGGTCACGACCTCGACCATCGACTCCATCAGCTCGTGGCGGATCCGGGGGTTGTCGCCGTCGAGGCTGAGCGCGGGCAGGGCGGCGAGCACCTCGCGTGCGTCCTGCCGCAGGTGCCTGGTCTCCGCATCGACCAGCTGGATCTCCCACTCGACGCCGAGCGTCGCGCCGTTCGATGCGTTGAAGTCAATGGCCACGGCCAACCTCCGTCCACAATCCTTGCAGGTCGTTGCGTGGCACGTGGCGCAATTCAGCCAGCGGGTCCCTAAGCCTGGACAAACGCCGGTCCAGGTCACGTGTTCGCTCCATGATGGCGCTCGTGCCCGCCACCCTGCCGGATGTCCATGCCCTTTGCGGATCAATTGACTCATGCGGGCGGGGGGCGGACCTTCAGGGGTCCTACTTTCCGGTCATTGATCTTGTCCGGGACACCACTAGATCGAACTAGTCAGTCCGTCCCAAACTACCTTTCATGACGGACGGTAACCGGTACGGGGCGTCCCTTACATACCGTCATATCACGTTTGCGTCATCCGTCGCTTCCGTACCGTGCTTGCCGCGTTCGCGGTCGGGTACCCCTTCGCCGGATACGTCGCCTACTCTTCGGGGGAAGTCATGGGCGTTGGCCGCCTGCGCGCCGGGAGCGACCGCGCTCCCACGGGACGAAGGAGCGTCGGGAGCTTGCGAGCTGAGCGACGAAGGCCGGCCGGCGTCGGCCGCCGCGCCCTGACGGTGACAGTGGTTCCGCTCGCGGCGGCGTCCGTCGCCGCCGGCCCCGTCCTGGTCGCGGCTCCGGCCACGGCCGCCCCCGCTCGGCCGGGCGTTCCGGTCGCACCGCCGGTCACCGCCGCGCCCGCCACCCCCGTGCCCGCGGCCGAGACCGTCGGCGGGCCGAAACTGGCCGGCCGCGGCGTCATCGTCAACGCCGCCCCCGGCGTGCCCGCGCCGCCCAAGATCAAAGCCTCCTCGTACCTGATCGCGGACGCCGACACCGGCGAGGTCCTCGCCGCCAAGGACCCGCACGGCCGCTACCTCCCGGCAAGCACGATCAAGACGCTGACCGCGCTGGCGCTGATCCCCAAGCTGGACGCGAACCGGCTCGTCCGCCCCTCGCAGAAGGCGTGCGACGTCGAGGGCACCAAGGTCGGGCTGACCCCCAAGATGCAGTACAAGGTCTCCGACCTGTTCCACGCGATGCTGATGATGTCCGCCAACGACGCGGCGTACACGCTCGCCGAGGCGGACGGCGGGGTGCAGAAGACCCTCGCCCACATGAACGCCGAGGCCAAGCGGATCAACGCCCACGACACCCTCGCCGGGTCACCGAACGGGCTCGACCGCGACCTCGGGCTGGACGTCCGCACCCAGCACACCTCGGCCTACGACCTGGCGCTGATCCTGCGGGAGGGCATGAAGAACCCCGCCTACCGCGCGTACATGCAGGCCATCGACTTCAACTTCCCGGCGCCGCCGACGAAGAAGGAGCGCAAGAAGGGCAAGAAGGTCGGCGGTTACCCGATCCACACCCACAACCACATGCTGGCGGGCGAGCGCCAGGCGTACCAGGGCATGATCGGCGGCAAGAACGGCTACACGATCGCCGCCCGGCAGACGTTCGTCGCGGAGGCGCGGCGCGGCGGGCACACGATCCTGATCTCGCTGATGCGGGCCGACCAGCCGCCGTCCCCGTACGCGGCCAAGCTGCTGGACTGGGGCTTCGCCGCGCGCGGCAAGGTCGAGCCGGTGGGCGTGCTCGTCCCGCCCGGCAAGATCGAGCAGGCCCGCAAGGACGCCGGCCCGGGCGGCGTGCTGCCGGACGGCCCGCTCGCCTCGGACGACTCGTCCCGCCGGTGGCTGCTGTTCGGCGGCGGCACGGCCGGCGCCCTGCTCGCGATCGCGGTGCTGTTCGTGGTGCTGCGCCGCCGGCGCCGCCTGGAGGCGGCCCGCTCGGCGTCCCGCGACATCGGCCGGTAGGTCAGCGGCTCAGGTGCGCGGACGTCGCACCCGGCTCCCGCTCCTCGCGCTCCCTGCCCTGCTCCGGTTTCGGTCCCTGCTCGCGTTCCGGACGGGCGGCGTCGCCGCCGGCCTCGGTCTCGCCGCCCGAGTCCTCGTCGGCGCGCTCCCGGAGGGCCTCGACCTCCGCCTCGTCGGCGCGGTTCTCCGGGTTCTCGGCGTCGGCGGTGAGGACGACGCGGCGGGTCGCCGTCCACGCGGCGGTGAACAGCGCGAACCGGGACACGATGTTGATCCACACCATCAGCCCGACCAGCACCGCGAACGTGCCGTAGACGGGGTTCTGCGTCGTCCGCCCGATGAGGATCGTCGCGATCTGCTTGAGGGCCTCGAAGCCGACCGCGCCGAACAGGGCGCCCCGGATGATCCGCCGCCACGGCGCCCGGGTGCCCGACAGCCGGCTGAACAGCACCAGGAACACCACGGTGTCGAACAGGATCGCGCAGGCCACCGACAGCAGCCGCAGCGCCGTCCCGGCCCCGGTGACGTCGTCCAGCGCCATCCAGTGCAGGACGGTGCCGGTGGCCGACGTCGTGACCGTCGTGACCGCCATGCCGCAGACGAGGATCACGCCGAGGAACACCAGCACGGCGGCGTCCCACAGCTTCTTGAGGAAGAAGTTGCCGCCGCCGCCCGGTTCGTTGCCCCAGATGTCGCGCAGCGACTCGCGCAGCACCTGCACCCAGCCGAGCCCGGTGAACAGCAGCGCGACCAGGCCGAGGATCCCGACGGCGGTCTTGGACTGGGCGATCTGCTCGACCTGGAGCCGGCCCCCGAGGCCGGGCAGCTGCGAGTCGATCGCCCGGACGAAGTAGTCGCGGACCTGCTCGCTGACCCCGACGACGTAGCCGAGCAGCGAGTACGCGAGCGCCAGCAGCGGGAAGAACGACAGGAACGCGTAGCAGGTGAGGGCGGCGGCGAGCCGGTCGCCGCGCCGCTCCTGGTAGCGCTCGAACGCGCGGGCCTGGTGGTCGAACCACCGCGAGCGGTCGCGCGCGCCGCGCAGCAGGTCCTTTCCCTTACCGAACAGGGACTCGATCCGGCCCTGCACGCTATTGATCACCTGCCGCATGTACGCACCGTACCCACTCCGGGCCGCCCGATACCGCGTACGGTAATCGGCCGTTAAACGCAGCGTTTAGGGCCGGGCGGGGGCGCCCCGCCTCAGAGG
>NZ_VCKZ01000073.1 GCF_005889745.1 Actinomadura geliboluensis
TGTGCACACACGTGGTAGATGTGTATACGAGACAGCTTCCCCGGTCCGGGCGAAGCTCACCTTCACACCGGCGGGCGGAACTCGGTTTTCAGGCGCGCCCACACGGTCTTCCCCTCGAACTCCGCCCGGACGCCGTGCTCCTCGGAGAGGAATTCGACGATTCCCAGACCCCAGCCGCCTGGGTCGGGAGCATCGTCCGGCACCGGCGTTTCCGGCATCGAGAGGTCCGGCGCCGTCCCCTTCGGATGCACCGGCGAGGTGTCCCAGACCTCCACCCGAAGGCCGTCCTCGGCCAGCGCCAGCCGCAACGACACCGGCCGGTGGCGCGTGGCGCGCACGGCGTTGGTGAGCAGCTCAGAAGCCACCAGGACGGCGTTCTGCACGGTCTCCTCCGCCACCCCCCACTGGAGCGCCTGCGACTCGACGATCAGCCGCCCCTCCTGGACGACCTCCGGCTCAGCCAGAAACCCCCGCCGCATCGCCCACGGCCCGACCGCCGTCCTTTCCACTCGAACTGAACAGTCCGTTTCGTCGAACCCACCTCTCCGCCGCGCCCGCCCGAAGATCATTTCTCCCACCACTTCCATCACTCGATGTGTGCAATCCGCTACACATCGTGGGAGCTTCTGGTTATGGTCGGAAGTGGGACCAGCTTTACCCAACTCGATACTTCCGGAGGTCAACTCATGGTGAATCGGAAGCGACTCGACCCGACCGAGTCAACGGCCGCACTTTTCGGGGCAAAGCTCCGCAAGTTTCGGGACAAAGCCGGACTTTCCCAAGCCCAGCTCGCGGAGGCGGTCGGCTACTCCCACGACACGATCTCGAAGGTCGAGACCGCCGCCCAGGCCCCGTCCCCGCAGCTCGCCGAACTCCTCGACGCCCACTTCGGCACCGACGAGCAGTTCCAGGAGCTCCAGCCCCTCGCCGCCAAGGAGGGCATCCCCGTCTTCTTCCGCCCCTACGCCGACCTTGAGAGAACCGCCAACGCAATCCGCGTCTACGAGCCCGTCGTGATTACAGGACTACTCCAGAATGAAGACTATGCTCGGGCGGTCCTGCGCCCAGGGCAGCGCCCGAGCGTACTCGACCAGTCGGTCGCCGCCCGCATGGTGCGCCAAGAGGTGTTGCGGCGGGACGACCCGCCTTGGGTTGTCATTCTGCTGGCGGAGCCGATCGTGCGAAAAGTCGTCGGGAGCATGGAGATCACGAAAGCTCAGTTGGCGCGCGTCCTTGAGGTCGCAGACGAACCCCACATGAATGTGCTCGTTGTGCCAGACGGTGCCGACGTCTACCCATCGAGCGCATTCACGTTGTTCAGTCGCAAGGATGAGCCCGACCTCGGGTACGTGGAGGGTGCAGCAGGGCTCGGTCGCGTGATCGAGCAGAGCGCTCAAGTAGAGAATCTTCGCCGACTATGGGACATGATTAGAAACACGGCCATGTCCGATGTGGCCTCAAAGGCTCTGATCCGCACGGCGATGGAGGGCTTGTGAACTTTGCGAACGAGACCGTATGGCGTAAGAGCAGTCACAGCGGCCAAGAGGGCAGTACGTGCATCGAACTGGCTGACCTGAAGACCACCCTGGGCATCCGGGACAGCACTGACCCCCACGGGCCCGTCCTCCGGTTCGGACGGGACGCCGTGGCCGGGCTGCTCAACCGCATCAAGACCGGCGAACTCGACCGCTAACCGTCCCCCCGGCAAGCAAGCCCCCTCTCCGGAGGGGGCTTTTCCGCTTTTTCGGGCCGCTCAGTGGCACAGCGAACCCTCGCCATCCGTCCCCCGAAAGCACAACATCTAAGCCGGAAGCGAGACCGGATCAACCGGTGTTCCTTCCGTTAGATAGCGAGCGATGAGAGCGGCAAGGCCGCTCGGGTAGACGGTCTGCTCGGTATGGGTGAGCTCGTCCAGCTCCCACCACCGCCAGGCGCGGATGTTGTCGGTCTGGGTGGCTTCGGCTGGGCGGACATGCTGTGAATGGACGCGGACGATGAAGTACTTCTCGACCTGCTTGACCTGCTCGCCGATGACCAGGTGAGTCGACGTGCGGGTGGCGAGTTGGGGTCCGATGGGGGCTTGCTCAAGGCCGAGTTCCTCGTGCATCTCCCGGACGGCCGCGGCGGCGTGGGTCTCGCCGGGCTCCAGAGCCCCTCCGGGGACAGCCCAGAAGATGTGGCCTTCGTCGTAGCGCAAGAGGAGTACGCGGTCGTCCTCGTCGAGGACGATCACGCGGGCAGCGTCGCGTGTCCGGGCTTCCATCATGGATTCCATGGTGGCAGACCCTCGGCGATCGACTCCCTCTTACGGCTGGTCAGCGCAGCTTTTCGACGAGGAAGTCGCCGATGCACAGGGCGTCCAGGTCGGTGTCTTGGAAGGTGGCTAGGGCGTCGGCCGGGGTTTCGACGATGGGTTCGCGGTCGTTGAAGGAGGTGTTCAGTACGACGGGCACTCCGGTGATCGTCCCGAAGTTGTCGATCAGGGATGCGAAGCGCTGATTGGCGTTCGAATCGACGGTTTGAACACGTGCGGTGCCGTCGATGTGTACGACTCCTGGAATGAGCTTGGCGTGCTCCGGTTGGACGGTCGGGGCGAGAAGCATGAACGGCGATCGGGTGCCGTCGAGGTCGAACCAGTCGGAGCCATCGTCTTCGAGGATCGCCGGGGCGAACGGACGGAAGGGCTCGCGGTGCTTGATGCGATGGTTGAGCGCGTCTCGGCCCTGCGTGCTGCGAGGGTCGGCGAGGATGGACCGGTGGCCGAGCGCGCGGGGCCCGAGTTCGCTGCCACCTTGAAACCAGCCGATGAGTTTGCCGTCGGCGAGCAGCTGGGCCGCAGTGGCGGCAATGTCATCGTCGCGCCGCCAGGTGAAGGGAGCGACGGTTCGCTCGACGAGGCCGGAGCGTGGGTCGCGTTTGAGGGCGAGCTCGATGTCGTAGTCGTCGTAGGTGCGTCCGAATGAGTCGTCGGTCAAGGGGCAGCGTGGGAGTTCGCCGGTGAGGCGGTGCAGTCCGTACAGGGCGCAGCCGAGGGCTTGGCCGCGGTCGGACGCCGGCGGCGGGATGAAGAGGCCGGTGACGGAAGGTAGGCGGCGGAGGCGGTCGTTGGCGACGCAGTTCAGGGCGACGCCGCCGGCGAGGCAGAGGTTGCCGATGCCCGTTGTGGCGATGAGCTTCTCCGCCAGTTCGGTGAGGACCTGTTCTGTGTGGTGTTGGAGGTAGGCGGCGGCGTTGATGCCTCGCTGGTCGTGTCCCTTGCTGTCTGGTGGGCCGAAGTCGGAGTTCGTGCGCGCGGCTAGGTCGGCGACGCCGGTGGCGTGGGTGGAGGTGAGCCGGCTGTGGACCTGGGTGCCGTCGAGGTCGAACAGCGGGACCGTGTACGTGCGTGGATCTCCGTAGGAGGCAAGCGCCATCGTCTTCCCGGCTTCTTGGGGTGACCAGCCCAGGTATTCAGTGAAGGCCTCGTAGGTGGGGCCGATCCCGCCTGCTCAGGGGCGGCCGGTGTCGTTGCCGCCGAGCCGGCTGATGCCGTCGGAGTCGGCGATGTAGAAGGTTTCGGTGTCGGTGTTGTTGCCGCCGCCGTCGGTGACCAGGATCGTGGCCCGCTGGTAGGGGCTGAGGCAGAAGGCGGTGTAGGCGTGTGACAGGTGGTGGTCGACGGTGGTGATTCGTCCCAGGGGGATGCCGAGGAGGTCGAATCCGGTGTCGGCCGGCTTGGCGGGGGTGCGGCCGTAGGAGCTGGCGACGATGAGGTCGACGTCGGCCAGAGCGAGGTTGGTGGCGCGCAGGCAGTACATGACGGCGTTGAGCCATCCGTTGCTGTAGCGGTGGCGGTTCAGCCGTTCCTCGCCGATGGCCACCATGCAGTCAGGGGTGAGGAGTGCGGCGCCGCCGTCGTGGCCGAAGTTGATGCCGAGCACGCATGGGCGGCTGCTGGTCATGAGGGCACTCCCATGAGTCGGTGTTCGTGGAGGTCGGCGGTGTGGGATTCGAGGACCTGGTAGGGGTCCCACAGGCGGGTGTGGCCGTCGGAGCGGAAGAGGCTGGCGAGCTGGAACATCTGCATGAGGCCGCCGCGGTAGGCGAAGGCGGCGGTGATGGGCTCGCCGAGCGCAGCGGTGCCGCCGAGCGCGGCGTGCTGATCGGTGAATCGGTCATCCACAGCCGGCTGAGGTGGAGCGGCGGTCGGGGTGACGTGAAGAGTGGCTCCGTGAGTGCTGAGTTCTTCAGCGACGAGGGAGAGAACGGTTTCCGGAGTGAGTGGATCGGTCTGGATGATGAGTGGCGGGTGCGGGCACAGCGCAGGCGCTTTGTCGATGTAGAACTCGGCCAGTCGCTCCAGCAGGCCGCGGTCGTACCACTGCCGCCAACGTGGGTGGCTTGGGAGGCCGCCGCGGCGTTCGAGGCTTGCGCCGGCGCTCACCTGGAGGATCACCGTTCGCTGGTCGGCTTCGGTGTAGAGCGGGGCGATGTGTCGCTGGTAGTAGGCGACGGCTTTGGCGTAGGGGAGGCCGTCGCTTCTGCGCGCGGCCCAGGTGTAGGCCAGGACCCCCAGGTGATTGCGGTCGCACACGACCATATGGGCGTCCGTGAGCGGGTCGGCGTGCTGCGCCGTGCTGCCGGTTCGGCGTAGGGCCTGGGCGCGGCACTTCTCCTGCCGTAGGTACCAGAGCGTTTCGGACGCGGTGGTTATCTGCGGTCTGGTGGAACCTACGGGGCGGGCCTTGATGTTGGGCTCCGGGAAGAACAGGGCTCGGTCCAGGAGGGCGGGGACGAGGGCGCCGAGCAGTGTCGTCTTGCCAGCGCCGGGAGGCCCCTCGATCGCGAGGATCGTTGGTCCTGTCATCGCCCGCTCTTCACATACGTCGGAGGGACGTCCTTCCAGGCACCTTGGTCGTTCGCCGATACGAGCGCGGCGGAAGCCAAGGCGAGCGTCCGCAGATGGTCCGCCAGGTCGTGCTCGGGCAGCGTTGCGTCGTCCAAAGCCGCGGTGAAGGCGGTGTAGGCACCGAGGACGCCATCGGGTACCCACTCGCCGCTGGGGGCATGGGTGACGGAGCCGGAGGCGGTGTGCAGGGTTGCGGTGGCGTAGGTAGCAGTGGCGTCGGCCTTGTCTCCGTTGACGTACCAGGAGCTCGACCAGGCCTGCGGAGCGCGTGTCTGGTTGTGCAGGGTGAGCGAGGCGACCAACGGGCTGTCGAACGCGAGCATGATGCTGTAGGAGAGCGGACACTGGGCGGCCTGGCGGGGAAAGCAGCCAGCTCGGGCGGAGACGGCGACCGGCTCTGTGCCAGCGATCTGGCGTGCGAGATCGAGGTAGTGCAGTCCGTGGTCGAGAAACAGGTAGCCGGGGTGGCGCGTGAACCAGGTGTCGATGTCCTCGTTGAAGTGGTGGACGTGCGCCAGGTGAGCCAGGTTTCCGAGTTCGCCGGCGCGGATCCAGCTGAGGAGCCGACGATGGGCCGGCGCCCAGCGCAGGTTCTGGTTGACCGCGATTTGGACGCCTGCGTCGGCCGCCTCTCGGGCGATGGTGTTCGCCTCGTCGAGGCTGTAGGCGATCGGCTTCTGCACCAGGAGCGGTTTGCCGTAGGGCAGTAGCTCGCGGATCAGGTCCAGGCGGCCGCCGGGCCGGGTAGCGATGTCGATCAGCTCGACGTCCGGGTCGGCGGCCAACTCCCGCACGCTGTCGTGCACGCGGAGGCCGGGAAACTCGGTTCTGAACTGCTGGGCCAGGTGGGTGGCCGTAGTCCGGGTCTGGCTGCAGATCGCCCTGACTGGGACACGGCCTTGGGCGTAGGCCGGTAGATGCCCTGTGCGGACGATTCGACCGGCTCCGACGATCCCCACACGCCATGGTTTGGTGTCGTTCATGGTTGCTCCGAGTTCAGGAGGACGGAATCTCCGGTGCTCGATGCGGGTCCGTTCACGGTGGTGAAGCGGGCCAGGCCGTAGGCGAGCTGTTCGACGGCCTCGGCGATGTGACCCGTGCCTGTGGGAATTGCTCGTTGTCGGCTATGCGCGGTGAGGCGGTCGGCGATGGCCGACCACATTTGCCGTGCGGGGAGGTCGTCGCCTCGGGCAGGGAGCAGTCGTCGCCGCGCACCGTGGGCGAACAAGGTTCCTCCATCTGCTGGCCCGTATGGGGGCGGGAATTCGGCAGTGAGGGTCGTGTCCGAGCCGGTGAGCGTTACGTGATCGAGGTGGACGCCGGAAGAAGCCGACCCGATCGTGCACGCGATCGTTGCCTCGTTCGGCGCACGGACGATGCCGTGGACGGTGGTGCGGTCCTGGCTGAGGGTGCAGGAGACAGGCCGGGCGTTCGGGACGGTCAGCGCCATGGTGGTCAGGAGGTGGTATCCCTGCCACAGCAAGATCTTCAAGGCGCGTCCACCGGCTGGACCGAGTACCGCGGGAGTCTGCGGTTCCCGGTCGGTGCCGAAGGTGTAGGGCGACACACCCAGTGGGAGAAAGGGTCGGCGTGCGGCCACGTCGTGCCCGTCGGCCTTGACCATCCAGCCGCCTCGAAGCTCGTGCTCGGGTAGCTCGCGCCTGAGCTCCGCAACAGCGCTGTCGAATGCCCGGACGACGCCCACTTCCAGCAGCAGACCGGCGGCGTCGGCCTGGCGGCGGAGCTGGCGCGTGCAGTCGAGGTCCAGGCTCACCGGCTTCTCGGTGAACACATGAACGCCGACGGCGAGAGCCAGCTCGATCCAGGGTTCGTGGACACCGGTGAGTACGGCGAGCAGATCGGCGCCCTCGATCAGCTCGGCGGTGCTCGCAGCCACTCGACCCCCGAATTGGGAGACGGCCTGTTCGGCGCGTCCGATCTCCCGGTCGTAGACGGCCGCGATCTCCACGGCCGGAAGGGCGGATAGGACGGGCAGGTGAATGCCGTACGCGGCGCCGCCGCATCCGACCACCGCGACCCGCCACGCCCGCCGCTTCACAGTGGCGTCCCGGTGTCCGTCCGGCGTGGGTTTCATGGCCTGCCCTGAACGTCAGTGACCGCACTCAGGGCACGCTGAGCGATCAGGTGATCCGGCAGCCGGCGCAGCGAGGGGTTGAACAGCTCAACCGACAACGGCCCGGCGTATCCGGCGTCGGTCAGTGCGTGGATGAATTTCGGCCAGGGCAGGGCGCCGTCGCCGGGGAACAGCCGCATCTCGTCGGTCCAGCATTCGGGCGGCACGGTGGTGGACGTGTCGGCGACCTGGACGTGCGCGATTCTCGACGGCACGAGGCCGGTCAGCTGCGCGGAGTCGGCGCCGGCCGCCGCCCAGTGGAACGAATCCACGCACACCCCCAGTGCCGCCGCAGTGCCGCCGCCCACGGCGTCGAGAAGCTGCACGAGCCCCTGTAGGCCGGTGATGAACGGACTACGCCCGTCCAGGGATGGCGGGAGGCCGGCCTGGACGCCGACCAACTCGACGGCGAGCGTCAGCCCGTGCCCCGCGCAGGCAGCACCGAGCATCCCAAGCCGTTCGACGGCGAGGTCGTGGGCAAAAGGGCCGTCCAGGTCGGTCCGCGGGTTGAGCACGATCGTGGCAACCCGGCAGCCGATCGCACCAAACACTTCCAGCCGGGTCTCCAGACCGTCCACCGCGTGCACAAAGGTGGGTGAGTTGATGAGAAGCGGATGGGGCAGCACGGGACCGTCCGGCAGAAGTCCGCACGCGGCTGCGACCCGGATGCCGAGTTCGTCGAGCAGGTCGGCGGCCCGGGTCGGCCCGTACGCCACGACCTGCTGGATCGATGCCTCGATCATTGTGATCCCGCTAGCGGCGGCCAGCCGAGCGACCTGCTCGAACGAAAGGCCGCTCACGGTCGCCGGGTTCAGGCACGCCGGGAAAGTGAGTGGTTCTGCATTGTGGATGAGCATGGTTGGCCTGCCTCCGCTCAAGCCGTCGCGAGGTCGCCGACCAGCAGCCGGGCACGCAGCGAGTCCAGGTCGGTCACGACTTCGGCGATCACTTTGCGGACGAGCGGTTCGCTCAGCGGCTCCTCGCTGGAGGTCTGCACGACCGTTTGCCATGGGTCGTCGAGATCGCGGCCGGACTGCGATACCAGGGCCACCGCGACCGTTCGGCCGGTTTCGGCGTGGAGGCGTTCGGCGGCGTGCTGGGCAGCGAGGTTGTAGAGCTTGCCGACGTGATAGACGGGGTTTTTGCCCGACACCCCTTCGGCGGACCAAGGGCGCAGCATCGAGATCACTCCGTTGGTCCGGTTGCCGCGGCCGACCACGCCCTCGTCACCCGATTCCAGCGACGAGCCGATCGCCGTCAGGTACAGCTCCTGCCGCTCATCGTTGTCGCGGGTGTTGACGGCAGCCTCGATAACGCAGTGCGGGGCGGTCTCCTCCGCGATCTCGGCGATCAACTCGCGTAGCCGCGCGCGCCGTCCGACGTAGGTAGACAGATCAGGGGTGTACTCGGCGATCTGCGGCACGCACGCAGTCACATGAACCTGGTTGCCGTGCCGTACCACCATGATCTTGACGTCGGTCCCCAGCCACGGCTGCGGACAGGCCTGCTGGGAGCCGGTCAGCTCCGCCTCGACGGCGATCGCGACCTGCTCGGCGATCCCGGACGGTGCGTAGCCGACGCCGGCGGAGGTGTCGTTGGCGAACAACCTCGTCCGCTCAGCGAGGTCGTCTAGGCTCCTGGGCGCGAACCAGAACCGCCGCCCTGCCTGCTGGGCGTCGGTCTCGCCCAGCACCGCGCCCGGGCTGGACGCCTGGGTCACTCGGGGCCGCAACACCAGGTCACGGGTGACGTCCAAACGCGGGAGCGCGTCCGCCAGGTACTCGCGGACCGCCGCCTCAATGATCGCCTCAACCGGAATGGCGGCGTCGCCGAGCGCTGCGGTGAAGCGGCCGTTGACCAGCGCGGTGATCGGCGCTGTCAGTTCGCCGTGGCCGAACCGGACGTCCGCGGCGCCGCCGAGCAGCGCGGTCTTGTCGGCGTTGTGGTGCAAGATCGCGCCGAACTCGTCCAGGCAGTAGCGGCTGTAGGATCGCGAGACAGCTTCGGCCACGCCATCGGCCAGCGTGTCGGGGTGCCCAGCGCCTTTGCGCTCGACCACTTCGAGCGCATGGTCGGCGGGCGGCAGGCCGGTGCCGATGATCACGTTCATGTGCATCCCTCCGGATCGGTGGAGCTGAGTGGGAGCAGCGTCCGGCTGGTAAGGACGAGCCGGACGCGTTCGAGGTGATAGGTGCAGATCCGGGCGGCGTCGCGAAGCGCCACCACAAGCTGCACGTCGTCCAGGAAGGCCCAGGCAGCTGCAAGCAGCGCCAGGACGTCGACGATGTCGGAGAACCCCGCACGGATAGCGGGCGCTGGGACACGCACGGTCGTGCGCATGCGGGCAACACAGAGCCCGTGGCAGGCGCCCTGAAGGACGAACCACCCCGGACGTGTCTGTGCGCGGCCCACCGGGTGGTCCACGACCGCCTTCGGCTCGATCACCACGCGAAGGCCCGCCTGCCACACCCGATCGGCGAACTCCAGGTCCTCGCAATCGAGTGGCAGCCGACCGCGACGCCCCAGGTCGGTACGCAGGAGCCCGAGCTGGGCAAATACGTGCCGGTTGACGAGGAGGTTCGCGCCGACGATCCAATACGGCCAGCCGTAGTCGCTCGGCTTCTCGGGCCAGTCCAGCGGGCCGTGGCATTCGGCAAGCGGACGGGCCGCAACCCAGCCCATCGTGAGCGCCGTCCCCTCGGGATAGGACGTCACCGCCCGACCGCCCACGACTGCGGCGTCATGCTGGCCGGCCGCCGCCACAAGCGCCTGCAGCCAGCCTGGGCGCGGACGGATGTCGGCATCGGTCAGCACCACGTAACGGCCCCGCGAAGCCTGGATGCCGCGGTTGCGTCCCCGGCTCAAACCCGGCCGCGGTTCGTGGAACACCCGCACAGGGAACGGCCACGAGCGGGCCGCCAACGCGGGGCCCTCGCAATGGCCCCGCTGGCTGTTGTCCACGACGACTACTTCGAGGCCGGCAGACCTGCTTCCGACGAAGCTCTGTTGTGCCAGTGCGGTCAACAAGCCTTGCAGCGCGTTCGCGTTCCCGCGCACCGAGACGACCACCGACACCAACGGCTTCTCACCGTCGGCAAGCTCTGGCACCGAGCCCTCAGGGCGGTGAGCCGCAAGGGGCCGGCTGAACGATCTCTGCGCTCGTTTACGTAGGACATCGCCGACGTACTTCCCGGCCGTGTGCACCAGACGGGCAGCATCACCAACCGATGTGATGGCGGGCCACAGCATGGTCATCGTCACGGTGCCCACCTCCGAAGTCGCCCTTGGCCGAACCTGTTGCGGCGCGATCGCCAAGAAGTTAGAACCGCTGAAGGGCCACCACCCGGAAAGAAAATCCGGGGTCACTCGGCGGAGATCCGTGATGAGCGATCACTGGCAAGACCTGTCACCCGGGCAACGCGTGGCCTGGCACCGCGTCCGCCGCGGCATCCCGCAAGAGGTCCTGGCCGGCCTGGTCGGACGCACCGAGGACTGGCTCAGCAAGATCGAGAACGACCGCGCACCACTGGACCGGCTCTCGGTCATACGAGCCCTCGCCGACGCCCTGCGCATCTCGGTCTTCGACATCATCGGTCCACAGCCGAGCAGGCCACCCCGCGCAGAGCCGTCCGCCCTCGACGTCGGTCCGGTCCGCTCCGCGCTCACCGACTACCGGCAGCTATCGCCGCTGCTGGCCGCCCTGGACGCGGAGCCAGAGGCGCCTCGCCTGGACTTCCTTCGCCGGGACGTCGCCGAGGTAATGACCGCCTACCAGCAATCGCGCTACGCACAGATGCTGGGCCGATTGCCGGCACTGCTCGCCCAAACCCACCTCGCCACCCGAGAGGCAGAGGCTCAGCATCAGCCCGAAGCGGACCGGCTCGCCGCGCTGGCCAACCAATCCGCGGCGATGATCCTCACCAAACTCGGCGAGACCGACCTCGCCTGGATCGCCGCCCAACGCGGACTCACTGTGGCCGAACGCACCGCCGATCCCACCGTCATCGGATCCCTGTTCCGCTCGGTCATCCATGCCCTGCAGTCCCAAGGCCGCCTCGACGAAGCCGCCGCTATGGCCCAGACCGCATCCAGATACCTCGAACGCCAGCACGCGCACCGCTCACCCACACTGCTGTCAATCCACGGCACTCTGCTGCTCCCCGGCGCCGTCGCAGCCGCCCGAGCCGGCAACCGCTCCGTCGCCAGTGACTACCTCGCTCGTGCCGAACGGATCGCCGAAGAGCTCGGTGCCGACGCCAACCACCTGTGGACCGCCTTCGGCCCCACCAACGTGCGCATCCACCGCGTCACCACCGCCATGGCGCTCGGCGACGTCCCCACCGCACTCGACCTCATCCCAGGGATCGACACCGCGGGCCTGCCCGCCGAGCGCGCCGTCCGGCACAGCCTCGAAGTCGTCAACGCCTACCGCGCCCGCAACAAGATCGACGAGGCCATTGGCGAACTCCTCATCGCCGAACGCCGCGCCGCCGAACAGGTCCACGCCCACGTCATGAGCCGCCAGCTCGTCCACCAGCTCCGCGACACCACCACCGGCCGACGCAGCCGCCCTCTGGCTGATCTCGCCCGCCGCATGAACATCATCTAGCTCGATCTCCTACCCTCACTGCTGTGACTGATGACCCGGCAGCGAGTTTCACCCGCGCCCGCGCGGCAGCAGGTGTCCTCTTCTTCGACGACCACGACCGCGTCATGCTGGTCGACCCCTCGTACAAGGACTACCGCGACATCCCCGGCGGCTACGTCGAACACGGCGAGACTCCCCGCCAAGCCGCGGCGCGCGAAGTCACCGAAGAACTCGGCATCAGTCCACCGATCGGCCGGCTCCTGGTCGCCGACTGGGCCCCGAACGACAGCGAAGGCGACAAGGTCCTCTTCCTCTTCGACGGCGGCACCCTTACCCCTGAGCACCTCAACGCCATCCGCCTCGGCCCGGACGAACTCGTCGGCTACCACTTCCACGACATCACCCAGATCCACGACCTGACGATCCCCCGCCTGGCCCGCCGCCTCGTCCATGCCCACGCCGCCCACCACGACAGCACCACCCGCTACCTCGAGCACGGGCAAGAAAACTAGACGCTGCGATCGACACCGAACACCGGCCCCTTGAGTGCGTGTTTGAGAAGGATTTTGTTATTGGTATGCGAGGGGGCGTGGGTCTTGGCGGACGCGGGCTGGCAACGAACCACACCCCACCTGGCGCAAGAGCAGCTACAGCAGCCAGGAGGGCGGCACCTGCGTCGAACTGGCCGGCCTGAACCCCATGGTGGGCGTCCGCGACAGCACCGACCCCCACGGCCCCGTCCTCCAGTTCGGACGGGACGCCATGGCCGGGCTCCTTGGCCGCATCAAGACCGGCGAACTCGACCGCTAGCCGTCCCCCCGGCAAGCAAGCCCCCTCTCCGGAGGGGGCTTTTCCGCTTTTTCGGCCGCTCACTGCCACAGCGAACCTCGCCATCCGTCCCCCGAAAGCACAACATCTAAGTGCGGACCAACTTCACCACTACCGGAGAACCTATGAAGGACAGAGCACACCCCACCTGGCGCAAGAGCAGCTACAGCACCCAGGAAGGCGGCGCTTGTGTGGTGCTGGCCGACCTAACGTCTGCCGTGGGCGTCCGTGACAGTACCGACCCCGGCGGGCCCGTCCTCCAGTTCGGACGGGACGCCATGAGGCGGCTGGTCCTGTCCATCAAGAGCGGCGATTTCTGTTACCCAGTGCAGGACGAGGCGTAGCGGTTTCGTTCAGCGCGGTCGTCACTCCGGGGAGAAGTCCGGGACCGGCATCGGTCGCGATCCGTTCTTCAGGGACTCCGCGCCGGCGACGCCGACCAGGGAGGCGGCCACTGCGGGCCGCACGGGGACCAGCGGGGGCTCACCGCGCTCCACGGTCGCCTTGAAGCCCTGGAGGATGCGTACCGTCCCCTCGTCGTGCCGCTCTACCTCTTGGCCGTTCAGGACGAAGGGCTGCGGCACCCGCTCCTCTTCGTGCGCGGCGGCGGCGCCCCTGGACCAGCCCTCCGCACGGACGCGGACGGACCACGAGCGTTCGCCCGCCGACCGCACGGACTCGGCCAACGCCCGCGTGCCCCGGACGGACAACCAGCTCCAGTGGCTGTCGGGCTCGCCCTGGAGGAAGCCGTGGCGGGTGATGGCCAGCGCGCCGGTCGACAGCCGGACGGTCATGACGACGGCGTCGCGCGGGTTGGCCTCGTCCGCGGAGAACGCCGCCACCTCCACGGGCCAGGCGTCCGTGACGGCTAGCACCGGTGACACAGTGTGCGTGCAGTACGCCGTCGCGGCTATGCGACTCCGCCAGCTCGCGGGGTCGCCGATGAGCCCGGTGACGGCGTCCGGCGCCATGCCGTGCAGGTAGTCGGCCTCGATCAGGCTGACCCGGCCCAGTTCCCCGCCCTCGACGGCCTGCCGGATCAGGCGGACATGCGGGTGCTCGACGAAGTTCTCGGCGAAGGAGTAGGTGGCCGCCGACCGCTCGGCCGCCGCGACGAGGCGCCGCCCCTCGTCCTCGCTCACGCAGGCCGCGCACTCGGACAGCACGTGCACGTCCCGCTCCAGGAACGCGATGGCCAAGGGCGCGTGCTCGTCGAAGTCGTTGGCCAGGACGATCCCGTCCAGCCGATGCTCCAGCAGTTCCTCCCAGTGCTCGGTGAGGACCGCACCGGGCAGGTCTGGGCGGGCCGCCTCCCGCCTTGCGGCGTCGCGGTCGCAGGCGGCCACCACGTCCATGCCGAGCCGGCGGGCCCAGCCCGCCAGGTGCAGCCCTCTGCTCAGCCCGATCACACCGATGCGCATGCGTACCCCCAAGGCCGGTTAGGCGATGACCGCGAGCAGGGCCGTAATGGACGCGGTGAGGTCGGCGTCGCCGGACGCCGTCGAGCGCTCGCGAGCCTGCTCCACGGTGATGCCCCGGGTCGCCAGGCGCCAGAAGGCGTCCTGGTCCATGGAGACGTGTGCGGACGGCTCACCGTGGGGCTCGGCCATCCGCCATCGTCCGTCCTGCCGGGCCACGGCCCACCGTCCGCCCGCCGGGCCGGTCACTTCCAGGTGAGCCGTGCAGCCTTCGGGGCGGTCGTGCATGCGCAGGGCGTGCGGCAGGCCCCGCGCGAAGAGGTCCAGAACTGGGGCCATGAGGTCGGGTTCCACGGCGCCCGGAGCGGAGACGGCGTCGCGCACCTGCTGCTGGTGGACCCAGAACTCGGTGTACTCGCGGCCGATGTCCAGCCAGGCGGGGCTGCCGACGTCGTCGGCGGCCCAGGAGACGTTCAGGTCGGCGGCGGCCTGGAGGTCTCGGGTCGCCCACATGGCGTCGAGCCGCGGTCCGAGGTGGTCCAGCAGCTCGATCATCAGCTGCGGGCTGAGCTGCCGGGACGCCCGGACGAACTCGTCGTTGGTGCGCGCCAGGTAGGAGGGAAGCGTCTCGTCGTCGGCGAACACCGCGCCGCCGTACCCGTCGCGGCTGCCCGACAGGCGGCGCATGTAGTCGTTGAGCACATGGCCGACGACGTCATGGACGTCCCAGCCGGGGCACACCGTCGGCGCGGCCCACTCGGCCGGGGTCAGGGCCCGGAGCAGGTCGAGCATGGCCTGCCGCTCGCGCGGGAACAGGGGGCGGACGTCCACGGCCGGTCCGAAGATCATGAACGCGACCCTACCCACGTCCGGTCCCGTCCTGCCTGTGCTTTTCCGGGCGGGCCTTCCGCGTCAGTTGCGTTTGAGGACGCCGGTCAGGCCCGCGACCACGGCGGTGCCCAGGACCCAGCCGGCCGCGATGAAGGCCCACGACCAGTACTGGGCGGCGCCGCCGGGCTGCCATGCCTTCTGCTGCCCGAGGTCTCCGATGGGCAGCAGCACGTCGAGGGTGTACCCGAGGGCGCTGAAGGACGGCGCGGTCGTCGCGGTCTTCGTCATCTGGTCGGGGGCGAAGACCTGGGTGCCGAGCACGAGGAGGGCGGCCAGCCAGACGGCGGCGAGCCAGGTCCGGTAGCCGTAGCCGACGGTCAGGTACAGCAGCCAGTTCGCCAGCTTGCCGGGCGCCCTCAGCACCGTGCGGCGCTGCCACTGCTTGGCGATGGCGACCTGCCGGGCGGACGCCTCGTGGCCGGTGCGCCGGTAGGCGGCGGCGAGCTGGTCGTAGATCTCCGGGGTGTAGCCGCCGCGGTGGCGGGACGCCCAGCGCAGCCGCGACCGGACGTCCGCGTCGCCGGTCAGGGTGTCGTAGGTGAAGCCCTGCAGCAGGAGGGTGGCGGGCCATGTCCGGTGGTCGTCCTCGTAGATTCCGACCTGGGTACCGGTGAGGTTGATGAGCCCCTCGGGAGCCTGCCGGGGCAGGAGGATGAGCGCCTGCGCCGTCGCGAAGCCCAGGTCGAGCGCCTGGCGGCGGGGCCTGGTGAGGACGGCGTCGGTCAGTTCGATGTGGCCGCCCACGCGCGCGCCGGAGAGCTGGAGCCCGCCTTCGGCGGTGAACCCTCTGCGGCACATCAGGTCACCGTCGACGCTGAGCCGCACCGCATACAGCGCGCGGCGTTCCGGGTTGCTGAGCCGCGCTCCGCCGAAGTCGGCCACTCCGCCGATTCTGGCCCCGACGAGGCGGACCTCCCCCTCGGCCGACAACCGCCGGCCGTACACGGACTGCTCGATGGTGAGCGCGTCGGCGGTCAGCGCCTGGTCGCCCGGGTTGGCGAGGACGGCGTCGTCGAGGTTCAGCGCGCCGCCGATCCGGGCGCGGACGAGCTGGACCTCGCCCTCGGCACGGAACCCGCCGCTCGCGTGCACGTCCTGGTCGACGACGAGCCCTTCGCCGTTCAGCGCCCGCGCGCCCGGATTGGACAGGTGGGCGGCGGCCAGGACCAGCGTCCCGCCGACGCGGGCGCCGGTGAGCCGGACCTCCCCGTCGGACGTCAGGCCCTCGGCCAGCACACCATCGTCAACGGCGAGCCGGTCGGCGGTGAGCGTGGCGCCACCCCGATTGGCCAGGCGCGCGCGGGTCAGATCGAGCCTGCCGCCAATGCGCGCACCCGGGAGCCTCACCTCCCCGTCCGCGGACAGGTCGCTGCAGAAGGCGTCGTGGCCGACCGTGAGGCGGGCGGCGGCCAGCGCGGCGGCGCCAGGCGCGTCCAGGTGGGCTCCGTCCAAGGACAAGGTGCCGTCGATCGCGGCCCCGCGCAGGTGCACCTCGCCATGGACGGTGAGGCCCCGGCAGGCCATGTCTCGCGCGACCGTAAGCCCATCGGCGGCCAGGGCAAGGGTGCCTGGGGCGCGCAGGACGGCATCGCTCAGATCGAGCGTCCCGCCGATGTCGGCGCCCGCGAGGTGGATCCGCTCAGCCGTGAAGCCTCGGTTCAGCTCCAGGTTTCCGGTGGTCCGCAACTGGTCGGCGATGAGCGCGGGGACGCGGCAGCCGGGCAGCCGCACGGACGGCGAGGTCGCCTCGCTGAGGACGAGCGGCTCGTCGAAGCGGCAGTCGTCCAGCAGCAGCGGGCACGCCAGCTCGGCCGCCTCCAGGTCGAGCACGCCGGCGATGCGCGCGCCGCGCAGCTTCAACGCCCTCGGCCGCCGTCCCTCCGGTGCCCGCTCGCCCGTCAGCAACTCGGCCAGCAGGGCGGCGCGCACCCGCCGGTCGGCGTCCGTCCCGCCGTCTCGGACGTCGGCCCACGCGCCGGTGGCGACGGCTTCGAGGAGCCCGCGCTCGGCCTCGCTCAGCTCCCCGAACCGCGGGTCGGGGCCGGGATCGGTCATCGCGACGGCGCTCTCAGGAGCAGCCCTCGAACTGGGGGACGGTGATGGCGATGTCGAGGCCGGACGTGGAGAACCACTGGTCGAGGAGGGTCTCGGCGGCGCCGTTCTGGTACATGCCGGTCAGGATCCGATTGACCTCGCGGCAGCCGCTCACGTCGCCCTTGCGCAGGCCGATGCCGTAGCGCTCGTCGGAGAACGGCGCATTGACCACGGTGACGCCGGAGCCGGGCACGGCCGCGTACCCGGCGAGGATCAGGTCGTCGGTGGAGACGGCGTCCAGCCTTCCGTCCGCCAGTTGTTCGACGCACTTGGCGTAGGAGGGCGCGGGCTTCGGATCGAGCACGGCGGGGACCTTGCGCTCCTCTGTCACCCGGCGCCAGGAGTTGGACCCCCCGACCCAGCAGAGCCGCTTGCCGCGCAGGTCGCGCACGCCGCTGATGGAGCGGTCCCCCTGCCGGACGAGGATGTCCTGGTGCGCGACGTAGTACGGCCCGGCGAAGGTGACCTCGGCCTTGCGTTCGGGCGTGATGGAGTACGTCGCGATCACCATGTCGACCTTGCCGTCCCTCAAGGCTCTCTCCCGCTCGTTCCGCTGGGAGGACAGCGGCTTGAAGGTCAGGTCCTTCGGCGCGACGCCCAGCCGTCCGGCCACGTAGGTCGCGACATCGATGTCGAAGCCCTTGAGCGAGCCGTCGCCGGCCCTCATGGAAAGGCCGGGCCGGTCGTCGTTGACCCCGATGACCAGGGTTTCCCGGTCGGTGATGGACGGCTGCTCGTCGGCGCCGCCCACCAGCGGCGCCGCCACCACGGTCGCCGCCAGGATCAGCACGGCCAGCCCGGCCAGGGCGGTCGTGGCGGCGAGGGTGAGCGTGCTGCGGGCGGCGTGCACGGAGGGCTCCCGTCTCTCGGTGTCAGCGGTATTCCGACAGGCGCGGCCAGACGCCGGCCACGATCAGGGCGGCGACGGCCAGCGCCGCGATGGGCGGCAGCCAGTCCCACGGCTCCACGGCCCGGTCGCCGTCGGCCACACGGCGGGTGCGGAGGAAGTCGTGGTGGCTGATCCGGGCGTCCAGCTCCTGGTCGTGCGCCCGGAACACGGGGTGGGGCAGGGGCGTCCACCGCGGGTCCAGGTGCGCGCGGACGGCGGCGGCGCGCTGCCCGCTCTCGGCGAGGGTCCGGACGGTCCGGTCGTGGTCCTGGTACTTGCGGTAGCTGTCCAGGAGCGCGCGGGTGTCGGCGGCGGTGCGTGCGCGGGTGCCGTAGAACCCGCCGAAGTCGACGGTCCGCTTGGTGCCGGCCAGGCGCTCGTCAAGTTCGCGGTAGTAGGCGGCGAGGCTCGTCGCCCCGCCGATGTAGAGGATCGTTTGGGACTTCTCCAGGTACATCTGGTCGTAGCGGTCGGCCTGGTCCGGGTCCAGGAGCTGGCGGGCCCGGTCGGTGTCGAGGCCCTTCCCGATCGCGCGGGCGCGCGTGAGGGTGAGGACGGGGTCGAAACCCGCCGTCTTCGCCGCCCGCAGGTGGTCGGCCTCCGTGGCCATCAGGGACGCGCCCGACACCGTCAGCACCAGCGCCCCGACGAGCGCGGCGGCGAGCGGCAGGCTGAGCAGCCGCCGGAACCGCCGCGCCAGGTACACCTGGAGAGCGCCCAGCGCGGCGAGCAGCGCGATCCCGGCGCCGAGGACCAGGTACCGGCCCGCGCCGACGGCGGCGTGCTCGTCCCGGTAGGCGGTGTCGACGTCCGCCGCGCCGTCCAGCGTGAGGTTGTACGCCTTCGGCAGCAGGTCCCGCGTCATCAGCTCGGTCGCCGCCCGGTACTGCCGGACGCCGTCCGGCGGCAGCGCGGCGGTCGGGGCCGCCCGCCGCCGCCCGGCCTCCATCGCCGCCCGGACGTGCTGGTCGTAGGTGTGCAGGCCGTCCAGCACCGACTGGACGGTCTGCTGCCGCCCCGGCTCGTCCCGCGCGAGCAGGGCCGCCTGCAGCGCGGCCCGCTGCGCGTCCTCGCGGCGGATGTCGTACGCCTGCCGCTCCCCGCTCCGCTCGCAGGCGGCGGCCGCGTCCTCGGGGTCGCACAGCCAGCCGTCCTCGCCGCCGGTCAGCAGCACGTTCGTGACGTGCGCGTCCATGTCACTGAGGGCGAGGTACATGTCGCTGGTGGCGACGACCATGGGGCCCTCCCGGTGGCCGAGCGCCTGGAGCCCGTCGCGGGCGTGCCCGGCCCCGGCGGTCAGCACGGCGACCAGGACGCCGAGCGCCACCAGCGCCAGGGCGGACAGGGCCAGGACTCGGCCCGCGACGGTGCGGAGGCCGGGAAGCTTGGGACGACGCACGCTCGGTCGCTCTCCTTCGGGGGGCGGCCTCCCAGTCTCAGGGAATGATCAAGACCGGGGCAAGCTCGCTGCCACACCCGGACAGTCGGCCGCGCCTACGGGACACCGGTGATACCGCCGTCCACACGGAGGTCGATGCCGTTGACGTAGCCGGCCAGCGGGCTGGCGAGGAACGCGACGGCGGCGGCGATGTCGTCCTCGGTGCCGAACCGCCCGCTGGGGTTGGCCGCGTAACCGGCGAGGATCTCCGGCTCCAGTTCCTCCCACGGCGCGGGACGGCCCTGCGCCGCCGCCCGGTCCTCGAACAGCCGCCGCATGCCCGCGGTGACGACCACACCGGGGCTGACGGTGTTCGCCGTGACGCCCGACCCGGCGAGGTGCCGGGCGAGGCTGGTGGTCATGTTGACCACGGCGGCCTTCGCGGCGGAGTAGTCGACCAGGTTCGGCTGCGGCGCGGTCGCCAGGCGGCTCCCGACGTTGATCACCCGCCCCCAGCCGCGCTCGCGCATCGGCGGCGTGAGGACGCGGATCAGCCGCACCGCCGAGACGACGTTGCCGTTGACGGTGTCGAGCCAGACCGCGGGGTCGGCGGTGTCCCAGTCGTGCTCGGCGACCGGCCCGGCGTTGTTGACGAGGATGTCCGCGCCCCACCGCCGGGCCCGCTCGGCCACCTCGGCGGCGGCCGCGTCGTCGGTGAGGTCGCCCAGCACCACCCCGGCCTCGCCACCGGCGGCGCGCACGGCGTCCGCGACCTCCGTCGCGCGCGCCTCGTCCCGGCCGTGCACCAGCACCGCGCAGCCCTCGGCGGCCAGCCGCCCGGCCACCGCCGCCCCGATGCCGCCGCTGCTCGCCGTGACCAGTGCCCGCCGTCCCGAAAGTCGAAGATCCATGCAGGCGACCCTAGGGACGCCCACCGACAGTCGGCGACCCGGTGTTCCGGGCGGTCAGCGGCCCTGGAAGTCCGGGGAGCGGTTCTCCAGGAAGGCCGTGATGCCCTCCTTGGCGTCCTCCGTGGCGGCCAGCTCGACCAGTTCGCCCAGCAGGTGGGCCACCTGGTCGTCGAGCGGGCGGCCTTCGATCGCGAAGAAGGCGTCGCGGCCGCGGCGCAGGCCGAGGGGGCTCTTGGCCGCGATGGTGCGGGCCAGCTCGTCCACCCGGGCGTCCAGCTCGGCGCGCGGGACGACCTCGGTGACCAGGCCGATCTCGCGGCCCTCGGCGGCGGTGACGCGGGCGCCGGTGTAGTAGAGCTTGAACGCGTGCTTGGGCGCGACGTTCCGGTTGATGATCGCCATGATCATCATGGGCCAGAGCCCGACGTTGACCTCGGGGGTGGCGAGCTTCACGTCGTCGGCGGCGATCACCAGGTCGCAGGCGGCGGCGAGGCCGAGGCCGCCCGCGACGGCGTGCCCGGCGAGCCGCGCGATGATCGGCTTGCCGAGCTTCGGGAACGCCGTGAACAGCCGGAACGGGGCGCTCTCGCGCACGGCGGAGGCGTCGGCGACCGAGCGGCCGTCCGCCTGGGCCCGCCCGAGGCCGCCGAGGTCGGCGCCCGCGCAGAAGGCCCGGTCGCCGGCGCCGGTCAGGACGATCACCCGGACGTCGGAGTCCGCCTTGGCCCGGTCGAACGCGTCGAGCAGCTCGTCGATCATCTGATCGCTGAGCGAGTTGCGCGCCTCCGGCCGGTTCAGCGTGATCCGCGCGATCCGCTCGTCCACCGTGTAGATGATCGTCTCGTACATGCCCCTCATCCCGGTCGGAAACGGCGTCCGCCCCCGGAGCGGGGCTCCAGGGGCAGACTACGCGGCGAGATCGTCGCAGACGCTCGGCGGTGGCGTCAGAGACGCTCGATGATCGTGGCGTTGGCCTGGCCGCCGCCCTCGCACATGGTCTGCAGGCCGTAGCGGCCGCCGGTGCGCTCCAGCTCGTGCAGCAGCTTGGTCATCAGCACGCCGCCGGTGGCGCCGAGCGGGTGGCCGAGCGCGATGGCGCCGCCGTTGGGGTTGGTCTTCTCCAGCGAGGCGCCGGTGTCGGCCGCCCACGCCATCGGGACCGGGGCGAACGCCTCGTTGACCTCGAAGACGTCGATGTCGTCGATCTTCAGGCCGGACTTGGCGAGGGCCTTCTCGGTCGCCGGGATCGGGCCGGTCAGCATGTAGACCGGGTCGGAGCCGCACACCGCGAGGGTGTGGATGCGGGCGCGCGGCGTCAGGTTGTGCCGCTTGACGGCCTCCTCGGACGCGATGAGCAGCGCGGACGCGCCGATGGAGATCTGCGAGGCGACGGCCGCGGTGATGACGCCGCCCTCGCGCAGGACCTTCAGGCCCGCCATCTTCTCCAGCGTGGTGTCGGGGCGGGCGCCCTCGTCCTTGGACAGGCCGGCGAGCGGCGCGATCTCCCGGTCGAAGTAGCCGGCCTCGATGGCCTTGGCGGCGCGCTGGTGGCTCTCCAGCGCGAACTTCTCCAGGTCCTCGCGGGTGAAGCCCCACTTCTCCGACATCAGCTCCGCGCCGCGGAACTGGGAGATCTCCTGCATGCCGTACCGCTCGGCCCAGCCCTCGCCGTACGGGAAGTCCATCCCCTGGACGATGCTGGAGCCCATCGGCACCTTGGCCATCTGCTCGACGCCGGAGGCGACGACCAGGTCCTGGGTGCCGGACAGGACGCCCTGCGCGGCGAAGTGGATCGCCTGCTGGGACGACCCGCACTGGCGGTCGATGGTCACGCCGGGCACGGTGTCCGGCAGCCCGGCCGACAGCCACGCGGTGCGCGCGACGTCGAGGGCCTGCGGGCCGACCTGCATGACGCAGCCCATGATGTTGTCCTCGACCGCGGAAGGGTCGACGCCGGTGCGGTTCACGAGCTCCTTGAGCACGTGGGCCCCGAGGTCGGCGGGGTGGACGTCCTTCAGGGCGCCCTTCTTGGTACCGACGGGGGTACGGACCGCGCCGACGATGTACGCCTCGGCCACTGCGCCTCCAAGTTGTGGGGTTCCGTCCCGAAACCGAGTGAGATTCGGTTAGTCAGTATGAGATTACATCCATCATGGCGCAACGCCATGTGAGCTGAGTCTCCGGCCCCCGCGCCGCCGCGGGGTTAGCTCTCGCGGACGGCGGCGGCGGGCGGGCGGCGCAGGATCTCGCCGTCCTCGTCGTCGCCGACGGACGCGTGAGCCAGCCTCGTCAGCAGGTCGGCCAGCTCCGGGTGCTCCTCGGGCTCCCAGCCGTCCACATGCCGGGCGAGGCCCGCGCGGCGGGCGTCGAAGAGGCGCCCGGCGACGGCCTGGCCGGATGTGGTGATGGTGAGGGTCGTCTCGCTCCGCTCGACGTACCCGGCGGCGACAAGCCGGTCGACGTACGGGCGGCCGAGCTCGATGGTGACCCCGGCGCGCTCCGCGAGCTCCTGCCGTCCGACGGTGCCGTCCTTGGCGATGCGGCACAGCGCCCATACGCTGCCCGCCGGCAGGTCCACCCCGCAGAGCACCGCCAGCCGGTCGTAGAGTTCGGCCGCCTTCGGGTCCTTGCGCATGAGCTCGCTCAAGGCGCGCTCTATCTCGTGCCTGGACGAACGGACGGTCGGCGCCGCACCGAACCCTTCGCCGTAGTCGCGCGTCTGCGACGTCGCCCGCAGCGGGACCTCGCGCAAGAACCACGTCAGCACGAACGCGACAGACGCCACGGGCACGGCCCAAAGGAACACCGAGTCGATCGACTGCGCGTAGGCGTGCAGGACGGCCTGCTTGACCTCGCCTGGGAACCGGTCGAGCAGCTGGGGGTTCCCCTGCACGGCCGCAGGGTCGAACCCCGGCGGCAGGATCCGCGCCAGGCCGCCGACGTGCGTGGCGAGCTGGTTGCTGAAGATCGACCCGAACACCGCGACGCCGAACGACCCGCCGATCTGCCGGAAGAACGTGACCCCGGACGTGGCCGACCCCAGGTCCTGGTAAGACACCGCGTTCTGGACGGCGATGACGAGCACCTGCAGCACCAGGCCCAGCCCGAAGCCGAGCAGCGCGAACCGCAGGCTCATCGACAGCGTGGACGAGGTCTCGCTCAGCCCCGAGCACAGCCACAGCGCCAGCGCGATGAGCGGCGTGCCGACCACCGGATAGATCTTGTAGCGGCCGAAGTGGGTGATCAGCTGCCCGGAGCCGATCGAGCTGACCAGCATGCCGAGCATCATCGGCAGCAGGTAGACCCCCGACAGCGTCGGCGACACCCCGTGCACCACCTGCAGGAAGATGGGCAGGAACGTCAGCGCGCCGAACATCGCGAACCCGACCGCGAAGCTGATCGCCGCGCCCAGCGCGAACACCGGGTTCGCCAGCAGCGCCGGCGGCATGATCGGCTCGGCGGCGCGCCGCTCCACCAGCAGCCACACCACGATCAGCGCCACCGACCCGACGGCGAGGCCGATGATCGGTGCGGACGACCAGGCGTACTGCGTGCCGCCCCAGGTGGTCATCAGCACGAGCCCGACCGCCCAGCCGACGATGAGCAGCGTCCCGAGGTAGTCGATGCGGTGCCGCTCCCGCTCCCCCGTCGCGTGCAGGACGGCCGCGATCACGATCAGCGCGACGATGCCGATGGGGATGTTGATGTAGAACACCCAGCGCCACGACAGGTTGTCGACGAACCAGCCGCCGAGCAGCGGCCCGCACACGCTGGACACGCCGAAGACCGCGCCGAACAGCCCCTGGTACCGGCCGCGCTCGCGGGGCGGCACCACGTCCCCGACGATCGCGACGACGAGCACCATCAGCCCGCCGCCGCCGAGCCCCTGGATGGCGCGGAACACGATCAGCTCGAACATGTCCTGGGACAGGCCGCACAGCGCCGACCCGATCAGGAAGATGACGATGGACGTCTGGAACAGCCGCTTGCGCCCGTACTGGTCGCCGAGCTTGCCCCACAGCGGCGTCGAGGCCGTCGAGGCGAGCAGGTACGCCGTCACTACCCAGGACAGGTGGTTGAGCCCGCCGAGGTCGCTGACGATCGTCGGCAGCGCCGTGGACACGATCGTCTGGTCGAGCGCGGCGAGCAGCATGGCGAGCATGAGGGCGCCGAGGATCACATAGAGGTCGCGGCCCTTGGGCATGGCCCGCTCGTCCCGCGCCTCTTCCGCCGCCGTCGTCATGCCCCGCCCCCCGCCGAGATCCGCGTGCGGGGGACATCTACCCAGGGGCCGGACAGGATCACCCGGCCCCGGACGGAACGTCAGCGCGCGCTATTACCGCACGATCTCAGCGCACCAGTTCAGCGCACCAGGTCGGTGCCGACCTTCGCGGCGCCGATCCCGGCGGCGGCCCCGGCGACGCCCACGGCCCCCGCGGTGACCCACAGCGGGAGCGCCTTGCGCGTCTTCAGCCCGTTGACGACGTCGAGCGAGTCGACCGCGAGCCCGAGCCGCGCCCACAGCCTGCGCGCGGAGTCGTCGCTGAGCAGGTAGCCGGCGCCGAGGGCGATCTCCCGCGCGGCGAACATCCGCACCATGTAGTCGCGGCCCGGGTCGGCGCCGCCGCCCATGCCCATCAGCTTCACGGTCAGTTTCGGCGCGGCGAACGCCGCGATCCCGAGGGCGACCCGCCCGCGCGCCAGGTTGGTCGCCATGGCGTCGAGCTTCTCCCGGCCGTCTACTTCCTTCACATCTGCCACAAAGGCGAGATTAGCGGTACCAGCACGCGGCAGAACCAGCGGGTAAGCACTTCCTTACACGTCTATCGTGCTGAGAGGCGGCACTCCCCCGCGCTTGGAAGGTGACCCCATGGAAGGCATCATCGCCCTCGTCGTCGTGTCGCTGCTCGCCGCGTTCTGCGTGCGCTGGGCCGCGGTGCGGATGCGCGTCCCCATGCCCACCCGCGTCTCCGTGATCATCGTGTTCGTCCTGGTCGTGCTCTCGCTGTACGGGCAGCACCTGCGCGGATGATCCGGGGCGCGGAAATCTCCGGCGGCGGTGCGAACTTCCGCCCCCGGCGGTGAGTCATATCTGACGAAACCCGGCTTCACGCCCCGCCCGGCGAAACCCGACCAGGGGAGCCGGCCCGAGCCGAGGGAGAGCACCAGTGCCGCAACCGGCGCCCGCCGTCCAGCGCAGCGGCGGCACGATCGCCCCGCATCTGAGGCGCCTGCTGGAGTTCGTCGAACCCGGCCGCGACGACGTCTGCCTGGACGTCGCGCGGGGCCGCGGCCCGATGCCCGCCGCGCTCGCCCCCCGGGTCGCGCACGTCACCGCGGTCGACGCGATGCCCGAGCCGCCGGCGCGCCCCGGCGCGTCCGGGCGGATGTCCACGGTCGAGTTCGGCACCGGCCCCGTCCGCATCACCGGCGACGGCGGCCCGGACGACCGGCCGGACGGCGCCCCGCTC
>NZ_VCKZ01000537.1 GCF_005889745.1 Actinomadura geliboluensis
GCCCTGGACCTGCTGAAGAACGCGGGCATCGCGTCCGGCGGCGTCCTGCCCATGTGCCAGGACACCGGCACCGCCGCTGTCGGCGTGGCCGAGGATGCCCGCGAGGGTCAGAGCGGCCGCGACGTAGACCGCGTCGCGCAGGCCGTCTGAGGTTGCGGCGCGCAGTGCCTCGCCGGTCAGGTCGGTGAGCCCGGAGGTGGAGACGCCGACGAGGATGGCCAGGCCCACGCTGGTGCCGATCTGGAGGGCGGTGTTGGCCATGCCCCCGGCGGCGCCCTGGTCCTCGTCGGCCACGCCGTTGCCGGAGGTGCCGAACATGGTCGGGTAGATCGTCCCCATGCCGGCGCCGTAGACGATCAGCCCGGCGAGGATCGTCCAGTACGAGCCGTCGGTGCGCATGCCCGCGGCCATCAGTGCGCCGCCGGCGGAGCCGAGCAGCAGGGCGGTGATCAGGGTCGGCCGGGCGCCGAAGCGGATGATCAGCCGTTCGGCGACGACGTTGGCGATGCCGATCACCAGCGAGAGGGTCAGGAAGGCCAGCCCTCCCTGGAGCGCCGTGTAGCCGAGCACGTCCTGGAAGTACAGGGTGAGGAAGTAGACCAGGTTCTGCATGGTGATGCCGAAGGCGAGGATCACCAGCAGTCCGGCGCGGAGGTTGCGGTTGGCGAACAGCCGCAGCGGCATCAGCGGGTGCCGGGTGCGGGCCTCGATGACGACGAACGCGGCCAGCAGCGCCACGGCGAGGACGCCGGAGGTGAGGACGGGGGCCGTGGCCCAGCCAGTCTCGGTGCCCTGGGCGATGGCGAAGACGAGGAGGGTCAGCCCGGCCGTGCCGGTCAGGGCGCCGGGGATGTCGAATCCGCGCCGCCGTTCGCGCGGGCCGTCCGGGTCGAGCAGGACGAACGCGCCGGCGGTGCCGGCCACGACCAGCGGCACGTTCACGACGAACACCGCCTCCCAGCCGAACGCGTGGGTCAGCACACCGCCGAGCAGGGCGCCGAGGCTCAGCCCGCCCGCGCCGGCCATGGCCCACACGGCCAGAGCCCGGACGCGCTCGGGGCCTTCGGTGAACCTGGTGGTGACCAGCGAGAGCGTGGCCGGGAACAGGACGGCGCCGCCGATCCCCTGGAGCGCCCGCGCGGCGATGAGCGTCGCGGGCGAGGTGGCCAGCCCGCCCAGCAGCGACGCACCGCCGAACAGGAGCATGCCCAGGACGAACATGCGGCGGCGGCCCAGCAGGTCGGCCGAGCGGCCGCCCAGCAGCAGGAAGCCGCCGAAGAAGATGGCGTAGGCGCTGACCACCCACTGGGTGGCGTGACCGGACAGCCCCACATCGCGGGCGATGTCGGGAAGCGCCACGTACACGATGGTGAAGTCGAGCGAAGTGATCAGGCTGGAGAAGGCCAGCAGGCCGAGGCTCCAGCGCGGACGGCCGCCGGTGGCGGGCTTCTTGCGCGATGACATCGCGGTCTCCTCAGAAGGGTTCGGGGCGAGGCTTGGGTCACGCCGCGTAGGGGCGTTCGGCGCGGGCGTGGCGCAGGGCGCGGGCCCACCAGGTCAGCTGGTCGAGCAGGCTCTCGGCCGCCGCACGGCAACCGGCCGCGTCGATCGGGCGGCCGCGGTCGTCGAACCTGTCCCGGCAGGAGTGGAAGCTGACCGTGTTGCGGACGGTGACGGCGTGGAGTTCGGCGAAGACCTGCCGGAGGTGCTCGACGGCGCGCAGGCCGCCGGAGACTCCGCCGTAGGAGACGAAGCCGACCGGTTTGGCCTGCCATTCGTCCACGTACCAGTCGATGGCCGTCTTGAGCGAGGCGGGGAAGCTGCGGTTGTACTCGGGCGTCACGACGACGAACGCGTCGGCCCGGTCCAGCCGTTCTCCCAGCCGCCGTACCGGTTCGGGCGCCTCGGACGTCCCCGCGCCGTCGGCGGGGAGCACTTCGGGCAGGGCCGTCTCGGCGAGGTCGACGACGTCGAGGCGGAGGGCGGGGCGCCGGGCGGCCTCCCCGGCGAACCATGCGGCCACCGTGGGGCCGAACCGGCGGTCCCGGACGCTGCCGACGATGACGGCGATGTTCAGCGGCCCGGTCGGGGTCATCGTGCTCTCCCTTCGAAACTTCCTATACGGCTCGGTGGGGCGAGCATGGCGACCGGTGCTTATCCGGCACTTACCGCGCGCTTTCCGCCGCCGGCGGGCCGGCGTAAGCGGGCCGATCCCGAGGGAAAGCGGCCGATATCGTGGGGGCATGCGATTCGGGGTGCTCGGGCCGCTGGAGGTATGGACGGCCGGCGGCGCCCCCGTGGCGGTGCGCGGGGCCAAGGTCCGCGCGCTGCTGGCCGTCCTGATCGGGCACGAGGGGCGGCCGGTGCCGGTGGACCGGCTGATCGACGACCTGTGGGGCGACGCACCGCCCCGCAACCCGTCCGGGGCACTGCAGGTCAAGGTCTCGCAGCTGCGCCGCGCCCTGGACGAGGCCGAGCCCGGCGCCCGGGAACTGGTGTCCTTCGAGGACGCCCTGGGCTACCGGCTCCGGGCGGCCCCCGAGTCCGTCGACGCGACGCGGTTCACCGCGCTGCTGGCGCGGGCGCGCGAAGCCGCTGACCCGCGGTCACGGGCGGGCCTGCTGACCGAGGCGCTGGAACTGTGGCGCGGGCCGGCCTTCGCCGACTTCGCCGACGCCGAGTTCGCGCGCCCGGTGGCGGCGCTCCTGGAGGAGCAGCGCCTCACCGCCCTGGAGGAACGGGCGGAGGCGCACCTGGAGGCCGGCGAGCAGGGCGCGCTCGCCGGCGAGCTGGGCGACCTGGTCGAACGCCATCCGCTGCGCGAACGCCTCCGCTCCGCGTACATGCGCGCCCTGTACGCCACCGGACGGCAGAGCGACGCCCTCAAGACCTACACCGACCTCCGGGCGCGGCTGCGCGAGGAACTCGGCCTGGACCCCGGGCCGGAGATCGCCGAACTGCACCGGCGGATCCTCGCCCAGGACCCCGCCCTGGCCGCCGCGCCCACGGCGCCGCCGCAGACGAACCTCCCGGCGCAGATCAGCGAGCTGATCGGGCGCGACGAGGCGGTGGTCCAGGTCCAGGCGGTGCTGAGGTCGGCCCGGCTGGTCACGCTCACCGGCCCCGGCGGTGTCGGCAAGACGCGGCTCGCCCTGGAGACCGCTGCGCGGGCCGCGGCCGACCACACGGACGGCGTGTGGCTCGTCGAGCTGGCCGGACTCGACCGCACGGCCGAGGCATCGGGGGGCCACCGGCTCGTGGAGACCGTGACCGCCGCGCTCGACATCCGCGACGACACCGCCCCCGGCCTGCCGTGTTCCGGCGCGCCCGCCGACCCGGCCGCCCGGCTCGCCGACGCGCTGCGGACCCGCCGGGCACTGCTCGTCCTGGACAACTGCGAGCACGTGATCGACGACGTCGCCGCGTTGGGCGAGCGGCTCCTGCGGGCGGCGCCGGAGCTGCGGATCCTCGCCACCAGCCAGGAGCCGCTGGGGCTCGCGGGGGAGTCGGTCTGGCCCGTCCCGCCGCTGCAGGCGCCCCACGCGCCCGCCGACCACGGGCCCGCGAGCCTCCGCAGGTTCAGCGCCGTCCGGCTGTTCGAGGCGCGCGCGGCGGCCGCCGTCCCGGGGTTCGCGATCGACACCGCCAACGCCCGCGCGGTCGCCGCGATCTGCCGCCGGCTGGACGGCGTCCCGCTGGCCCTGGAGCTGGCGGCCACCCGACTGCGCGCGCTGGACGTCCACGACCTGGCCGAACGGCTGGACGACCGGTTCCGGCTGCTCTCCTCGGGACACCGCGGCACCCCGGCACGGCAGCGGACCCTGCGCGCGATGATCGACTGGAGCTGGGAGCTGCTGTCCGGGCCCGAGCGCCTCGTCCTGCGGCGGCTCGCGGTGCACCACGAGGGCTGCACGCTGGAGGCGGCGGAGGAGGTCTGCGCGGACGGCGGAGACATCCCGCCCGAGGACGTCCTCGACCTGCTGGCCCGCCTCGTCGACCGCTCGATGGTGGTCCGGGCCGGCGGACCGGGCCAGGCCCGCTACCGGCTGCTGGAATCGGTCGCGGCCTACGCCCTGGACCGGCTGGAGGAGGCCGGCGAGACCGAGCGGATCCGCTTCCGGCACCTGACCTTTCACGTCGCACTGGCCGAACGCGCGGAGCCGCAGCTCCACGGCCCCGACCAGCGGCGCTGGCTGCGGCGCCTGGACGCCGAGCACGCCAACCTGCGCGGCGCGCTGGAGGAGGCGGTGCGGCGGCGCGACGCCGGCCGCGCGCTGCGGCTGGTCAACGCGCTGGCCTGGTACTGGTTCCTGCGCGGCAGGATCGGCGAGGGACGGCGCGCGTTCGCGATGGCACTGGACATCCAGGCCGAAGCCCCCACCGCGACGAGGGCAAGGGCCGAGGCATGGCAGACCGGCCTGGAACTCCTCGGCGGCCGTACGGCGGACGTCCGCACGCCCTCAGAGGCCATCGCCGATCCGGGCGAACGCGCCAGGGCGGAGTGGTTCCTCAGCGACGTGCTGCTCGGCGCCGGCGACCTGAACCTCAGCCGGGACCTGGTGGAGCGGGCCCTGCCGGTGTTCCGGCGGCTCGGCGACCGCTGGGGCACCGCCGCGGCCCTGGCCACCGAGGCCAACCACGCGCTCGTCCGCGGCGATCTCGGCGCGCTCGAACGGTCCGGGGAGGAGAGCCTGGCGATCTTCGAGGAGCTGGGCGAGCGGTGGGGGCGGGTCCGGGCCGTCGAACTGCTCGGCCGGCTCGCGGAGATCAGGGGCGACCACCGCAGGTCCGCCGGCCTCTGCCGCGACGGGCTCCGGCTGGCCGGGGAGCTCGGGCTGTGGCTCCAGGTCTCGCTGCTCCAGTCCGGGCTCGGCCGGATCGCCCTGCTGGCCGGCGACCACGCCGAGTCGGACCGGCGCCACGAGCGGGGCAGGACGCTCGCCGCCGAGCACGGCTACCGTCCCGGCGAGGCGTTCGCCCTCACCGGCCTGGCCCTCACCGCCCGCCGCGCGGGCCGTCTCGACGACGCCGAAGCCCACATGCGCGACGCCCTCGCCCGCGCACGCGAGGTGCGGTACGCACCGGGCATCGCGCTCGGCCTGGCCGAACTCGGCTTCACCGCCGAGCAGCGAGGGGACGCCGCGGCGGCCGAGGAACTCCACCGGGAGGCCCTCACCGTCGCACAGAACATCGGCGACCCCAGGGCGATCGCGCTCGCCCTCGAAGGACTGGCCGGCGCGGCGGCCCTGAGAGGCGCCCCGGAAGAAGCAGCCCGCCTCCTCGGCGAAGCCGCCGCCCTCCGCGAATCCGTAGGCGCCCCTCTGCCGCCCGAAGAACGCGCTGACGTCGACCGCATCGCGTCCGCAGCGAGATCCGTCCTAGGAGAAGACGCCTTCGCCGAAGCCCAAGCCGCATCCCGCCCCCGGCCGCACCC
>NZ_VCKZ01000538.1 GCF_005889745.1 Actinomadura geliboluensis
TGCCCGTAGCGGCCGGTGGGGGCGGAGCTGGCGGTGGTGGCGCGATGCGCGGCCCGGCGCGGCCGTCCGGTGACCGGCGCCCACGCCGCACGCTCCGGGCGGCCAGGCGCGGGGCCGCGCCAGCGGCCTGAGCGCCGCCGCCCCTTGATCCAAAACAGCCCAATTCGGCAATGATCGCGACCTGGTGAGGCGTTCCGCAGCGGCGGGGCGCTCGTAGGGTGGGGTCCATGATCCGGGCCGTTGTGTTTGATGTTGGGGAGTGTCTCGTTAACGAGACTCGGGAGTATGGGACTTGGGCTGACTGGTTGGGGGTGCCTCGGCATACGTTCTCGGCGATGTTCGGGGCGGTGATCGCTCGGGGGTTGGACTACCGGGACACGTTTCAGGTGTTCGCGCCGGGGTTTGACCTGACGCAGCAGCGTGAGGAGCGGGCCGAGGTGGGGCGGCCTGAGACGTTCGGGGATGAGGACTTGTATCCGGATGCGCGTCCGACGCTGGCGAAGCTGCGGGGTGATGGGCTGTGGGTGGGGATCGCGGGGAATCAGACGGTGCGGGCCGGCGGGATCCTGCGGTCGTTGGACCTGCCCAGTGACATGATCGCGACGTCGGATGACTGGGGTGTGTCCAAGCCTGATCCGGGGTTCTTCCGGTGCGTGGTGGACGCTGCGCCCTGCGATGCGGGCGAGGTGCTGTATGTGGGTGATCGGTTGGACAACGACATCATGCCCGCGGCTGCGGCGGGGTTGCGGACGGCGCTGATCCGGCGGGGGCCGTGGGGGATCGTTCAGCAGGACGACCCGGAAGCCGACCGCGTTCCGACGATGCGGATTGATTCGCTGGCCGAGCTTCCGGGCCGTATCGCTGAGTTCAACGCTGGAGCGCGCTAAGGGTGGTCTGCCATCCGTACAGGCGGTCGTCCAGGCGGCGGACGCATTCGGTGTCGGCCCACGGCTGGAGGGCGCGGCGGACGTCGTGCACGCGGTCCATGCCGGTGGCGTACCAGGTGACGGCGAGTTGCTCTAGGGCCTGCTGGGCGTAGGAGCATGCGGCTTCGGGGTCACGCTGGGCGACCTCGACGGCGGCCAGGTCGCCGAGGATGACGGCTCGTTGCTTGGCGTTGGTGTCGCCGATAGCGTCCAGGACGCCGAGGAGTGTGGCCTTGGCCTGGGTGGGCTGACCGGCCTTGAGCTGGGTGTCTCCCTTGAATGACGCGAGGCTGATGGGCGAGAACCAGTTGAACCAGTCGGGGGCGGGCTGCCCGGTGCTCTCGGCCAGCAGGTGTTCGGCGTGGTTGATGAGGCGGAGCGCTTCGCGGGGGTGTCCGCAGCGGGTTTCGCACTCGGCCTCGACGGCGTCCAGCCATGCCAGGAATTCGGCGGGGGCGGTGCCGCGTCGGGCGTAGGTGCGGGCGGCGCGCATGCGTTCGGCTGCCTCGTCGCGTCGGCCGTCCCATCCGGGGATGAACGCGGCGTGAGCCAGGATCGCCGCGCCCAAGAGCGGGTCGTTGGCTTCGCCGGCGGCCTGGAGGGCGCGGACGTATGAGGCGTCGGCGTCGTCGGGCTGGCGCAGGTCGAAGAACTCGATGCGGCCGACCAGGAGCAGGGACTCGGCGAGCGCGGTGGCCAGGATGGTGCGCGGGACGCCGGTCGTCTCGGCCAGGAGCTGCGTGCCGAGCTTGGTGTGCTCGACCACTGTCGGGTGGAGTTGGGCGGGCTGAACGGAGAAGTAGAGGCGACGCAACGCGCCGTTGATGGCGGAGAAGTCGGCCCCGACCGTGGGCGGCTGAACGGCAGTGTTGGCCTTGGGGAGTGGGAGCGTGGCACCGGTGCCCTGGGCGGGGACGGCTGACGCGTTGGGGTTGGGGCGTGAGGTCGCCGGGGTGTCCGAGGTCCCGATGGCGCGGTGCCAGCCTTAAAGAGTTGATGGGGAGGACGGGCCACGTCTCCACGCGGGTGGCGCTGGTCTATCAGCACGCTAGCCAGGATCGAGACAGGGTGATCGCGGTGGTGCTTGGGGAGGCGTTCGAGGGGGGTCGGGCCAGTGAGACAAGGTGACGAGGGCACGCTGAAACGGTTGGGCACGCAACGGGTGCGGAGGCCGTGGCGATCGTGGGAAATGGCGAGGCCCAGGCGGGGAAAGACAGTTCCTGCCTGGGCCTTTGCGGTGGGAGCGGGCGACGGGAATCGAACCCGCGTAGCCAGTTTGGAAGGCCTAATTCGGGTTCATTTTCATTGTTGGCGTCACGGTTCCTTCCTGGCTAAACTGCAGGTCAGGGGGCTTGGGCTTCTGCTGTGCAGTCCGTCGAGCTATCGCCAGATCACACAAGATCCAGTGATAGAAAAATGATAGATGATCAAGACGCTTCGGGGGTGATCGTCGTGGGCTTCGTTCGGAGGTACGACAACAAGAAGGGGACGCGCTACCAGGCGCTCTATCTCGACGCGGAGGGCCGCCAGCAATCGGCCGGAATGTATGACACTAAGAAGGATGCCCGAAAAGCCTGGATGAGGGCCGAGGGGCGCGTGCTCGAAGGGAAGATCGGAGACGCTCGTCGCGGTAGGCAGACCTTCCAGCAATACGTCGAGGGAACATGGCTGCCCAACCATCGTATGGAGGCAAGTACCCGCCAGGACTACGTCTATGCGCTGAACGCGCACATCATGCCGTACTTCGCCAAGTTGAAGATGGGAGCAATCACATCCGAACATGTCCGTGACTGGATCACTCGCCTGAAGAAGAAGGGCGTCTCGGCTCACAGGATCAAGTACTGCAAGACCTCGATTCTCAATGCCATCTTCACAACAGCCCTGAATGATGACGTGATCGTCTATCATCCGAGCAGGGCCGTAGAGACGGATCCTGTCCCCGAAAAGCCGAGGATGATCATCACTTCGGAACAGTTCGACAGGATCTATCAAGCGCTTCCCGACGCCGATGCGCAACTCCTGATCGAGACTGACATCGAGAGCGGCCTGCGCTGGGGAGAGCTAACCGAACTACGCGTCAAGGACCTCGACTTCGATACGCAGATCCTTACGGTGAGGCGATCGGTGGTCGAACTGGTACCCGAGCATCATCCAGAGGGAAAAAGGTTCCTACTCAAAGACTATCCCAAAGGAAAGCGTCCACGCCGCCTCAAGTTGAGCGCGCAGATCGTCGTCAAGCTCAAAGCCCACGTCGCCGCCGAAGGACTCGACTCGGAAGATCTTCTCTTTTCTCGTCGTCGCGAGACGATAGAACTGGCGCCCCAACTCCTCAACTCGAATGAGTCGTCGTTCACCGCACCGAATGGCCGGACATATACTCACGGCACCATCACGGCCTACAACCTGGGCAAGTGCAAGTGCGTACACTGTCGACGCGCGTACGCCGACTATCGGGCCAAGCGCCGGGCCCAAGGTAAGGACAAGCCGCGTAAGCCACGGGTCGTCGACACTGACCCGCATATCTCCGCCAACTGGTTCCGCAAGCACTGTTGGTATCCCGCGCGCGATGCCGCTGGCTTGGATTGCAGGCCTCGAATTCACGACCTGCGCCATGCCCACGCCTCTTGGCTTCTCGCCGGCGGAGCTGACCTCCAGGTCGTTAAGGAGCGCCTAGGGCATCGCAGGATCTCCACGACTGAGCGTTACCTTCATAGCCTGCCGAACGCGGATGAGACGGCCCTGCAGGCACTGGACAAGATGCGGACGGGGCAGGGAGAACAAGGCAACGTCAAGGAGCTCAAGCACCAGCTTGAGGAAGCCCAGGCCAAGATCAACGAGCTCCAGACGGTCATCGCCGACCAACTCATAGCCCAGAGTCAGAACAGCGTCCGAAAGCTCCGTCCTGCGTAGCCCATGGTGCCTCCGGCGCAACCTGCGGTTGAAGGCAGTTCTTGGTCTCAACAGGCCGCGGCAGGGCCAGTGCCCCCTCTTGCACTGGCCCTGCCTGAGTCCTTCACCAGCGGAACTTCGCACCGGTTGGATGAGTAGATCGCGAACCTGAGCTGGTTCCAGGAAGAAGCCGAGGCGGTTTCGCGTTGGGCCGCCTGGCGGGATGATGGGACATCCGGGCTTTCCGGACCTACGACGACTTCCTCCACGCTATATGCGTTCGGCAGAGGACGAACGAGTTATGCGTCGCGCATGTCGTCGAGAGACTCGCCGAACAGGCAGGTCACGTCGGACTCGGCGGCGCGGATCCAGGACACGCCGACCTTGCCGGTAAGTGCCTCGGGAGAGGCGGAACGGCTGAGGTCGCGCGCACCTCGACCGATGCAGCTGGTGCCTTCTGGGGCCCGAAGGGTGTAGGTCGGGCGCCCAGATCCGCAGGCGTTGGGCGGAGTCGTGCACAGCCGGTCAACGCGCCGAGCTTGGAGCGGACTGCCGAGTGGACGGCGGGGGTCCGGTGAGTTGCCGCTGAGGTCGCCGACCGAGAGTCTGCGTGGTCGGCGATTCGTGATCGAGATGAGTCGGTGGTATCTGCGGGCCAGGGTGTTCATGGCTCTCCCAAGCAGGTCTCCTTGCTGACGGACCACAATGAAACCGGAAACTCGCAGGTCAACGACATGAGCAAAACATGCGATGGTGATGAGTGACCAGCGGCGCGACCTGACCGCCGATGAATGAGACTGCGGCACCGATAACAGACCAGGGAGAGGCGGGTTCTACGGTCGTCGCTGGTGAGTTTTACTCAATGAGTGGGAACACCCACCAGCAGGCGGCGTTAACGGGGCGGAAGCAGTCCGCGCGGTCCTTGAGGCAACGAGAATCCTGCTGCGGCTCGGGGTAGTCCGGCGCTCACCTACCTCCTGGAACGCCTGGACGCCTCATCCCCGAGGACGACGGTCGCCGCAACCTGCGAGTCGACGAACTTCTCCACGGCCACCGTGACGATCTCCCCGGCCTGGGTTTCGGGGATGCTGGGGGGGCGACACGACCGCCATCCGTACCCGCCCCCTTCCGCCGACATAACGTCACAGCCGCATCTGCCGCTGCGAAGGCTGCCTGCGCGGCGACGGCTAAGGATCCGTCATCCGTAGCGGCGGGGCGGTTGGGCGTAGAACAGGGCTCAGCTTGAGGGCTCGGGCGCGGAGTCCGGCTCCTGGTGAGCTCCAATGATGCTCAGTGTTGAGGGAGACAAGGTCAGGGCCAGGGCGCCGGTGTTGTTGCCATGAGTGTCCATGCTGGCGGCCGACCATTGCACGACTAGGGGACTGCCGAGGTGTGGGCTGATGAAGAGGGGCACCGGGGGCAGAGTGATGCGGGCGTGCGCCCGCAGGTCGACCGGGTCGAAGATGATTTGCAGGTCCTCGTCGCGGCGTTCGACGCGCCACTGTGTCCGGGCCATCGCCTGGTAGTCGCGGGCGAGCAGCATCTGGGACGTCCCCGCTGCCCACGGCTCCTCGGATGAGGCGCGGTGGGGGGTCCCGTAG
>NZ_VCKZ01000539.1 GCF_005889745.1 Actinomadura geliboluensis
GCTCTTCGTCCCATGCGGCGGCGGGGTTGGGGGACCGGGGCATCACGCCATGATGGCATGACCTCGCGCTGGTGACGCTCGGCTCCGGGGGCGGCACGCGGCGCTGCGGGGCACGCCGCGCCCGGCCGCGTCTCCGATCGCCCGCCCGTGATGATTTTCCGCCGCCGCCGCGGTCTACAGAGCATGGGGCGTCACCCGATCGGAGGCCGAGTGTGCGAGTGGACGCGAACCGCGGCAGGCTGCTGGACCGCGCGATCGGCTTCGCGCTGACGGCCGCCCAGGGGGTCTTGCCGCACATGCTCGCCCGCCGCACGCCGTGCGCGTCGTGGGACCTCGGCATGCTGCTCCTGCATCTCGCCGACTCCCTCGGCGCGCTGCACGAGGGCATGGCCGGCGGGCACGTCGCACGGTGCTCGGAACCGGCGGCCGGGGCGGTCGACCCGGTGTCGGAGCTGCGCGTGCAGGCCGTCCGCGTGCTGCGCGCGTCGGCCGCCCGCGGCGCGGTGACCGTGGGGGACCGGCGCCTGCAGGGCGACCTGATGGCCGCCGCCGGGGCGGTCGAGGTCGCCGTCCACGGCTGGGACATCGCCCAGGCGACCGGCGAGGGGCGGCCGATCCCGCCGGTGCTCGCGGCCGACCTGCTGGCGGTGTGCCCGCTGGTGCTGCCCGCGCCGCCGCGCGGCCCGCTGTTCGCCGAACCGGTGAAGGCGCCGCCGGACGCGTCCCCCGGTGACCGGCTCGTCGCCCTTCTCGGCCGCCGCCCGGCGGCGGGCCCGCGCCCGGAGGATGCGTGCATGGACGGGTTCAGCGAGAATCGTCCCGTCCGTTCCCCCGGCCAGAGGAGAGAGACCCGGTGAAGTATCCGGTGTCCGCCCGGTACCTGCTCCCCGATGCGTACGAGCGCGTGGTCGGGCTCATCGCCGAGGAGAAGTACATTCCCGCGATCAAGCTCGTCCGGCAGGCGACGGGCCTCGGCCTCAAGGAGGCCAAGGAGTACGTGGACGGGCTGAAGGGGCGGGTCTTCGCCCGGCAGGTGCCGCCGCAGGTGCAGGCGAAGGCGCGCGCGATGATCGCCGACGGCCGGGCGAAGCCGGCGGTCAAGATGGTCCGCGCGGAGACCGGGCTCGGGTCGCAGGCGGCCAAGGACTTCATCCAGGCGCTCCGGGACGGGCTGGTCGTCGCGCCCGTGGCCGACCCGGGCGGGACGCTGTCGGACCGGGTCCGCGCGTTCCAGGCGGCCGGGGACTACGCCTCGGCCGTCGCGCTGGTGTGCGCGGAGACCGGGATGCGCCCCGAGGAGGCGGAGCGCTTCGTCGCGGCGCTCCAGTAGCGGGCCCGCGCCCGCCGGCGGCGTCGGCCTCCGGGCAGGAGATCGGGACGACCCCTCGCCCCGGACGGCAACCGAATGCCATTCTGGTGTCCGGACGCAACGATGCCTGGAGGGGCCATGGCGATCGCCATCAGCGCGGAGCACCGCGAGCTGGCACGGACGGCGCGCGCTTTCCTGCGCGACCACGAGGCGCGGGCCGCCAACCGCGTGCTGCTGGACGCCGAGAAGGAGACGCTCCCCGCCTTCTGGACCGGGTTCGCCGACCTCGGCCTGCTCGGCCTGCACCTGCCCGAGGAGCACGGCGGCGGCGGGGCCGGCCTCCAGGAGCTGGTCGTGGTCGCCGAGGAGCTCGGCCGTTCCGCCGCGCCCGGCCCGATGCTGCCCACGATGATCGCGTCCGCCGTGATCGCCGCCGCCGGGACGGACGAGCAGCGGGCACGCCTGCTGCCCGGCCTCGCGTCCGGCGCGACCCCGGCGGCCCTCGGCACCGGCGGCTCGCTGAGCCTGGCGGACGGCGAGGCGACGGGTGACGCGGGCGTCGTGCTGGGCGGCGGCCTCGCGGAGCTGCTCGTCCTCCCGGCCGGCGACGACATGGTCGTCGTCCGGGCGGACGCCGCGAGCGTCGAGGTCCCGGAGAACCTGGACCCGTCGCGCCGGTCCGCCCGTGTCCGCCTGGACGGCGCCGCCGCCGAGGTCCTGCCCGGCGCACGCGCCCAGGCCGTCGCCATCGCCCGCACCCTGGTCTCCGCCGAGGCGGTCGGCGGCGCGCTCGAATGCGTGGAGAACGCCGTCGAATACGCCAAGGTGCGGCAGCAGTTCGGCCGCCCGATCGCGACGTTCCAGGCCGTCAAGCACCACTGCGCGAACATGCTCGTCGCCGCCGAGCTGGCCACGGCCGCCGTGTGGGACGCCGCGCGCGCCGCGTCCGGGCCCGCCGACCAGTTCGAGCTGGCGGCGGCCGTCGCGGCGGCGCTCGCGCTGCCCGCGTTCACGTCCAACACGGGCCTGAACATCCAGGTGCACGGCGGCATCGGCTTCACCTGGGAGCACGACGCGCACCTGCTGATGCGCCGCGCCGCGACCCTGGAGGCCGTGTTCGACCCGCGCTCCGCCGAGCGGGACGTGACCCGCCTGCGGGACGCCGGCGTCGTCCGCGCGGCGACCCTCGACCTGCCGCCCGAGGCCGAGGCCGAGCGGCCCCGGATCCGCGAGCTGGCCCGCGAGATCGCCGCGCTGCCCGCCGCCGAGCAGCGGCGGCGGCTCATCGACACCGGCTACGCGCAGCCGCACTGGCCGCGCCCGTGGGGCGTCGAGGCGAGCGCCGGGCTGCAGCTCGTCATCGAGGACGAGTTCCGCGCGGCGGGCGTGAAGCGCGTCCAGCTCGGCATCACCGGGTGGGTGATCCTCACCCTCGTCCAGCACGGCACCCAGGACCAGATCGACCGGTGGGTGCGGCCCGCGCTCAGCGGCGACGAGGTCTGGTGCCAGCTGTTCAGCGAGCCCGAGGCCGGCTCGGACGCCGCCGCCGTGAAGACCCGCGCCGTCAAGGTCGACGGCGGCTGGGTCGTCAACGGCCAGAAGGTGTGGACGAGCGGCGCGCAGCACTGCCGCTGGGGCTTCGCGACCGTCCGCACCGACCCGGACGCGCCCAAGCACGCCGGCGTCACCATGGTCGTGATCGACATGGAGCACCCGGGCGTGGAGGTCAGGCCGCTCCGCCAGATCACCGGCGGGTCCGACTTCAACGAGGTGTTCTTCTCCGACGTGTTCGTCCCCGACGCCGACGTGGTCGGGCGGCCGAACCAGGGCTGGACGGTCGCCCGCGCGACGCTCGGCAACGAGCGGGTCAGCATCGGCGGCGGCGCCGGCGGCCCCGCCGGGCCCGACGTCGTCGCGCTCTACCGCGAGCACGGCGCGGACGTCCCGGCCGGGGCCGAGCGGGTCGGCGCCTACCTGGCGGAGGAGCAGGCGCTCCGGCTGCTGAACCTGCGCTCCGCCGAACGCGCCGTCGCCGGCGGCGAGCCCGGCCCCGAGGGCAACATCACCAAGCTCGTCCTCGCCGAGCACGGCCACGCCACCGCCGACCTCCTCGCCGCGTTCGCCGGCCCCGGCACCGCGTTCAACGAGGGCCTCGGCCAGTTCGCCGGGCTGATGCGGCTCGGCTCCCGGGGCATGTCGATCGCGGGCGGCACGTCCGAGATCACCCGCAACCAGATCGCCGAGCGGATTTTGAAGCTGCCCCGGGACCCGCTGATCAAGTAGCGGACGCGGCGGGCCGGCGGCGGTGCTCGGCGAGCAGCCCCGGCTCGCCCGCCCGGTGGTTGATGCCCGCGATGTCGGTGCCGGGCGGGACGACCTCGTCGATCGCGTCCAGCACCGCCGGGTCGAGGCGCAGGTCGGCGGCGGCGAGCAGGTCGTCCAGCTGCGCCATCGTCTTCGGGCCGATGATCGTCGAGGTGACGGCCGGGTGCTCGCCGACGAACGCGAGCGCCAGGTGGGTGAGCGACAGCCCGGCCCCCTCGGCGATCTTCGTGAGCCGCTCGACGGCGTCGTAGCGGACGGGGGCGCTCGGGTCGACGTCCACGGTGCGGTCCCGCCACGCCGGGTTGTCCGACGGGGCGAACCGGGACCCGGCGGGCGGCTGCGCGCCGCGCCGGTACTTGCCGGTCAGCCAGCCGCCCGCGAGCGGGCTCCACGGGATGACGCCCATCCCGTGCCGCCGCGCGGCCGGCAGCATCGCCCGCTCGATCGACCGGGCGAAGACCGAGTACTGCGGCTGCTCGCACACGAACCGGACGCCGCCGCGCCGCGCGGCGGCCCACTGCGCCTCCACGATCTGGTCGGCGGGGAACGACGACGACCCCGCGTACAGGATCTTGCCCTGCCGGACGAGGTCGGACAGCGCGTCGAGCGTCTCCTCCAGATCGGTGTCCCAGTCGCGGCGGTGGATCTGGTACAGGTCGATGCGGTCGGTGCCGAGCCGCCGGAGGCTGTCCTCCACGGCGCGGACGATGTACCGCCGCGACCCGCCCCGGGCGTTGCGCTCCTCGCCGAGCGGGAAGAAGAACTTCGTCGCGAGGACGACGTCGTCTCGGCGGCCCTTGAGGGCCTTGCCGACGATCTCCTCGCTCTCGCCGGCCGAGTACATGTCGGCGGTGTCGATGAAGTTGATCCCCGCGTCCAGCGCCTTGTGGACGATCCGCTGGGACTCGTCGTGGTCGGGGTTGCCGACGGCTCCGAACATCATCGCGCCGAGGCACTGTGTGCTGACCTCGACGCCGGTACGGCCGAGCTTGCGGTACTGCATCTGCGCTCCCTCGTCAGGTGACCGCGCAGCACGCTATGACCTGGAGCGCGCTCCAGGTCAAGCGCCGGTCCGGGCCCGCGGGCGGCCGCTCAGAGGGCGGCGAGCCAGTCGTACCAGGCGCCGAGGCCGTCGCCGCGCGTCGCCGACAGCGGCAGGACGCTGAGGCCCGGGCACAGCCGGCGGGCCGCGTCCCGGCAGGCGGCCACGTCGAAGTCGACGTGCGGCAGCAGGTCGATCTTGTTGAGCAGCAGGACGTCCGCGCCGCGGAACATGTGCGGGTACTTCAGCGGCTTGTCGGCGCCCTCGGTGACCGACATCAGCACCACGCGGGCCCGCTCGCCGAGGTCGAACAGCGCCGGGCAGACGAGGTTGCCGACGTTCTCGACGAAGACCGTCGAGCCGTCCCGGGGCGCCAGCGCGGTCAGCGCCTCCGCCACCATCGCCGCGTCGAGGTGGCAGCCGGCGCCGGTGTTGACCTGGACGGTCCGCGCCCCGGCGGCGGCGAGGCGGCGGGCGTCCAGCAGCGTCTCCTGGTCGCCCTCGATCACCGAGATCGGGCGGTCCGCGCCGAGGTCGGCGACGGTCCGCTCCAGCAGCGTCGTCTTGCCGGAGCCGGGGGAGCTCATCACGTTGAGCGCGACGATGCCGCGCTCGGCGAGCCAGGCCCGGTTGCGCCCGGCCAGGTCGTCGTTGTGCGCCAGCACCTTCTGGCCGAGGGCGACGGTGCGCCCGAGGCCGTGCGCGTGCTCATGCCGGTGCTCGTGCTCGTGCTCATGCC
>NZ_VCKZ01000540.1 GCF_005889745.1 Actinomadura geliboluensis
GCCCGCCGGACGTCGCGGGCCTCGACTTCTCCGTCCCCGCGGTGCGGGCGCTGCCGTCGTCCGAGGTCGGGCAGGTGCGGTTCACTTCGTCGGAGCGGACCGCGCCCGGCGTGACCTTCCGGACGTTCGAGACGTCCGGCACCGGCGGGCGGGTCGAGGGCGACCTGCTGGACGTCGATCTGCGCAGCCCGAAGGTCTCCGTCGGGCTGTTGCGTCCGCCCGTGGTCGCGGCGCGGCGCACGGTGTCGGAGATGGCGGACGCGCAGCAGGCGGTGGCCGGGGTGAACGGCGACTTCTTCAACATCAGCGAGACCCATCCGGGGGTGCCGCCTACCGGGTCTTCGTCCGGGCCGACGGTGGACGGTGGGCGTCCGCTCAAGGGCGCCGTGCCGGACGGGCAGCGGTTCGGGCCGGGGCTGCCTCCCGGCACGTCCACCGAGGACGTCATCGGCGTTGGCCGCGACCGGCGCGGCCACGTGGCGCGGCTCCGCCTGACCGGCACCGTCCGGTCGGGGAAGAAGTCCATCGCCCTGCGCGGGCTCAACCAGTACGCGCTCCACGTCGGCGGGGTCGGTGCGTTCGACTCGCGGTGGGGTGAGGTCTCCCGGCAGCGCGCCGTCTGCGGGACGGACGAGGTCCGCAGCGCCCCGTGCAGCACGAACACCGCCGAGGTGACCGTGCGGCGGGGCGTGGTGACGGGCGTGTCCGACACGGTCGGCGCGGGCGCGATCCCGTCCGGGACGACCGTGCTGGTCGGGCGGGAGAAGGGCGCGGACGCGCTGCGCCGGCTCCGGCCCGGCGACCGGGTGCGGGTGTCGTACCGCTTCACCGGCCCGGTCCGCTTCCGGTTCGCGGTCGGCGGGTTCCCGATCCTGCGGGACGGCGAGCCGCTGGACGGCCTGAGCCCGAACGGCCCGGCCCCGCGCACCGCCGCCGGGGTCAGCCGCGACGGCCGGCACCTGTACCTCGTCGTGGCGGACGGCAGGTCGGAGCGGAGCGGCGGCCTGACGGTGGCGGAACTCGCGTCCCTGCTGGACAAGGTCGGCGCCGACGACGCCGTCAACCTGGACGGCGGCGGCTCCTCAACGTTCGTCGCCCGCGCGCCCGGCGCCGCCTCTGTGACCGTCCGCAACTCCCCGTCGGACGGCACCCAGCGCGCCGTCGCCAACGGCATCGGCGTGTTCACACCGGACGCGGCCGGCTGAGCTCAGCCGGACTTCTTGTCCTGGTGGCGCCTGTCGCGGACGTACATGATGGCCGCCTTGCCGTCGCCGGGGCTGCGGCGCTCCAGCACGAACAGCGTCGTCGCGGTGATCAGTTCGCTGAGCTTGGCGTAGCCGTAGTTGCGGGAGTCGAACTCGGGGCGCTGCTTGGTGATGATCTGGCCGACGCTGCCCAGGGCGGCCCACCCGTCCTCGTCGGACGAGGCGTCCACGGCGTTGCGGAGAAGGTTGACGAGCGCGGTGTCCTGCTTCAGCTTGGCGGCCGGCGTCGGGGGCGCCGGCTTGAGCGTCTCGGCGGCCGGGGTGGCCGGGCCCTGGTCGTACAGCAGGTTCTCGATGTAGATGAACTTGTCGCACGCCGCCACGAACGGCTTGGGCGTCTTGCGCTCCCCGAACCCGTAGACGGTCAGCCCGGACTCCCGGATCCGCGCCGCCAGCCGGGTGAAGTCGCTGTCGCTGGACACGATGCAGAACCCGTCGAAGCGGTCGGAGTACAGCAGGTCCATCGCGTCGATGACCATCGCCGCGTCGGTGGCGTTCTTGCCGGAGGTGTAGGCGAACTGCTGGATCGGCTGGATCGACTGGTCGAGCAGGTGCTCCTTCCAGCCCCGCAGGTTCGTCCCCGTCCAGTCGCCGTAGGCGCGCTTGACGTGCGCGGTCCCGTACTTGGCGACCTCGGCCAGCAGCCCTTCGACGACTCCGGGCTGCGCGTTGTCGGCGTCGATGAGCACCGCCAGCCGGTCGGCGTTCTCGTTCACCATGCCGCACGCCTCCTCACGGTCTCTGCCGGTGGGAACCCGTCCAGTACATCAGACCGCGCCGCTCCCGGCGGTCGGCGAGAGCAGGGCGCCGAGTGCGGCGGCGCCGTCGAGGAGGGCTCTGGATCGGGCGTCGATGGCGGCGTCCCGGGCGGCCAGCGCGGAGGCGACGTCCTCCAGTCGCCGGGCGCTCCGCAGCTCCGGCATGAGGGCCCGGAGGGGTTCGATGCGGTATCCGGCTTGGCGCAGCTGGTGGACGATCCGCGCGTCCCGCGCCTGGGCCGGGGTGTACCGTCGCGTTCCCCCGGCCGGGTCGCGGTCGGGGACGACGAGCTGCTCCTTGTCCCAGTGCCGGAGCGTCGAGGGGCGCACGCCGAGCGCGGCGGCGAGTTCGGAGATGCTCATCGCGTCCGAGGCGCGGACGTCGTCGAGCGGCTCGCCGGAGATCACCTGGGCGGCGTCCCTCGCCAGCTGTACCTCCCCGCGCTCCGCGTGGAGGCGTGCGTGCACCGCGTCGAGAAGGGCGAGCGCCTCCGCGGCGGGACCCTGGTGGACGGCCCGGACGATCCTCTTGGCCTCGACCGGCCCCGCGCCCGCCGCGAGCGCGCGGTAGGCCACCGCGGACCGCACGTGCGTCTCCCCGTAGACGCGGTAGCCCGTGGCCGTGCGCATCACCGGCGGCAGGACGCCGTCGCGTTCGAGATTGCGCACCTGCTGGACGGAGTACCCGGCACGCCGCGCGACATCGACGGTGCGCATGCCGCGCGAGTTGAGACCTGACACCACGAAGCCCCTCAGTACCGGTCCGAAAGTCTCCACAAGCACTTCAATGCCAGGCTAGAACGCATGACGATGGACGAGATCATCGGTTTCACGACGGGCCTCGACGGCGTCCTGGCCTCCCGGCCGGGCCCGGGTGACGGGTCGCCGGAGATCAGCTGGGGCGACACGTTCTTCTACTACTCGCCGGACGGCATCGTCCCGGCGAACACCCAGCCCTTCGCGACGCTCGTGACCAAGGACTATCCCGGCGACGAAACATCGCGCCTGGACCGGCCGGGCGCCTTCCGCGTCAACATCTCCGCCGGGAAAGAGGCGTTCGTCCGGTGGACCGGCCACGCGCCGCGCGAGCCGTCCGGTGCCGAGGTCGACGCCAGCACCGCCGACACGGTGATCGCGCATCCCGTCTACGGCACCGTCGGCTGGCTGGCGGTGGTGAACCCGGGCCCGCGCACTGAAGCCGCCGTCCGCGAGCTGCTGGAGGCGGCCTACCGCCTCGCGCGTGCGCGCCACGAGCGACGCGCAGGCGCGGACGGAGACTGACCCCGCGGCGTCAGGCCGGCTTGCGGGCCACTCCACCCCAGAGGGCGGCCGGGGCGGACGCCTCCAGGTCGGAGCGGGGGCGCCAACGCGGAACCTCGACGACGCCGGGCTCGACGAGGTCCAGCCCGCGGAAGAAGCCGGTGACCTGCTCGCGGTCGCGCAGGGTCACCTTCTCCGCCGACTTCTCGTTCATGGCCCGCTCGAACGCGGCCATCTCCTCGGGGAAGATGTCCTTCGCCGTGTGGGACGCCACCAGGTGGCTGCCCGGCGGGACGGCGGCCATCAGCGTGTCAACGATCTTGTAGGGGTCCGCCTCGTCGGAGACGAAGTGCAGCACGGCGATGAGCATGACCGCCACCGGCCGGCTGAAGTCCAGCGTGCGGGACGCCTCCTGGAGGATCCTGGCGGGGTCGCGCAGGTCGGCGTCGATGTAGTCGGTCGCGCCCGCTCCGCTGCTCTTCAGCAGCGCCTCGGCGTGGACGAGCACGATCGGGTCGTTGTCGACGTAGACGATCCGGGATTCGGGCGCGATCGCCTGGGCGACCTCGTGGGTGTTGTTCGCCGACGGCAGGCCGGTGCCGATGTCGAGGAACTGGCGGATTCCGGCCTCGGCGACCAGGTACTCCACCGTCCGCGCCAGGAACGCGCGGTTCGCCCGGACCGACTTGACCGTGGACGGGAAGGCCTGCAGCCCGGCTTCGGCGGCCGCGCGGTCGGCGGCGAAGTTGTCCTTGCCGCCGAGCCAGGCGTCATAGACCCGCGCGGGATGAGGGATGTTCGTATTGACCCGGGAAAGCTTGTCCTGGCCTGACGCCTCTCCGTCCGATGCCACGAACCCTCCTCAAACGCCGCTATTGATAGTGGTCGACAGCATATAAGCGTCCTCTGACCCTGAGATGGCTCAGCTGAGAAGCGAAAGGGAGTTCAGGTCGCGGGCGTGGTGGGCGTGGCGGGTGGTCATGGTGCGGAACATCTCGTCGCCGCGCGGGGTGCGTTCCACGAGCATCGAGGCGCCGATCGCCATGACGATGCCGTGGAAGGTGTGGTGACGGTAGACGGTCCAGCAGTCGTCCCAGGTCAGGGCGACTCCGCGGGCCGTCAGGGCTTCGTGGTAGCGCTCGACCAGCGCCTTCTCATGGGCGCGGCGGGCCTCGGTGGGGAGGCTTGAGCCCAGGAAGTAGGAGAGGTCGGCGAGGCCGGGGCCGTAGGCGCAGGTCTGCCAGTCCAGGACGGCGGTGCGGGGGCCGCCGAACAGCAGGTTGTCGGCGCGGAAGTCGCCGTGGGACAGGGTCAGCGGCCCCTCGCGGGCGGTCAGGTACGCCAGCAGCGAGGGCATGAACTCTTCGATCAGGGCGATGACGTCGGGGCCCAGTTCGGCGGCGTAGCGGTCCTTGAAGCCGGTGTAGAGGTCGGTGACCATCGCGGCGGTGAAGGCGGCGGCGTCGGCGTCGTGGCGGTTCAGCCAGGGCAGGGCGGCCAGGCCGGGGTCCTCCCAGCCCGCCGCGTGGAAGGCGGCCATCTCGGTGATCGCGGCGGCGGCGTCCTCGGGGGTGATGCCCGCGAGCTGGTCGCCGGGCCGCGCGGGGGCGAGGTCCGCCAGCAGGACGGTGTACTCGTCCTCCTCGGCGGCGTAGGCCGAGAAGTAGCAGGTGGGGATGCCCGCGTCGAGGCCGCCCGCCAGTTCGGCGTAGAAGCTCGCCTCGACCTCGTAGGTGCGGATGGCGCGGGCGGCGGCGCGGCTGGACGGGTCGGCGGCCGGGACCTTGGCGACCATGGTGGGCGGGAGGGACGTCTCGCCCGCGTAGGTGAGGTGCAGGCGGAGGCTGTCGGAGACCTGTCCGGTGCCCACCGGTTCGGCCCGGACGGCGGTCACCTTCGTCCCGAGGGCGTCCGACAGGTAGGACGCCGTCAGGTCCCCGGCGCCGGAGGCTGGCGTCATGCGCTCTCCTCGGCCAGGTGGGTCCAGCCGTGGTCCTGCCAGCCAGGGGGCTGGTGCCATTCCGTCCAGCCGTGGCCGGTGCGCCCGTCCTCGGTCTCGAAGCGGCACAGGGCGCGGGGGAAGTGGGCGTCCCGCCCGTCGGGGGA
>NZ_VCKZ01000541.1 GCF_005889745.1 Actinomadura geliboluensis
CAACGGAGATCCAGTCTGTTCGGACGTTTGTGAGAGAACACCCGTTCTACTGGATCTCCGTTCTCATGTCCGGCCACCAGCCGAGAACCCTTGACACCTCCGGCGTCACCTTAACTTCCCGGCATTGGTCCTAGGTGGGGGGAGCCAGGTGAGGGGAGAGCGTTAGGGCCAGGTGGAGGGTCAGGCGGTCCTGGCCGTTGGTGAGGGTCAGGGCCGTCAGCTCCTCTATGCGGCGCAGGCGGTGGTAGAGGGTTTGGCGGTGGATGTTCAGGGCCTTCGCTGTTTGCTGGACGTTGCCCGCAAGGTCCAGGTACGTGCGGGCCGTTTCGGCTAGTTCGTGGTTGTCGAGCAGGCGGTTGGTGCCCGGGGTTTGGGTTGCCTGGGTCAGGGCCTCGTCGCCTGCTGTGCGGAGGAGGCGCAGGACGCCCAGGCTCGTCCAGTCGCGGGTCTCGCCGGGGGCGGCGGTTCGGGCCGCCACACGGGCTCGGAGCCAGCCCTCGTGGACGTCCTCCAGGGTGGCGCAGGGGGCGTAGACGCCGGCCTGGACGGGGGCGTTGCGTTCCTCCAGGAGGCGGCGGGCCCGGTCGACCGTTGAGGGCGTCGGGGTCGACGCCGGGATGACCAGGACGTGGTCGCGCTGCCACACCGTCGTCAGGACGGAGTGGGGGAGCTGCCACGGGTTGAGGGGTTCCGGGCTCGGGGTGCGCAGCACCGCCACGGCGAAGGGCGGTTCCGGGGAGGCGGCCTCGGTCAGGTCGTCCGCCGCCTGGGTGCGGGCGTCCGGGTGGGTGGAGAGCAGGTCGGCGACCTTCCAGCCCAGGTCGTCGCGCTCGCGGGCCTGGCGGGCCATGAGGAGGGCGGCCCGCTCGCAGAGCGGCATGGCCTTGGCCGCCTGGGCGCTCGTGATGCGCTCCTGGTCGTCCAGCAGCCACAGGTAGCCGTAGGTCACGTTGTGCCAGCGGACGGGCAGGCAGAGCCGGGCGAGCTGGCCGAGGGACGCGTCCGCCGGGATGCGGACTGGGCCCGTCGCGCGGGCGATGCCGTGCCGCTCGAAGCGGGCCCGGACGTCCTCGGACGAGCGGCGGCGCAGGATCGAGTCCAGCCGGACGGGGTCGATGGTGTCGCCGTGGGCGGCGTAGGCGACCAGGTGGAAGTCGCGGTCCTCCAGCGTGGCGGGGGCCTGCAGGAGGTCGGCCGCCTGTTCCGCGATCTCCTGGAGGTCTAGCGGCATCTCACTCCTTTGTACATTTGTATGAAGTCTAGCTCGCCTGAAAGTGGCGTTTGGCTGTAGGGGGACGGCGGGCGCGCTTCTACGGTTCGAGGTGTTCCTCGACGTTGGAGGCTCCCATGCTCGCTTCTGTTCTCCTCGCCGCCGCGCGCAGCGGGCGGATGCGCGGTCTTGTCACGTCCATGCCCCTGACCAGGGGCGTCGTCGACCGGTTCGTCGCCGGGGACGAGCTCGGTGACGCGGTGCGGGCGGTGCGGGAGCTGACGGACGCCGGGCTTTCGGTGACCCTCGACCACCTCGGGGAGGACACCCGGGAGCGCGCGCAGGCCGAGGCCGCGCGGGACGCGTATCTGCGGATGTTCTCGGTCTTCGAGGAGGGCGGGCTCGCGGCCGGCGCCGACGCCTCGGTGAAGCTGTCCGCGCTCGGGCAGGCGCTGCCGGGGGAGCTGGCGCTCGACAACGCGCGGGAGATCTGCGCCGCCGCCGGGCGGATCGGCATGACCGTCACCCTCGACATGGAGGACCACACGACCGTCGACTCCACGCTGGAGGTCCTCGGCAAGCTGCGGAGCGACTTCCCGTGGGTCGGTGTCGCCGTCCAGGCGATGCTGCGGCGCAGTGAGGGCGATCTGCGGGATCTGGTCGGGGAGGGCTCGCGGGTCCGGTGGGTGAAGGGCGCCTATGCCGAGCCCGCTTCGGTGGCCTTCCAGGGGCGGCACGAGGTCGACCGCGCTTACGCGCGGGGGCTGCGGCTGCTGATGGAGGGCGACGGCTACCCGATGATCGCCAGCCATGACCCGCGGATGATCGAGATCGCGCAGGCGCTCGGGGCGCGGCGGTCGCCCGATTCCTACGAGTTCCAGATGCTCTACGGGATCCGGGCCGCCGAGCAGCGGCGGCTCGCCGAGGCCCACCGGATGCGCGTCTACGTCCCCTACGGCGCCGACTGGTACGGCTACTTCATGCGGCGGCTCGCCGAAAGGCCCGCCAACCTCGTCTTCTTTCTCCGTTCGTTCGTCTCTCGCTAAGGAGGGCCCCTGATGGACGCCGTGACCAACGTTCCGATGCCGGTCAACGAGCCGGTGCGCGGGTATGCGCCGGGCAGCGCCGAACGGGCCCGGCTGGAGGCGCGCCTCGCCGAGCTGACCGCCGAGGCGCCGATCGACCTGCCCATGACGATCGGCGGCGAGCGGCGGCTCGGAGCCGGCGCCAAGGTCGCCGTCGTGCAGCCGCACCGGCACGCGTCCGTGCTCGGGACGTTCGGCACCGCGACGCGGGAGGACGCGCGGGACGCGATCGACGCCGCGCTGAAGGCCGCGCCCGCCTGGCGGGACATGGCGTTCGACGACCGCGCCGCGATCTTCCTGCGCGCCGCGGACCTGCTCGCCGGGCCGTGGCGGGAGACGCTGCTGGCCGCGACGATGCTCGGCCAGTCCAAGACCGTCCAGCAGGCGGAGATCGACAGCCCGTGCGAGCTGGTCGACTTCTGGCGGTTCAACGTGCACTTCGCGCGGCGGATCCTCGCCGAGCAGCCGATCAGCGGCGCCGGGGTGTGGAACCGGTCCGACCACCGGCCGCTGGAGGGGTTCGTCTACGCGATCACCCCGTTCAACTTCACCGCGATCGCCGCGAACCTGCCGACCGCGCCCGCGCTCATGGGCAACGTGGTCGTGTGGAAGCCGTCGCCGACGCAGACGTACTCGGCCGTGCTGCTCATGCGGCTGCTGGAGGAGGCCGGGCTGCCGGACGGCGTCATCAACCTCGTGACCGGCGACGGGCTCGCGGTGTCGGACGTCGCGCTCCAGCACCCCGAACTGGCCGGGATCCACTTCACCGGGTCCACCGCGACGTTCCGGCACCTGTGGAAGACCGTCGGGAACAACATCGAGAAGTTCCGGAGCTACCCGCGGATCGTGGGGGAGACGGGCGGCAAGGACTTCGTCGTCGCCCACCCGTCCGCCGACCCGGCGGTGCTCAAGACCGCGCTCGTGCGGGGGGCCTTCGAGTACCAGGGGCAGAAGTGCTCCGCCGCGTCGCGGGCCTACATCCCGCGGTCGATCTGGGACGGCGGGTTCAAGGAGGAGCTGGCCGCCGAGGTCGACGGGCTCGCCATGGGTGACGTCGCCGACCTGTCCAACTTCATGAGCGCCGTGATCGACGAGCGGGCGTTCGCCAAGAGCAGGGCGGCCATCGACCGGGCCCACGCCGACCCCGGGGTCGAGGTCGTCGCCGGCGGGACCTACGACGACAGCGTCGGGTACTTCGTGCGGCCCACCGTGCTCGTTTCGGACGACCCCGAGAACGAGATCTTCCGCACCGAGTACTTCGGGCCGATCCTCGGCGTCCACGTCTACGAGGACGACCGGTACGACGAGATGCTCGCCCAGATGGAGTCGGTCGCCGAGTACGCCCTCACCGGCGCCGTCATCGCCGACGACCGGGCCGCCGCCGCGCACACCGCCGAGGTGCTGCGCTACGCCGCCGGCAACTTCTACATCAACGACAAGCCCACCGGCGCCGTCGTCGGGCAGCAGCCGTTCGGCGGCGCGCGGGCGTCCGGGACGAACGACAAGGCCGGGTCCGTCTTCAACCTGCTGCGGTGGACGTCGCCGCGGTCGATCAAGGAGACGTTCGTCCCGCCGACCGACTACCGGTACCCGCACATGGGCTAGGCCGGCTCGATGCCCGTGGCCGGGAGCGAGACCCAGCCCCGGGTGAACGGGGAGGCGATCCGCTGTGCGCTCTCCAGGTCCACCCCTGTGCCGGGGTGGGCCTGGAGGAGCTCTTCCAGGGCGACGCGGGCCTGGAGCTTCGCCAGGTGCGAGCCGATGCAGAAGTGGACGCCGCTGGAGAAGCCCAGATGGCGCGGGATCTCCCGGGTGACGTCCAGCTCGTGCGCGGACGGGCCGAACTCCCGCTCGTCCCGGTTCGCCGACCCGAACAGCATCATCACCTTCTCGCCCTCCGGGATCTCCGTCCCGTGGAGGACGACCGGGCGCGTCGTCGTCCGCGCGAGGGCCTGCACCGAGCTCTCCAGGCGCAGGAACTCCAGCAGCGCGTTCGGGATCAGGGACGGGTCGGTGGCGAGGCGCTCGCGCTGCGCGTGGTCGCCGTCCAGCAGCGCGACGCCGTGCGAGATCAGGTTGCCGGTGGTGTCGTTGCCGCCCGCCACCATCACGAAGCAGAAGCCGAGGATGTCCCAGTCGGTGAGGCGCTCCCCGTCCGCCTCGGCCGCCGTCAGCGCGCTGATCAGGTCGTCGGACGGGTCGGCGCGGCGCGCGGCGATCACGTCGGTGAAGTAGGCGAACATCTCCGCGACGGCGGCGACCGCGTCGTCCTTCAGCGCCTTCAGGTCGAAGCCGTCGTCCTGGAGGGTCGTCAGCGCCGACACCCACGGGTCGAACCGGGCCCGGTCGGACTCCGGGACGCCCAGCAGGTGCGCGAGCGCGTACGTGGGGAGGGGCGAGGAGAAGTCGCGGTGCAGGTCCGGGGTCTCGCCGTCGGCCGCCTTGCGCTCCATGAGGGCGATCCGGGAGCGGACGAACTCGCGGAGGAGGCCCTCCAGGGCCGCCGTGCGGCGCGGGGTGAAGCCGTGGCTGATCAGGCGCCGCAGGACGGTGTGGCGCGGCGGATCCAGCATCACGATCGTCGGGGCCAGGCCCAGCGTGCCGATCTCGTCCGGATAGAACGTCAGGCCCTGCGCGGACGAGAACGTCCCCGCGTCCCGCGTCGCCGCCCAGATGTCGTCGAACCGGGACAGCGCCCAGAACGGCGGATCGTCGTGGCGGTGGACGGGGTCCTCGTCCCGCAGCCGTCTGTAGGCGGGGTAGGGGTCGGCCTGGAAACCGGGGTCGAACGGGTCGTAGACGTCCGCCATGCGCGCGGCCTCCCGTTATTAACAGGCGTCGTTATTAACGCCCCCTGTTAGTATCATCGGCGTGCCGAAAGACGCAAGCGCCACCCGCGACGCCCTCCTGCACGCCGGCGCCCACCTCTTCGCCGCCCACGGCATCGACGCCGCCCGCACCCGCGACATCGTCGCCCTTGCCGGACAAGGCAACGACTCCGCCGTCACCTACCACTTCGGCTCCCGCGCCGGCCTCCTCGACGCCGTCCTCCACGCCGGCATCACCCGCATGGAACC
>NZ_VCKZ01000074.1 GCF_005889745.1 Actinomadura geliboluensis
GCTCCAATTGGGGCATGTGTACGGCGATCATCAGCGTCGAGCCGTCGTCCCCTTTTCCAGCGCCTCGGCGGGCGCGGCGGCCGGGGTCGCCGGGGCCGCGGGGGCCTCGGCGCGGGCGACGTAGGACTCGCAGTGGTCCAGCCAGCGCACCTCGGCCTCCGCCTGGAAGATCATGGACTCCAGGACCAGCCGCCACGCGCGGTCGCCCTGGTCGGCGGGGACGGCGGGCGCGTCGGCCTTCAGCCGGGTGAGGTCCTGGAGGGCGCGCAGCGTGGCGGTGCGCTGCGCCTGGACGACGGCGGCGACGTCCACGCCCGGGGTGGTGACGGCCATCGCCAGCTTGATCGCGAGCTCGTCGCGGGGCCGGTCGGCCCGGACGAGCGGGGTGGCGAACCACCGCCGGACGTCGGCCTCGCCCTCCGGGGTGATCCGGTAGACGAACCGGCCCTCGTCGTCGGCGCCGACGCGGGTGACGAGCTCGTCGCGTTCGAGCCGGGAGAGGGTGGAGTAGACCTGGCCGATGTTGAGCGGCCAGGTGCCGCCGGTGGAGGACTCGAACTCGGCGCGCAGCTGGTAGCCGTAGCGGGGCCCCTGGGACAGCAGGGCCAGCAGGCCGTGACGGATCGACATGCCTACCAAGTATGCATACCGCGTATCCCCAAGGCAATACCGAGTATGCATCCGAGAGGACACACCACCGGGATTTCACTGTGAGCGACGGCGCGGAGCTTTAACGTGACCGATGTCCCCGGCCGATCAGGAGAGACCCGTGACCTCGGACTGCACCATCAGCGTCCTGCGCGACGTGCTGCGCGTGTACGACCACCGCTACCTGAGCCTCGACCGCGTCCAGCGGGAGCGGCTCGTGGAGGGCACCCGCCTCGTGCTCGGCGAGGAGGGGCTGAGCGAGGCCGCCCGCGCCGCCATGCCGGCGTCCGTGCGGCTCCGGGCGTTCTGCATCCAGCACGGCCTGCGCGAGGAGCTGGAGCGGCTGATCCGGGACGAGGTGGAGGGCAGCCCGGCGGGCGCCGTGGTGGTCGGCGGCCGGATCTACGCGATGTACCCCTACCTGCGCGGCGTCCCCCGGCAGGACGCCGACATCACCACCGAGGTCGGCGTCGAGCACCGGCTCGACGCGGTCGCCTGGCAGGGCCGCAAGGTGCGCATCCGCGGCGTCGCCGCGCTGCAGCGCGTCGAGACCAACCACACCGCCGTGGACCTCATCCTGCGCGAGCGGACGTCCGGCGTCGAGCACGGCTTCCCCGCCGGGCCCCGCCCGGACGGCGCGCGCGGCTTCGAGGCCGTCGCCGACCCCGCCGCCGTGGCGCCCGGCCGCTGGGACGTGCACGTCGCGGCGACCGCGCTCGGCGTCACCCGCGAGGCCCGCTTCGGCTCCGTCCGCGCCGAGGGCGTGCGGACCGGCCCGCAGCGGCGGGCGGCCGGCGCGAAGGACGTCGCCGTCTACTTCACCAGGGGCGGCCACCTGGCGCTCTTCGTCAGCGGCACCGGCGGCGGCCCGTCGCTGCGGGCCCGGCTGCTGCGCCGGTTCGGCCTCTGAGCCTCCCCGGGCACGCGGGCCGGGCCCTGAGAACGGCGAAGGCGCGGAGGCCGCCGGCCTCCGCGCCTCCGGCGCGGTGCTCAGTCGTTGAGCCAGCTCATCATCGGGCGCAGCTCGGCGCCCGTCTTCTCGACCGGGTGCTCGGCCATCTTCTCGCGGTACTCCTTGAACTTCTTCTGGCCGCTCTCGAACTCGTCCACCAGCTCCTTGGCGTACTGGCCGGACTGGATCTCGCCGAGGATCTTCTTCATCGCGGCCTTGGTCTCCGGCGTGATCACGCGCGGGCCGCTGCGGTAGCCGCCGTACTCGGCGTTGTCGGACACCGACCAGTACATCTTGGAGATGCCGCCCTCGTACATGAGGTCCACGATCAGCTTCAGCTCGTGCAGCACCTCGAAGTAGGCGACCTCCGGCTGGTAGCCGGCCTCGGTCAGCACCTCGAAGCCGGTCTTGACCAGCTCGGACGCGCCGCCGCACAGCACGGCCTGCTCGCCGAACAGGTCGGTCTCGGTCTCCTCGGTGAAGGTGGTCTTGATGCCGCCCGCGCGCAGGCCGCCGATCGCCTTGGCGTAGGAGAGGGCCAGCGGCCAGGCGTTGCCGGACGCGTCCTTCTCCACGGCCACGATCACCGGCACACCGCGCCCGGCGACGAACTGGCGGCGGACGAGGTGCCCCGGGCCCTTCGGCGCGACCATCGCCACGTCCACGCCCTCCGGCGGCTGGACGAGGCCGTAGCGGACGCTGAAACCGTGGCCGAAGAACAGCGCGTCGCCCTCGACGAGGGCCGGCTTGATGTCCTTCTCGAAGATCTCCCGGTGGTGGTGGTCCGGGGCCAGCAGCATGATGAGGTCGGCCTCCTCGGCCGCCTCCGCCGGGGTCACGACGCGCAGGCCCTCGGCCTCCGCCAGCTCCCGGCTGGCCGACCCCTCGCGGAGCCCGACCCGGACGTCCACGCCGGAGTCGCGCAGGGAGAGCGCGTGCGCGTGCCCCTGGCTGCCGTAGCCGATGACCGCCACGTGCCGGCCCTGGATCACGCTCAGGTCGGCGGCGTCGTCGTAGAACATCTCAGCCACAGTGCTGTCGCCTTTCGTTGTATCTGTATTGGTCTGCCGACGTGCGGGGGCGGGCCCCGCACGGGCTACGCGCTGCGCTCGATCGCCCGGAGCGAGCGGTCGGTGATGGACCGGGCGCCGCGGCCGATGGCCACCATGCCCGACTGCACCAGCTCCTTGATGCCGAACGGCTCCAGGACCCGGATGAACGCGTCCAGCTTGTCGCGGTTGCCGGTCGCCTCGATCGTGACCGCGTCCGGCGCGACGTCCACCACCTTGGCACGGAACAGGTTGACGGTCTCCAGCACCTGCGAGCGCGTCTCCGCGTCCGCCCGCACCTTGACCAGCACCAGCTCGCGCTGGACCGACGCCCCGGAGTCCAGCTCGACGATCTTCAGCACGTTGATCAGCTTGTTGAGCTGCTTGGTGACCTGCTCGAGCGGCAGGTCGGCGACGTTGACCACGATCGTCATCCGGGAGATGTCCGGGTGCTCGGTGACGCCGACGGCGAGGGACTCGATGTTGAAGCCGCGCCGGGAGAACAGCGCCGCGACCCTGGCCAGGATGCCGGGCTTGTTCTCCACCAGCACCGAGAGGGTGTGCAGGCTCATCGGGGTCAGTCTCCGTTCTCCCACTCGGGCGCCATGTCCCGCGCGATCTTGATGTCGTCGTTGGTGGTGCCGGCCGCGACCATCGGCCAGACCATGGCGTCCTCGTGCACGACGAAGTCGATCACGACGGGCGCGTCGTTGATCTCCATGGCCTTGGCGATGACCTCGTCGACGTCCTCGGCCTTGTCGCAGCGCAGGCCGACACAACCGTACGCCTCGGCGAGCTTGACGAAGTCGGGGATCCGCTTCTCGGCGTGCTCGGCCTGCGGCTTGAGGCCGGTGTTGGAGTAGCGCTCGTTGTAGAAGAGCGTCTGCCACTGCCGGACCATGCCGAGGTTGCCGTTGTTGATGATCGCGACCTTCACCGGGATGCCCTCGATCGCGCAGGTCGCGAGCTCCTGGTTGGTCATCTGGAAGCAGCCGTCGCCGTCGATCGCCCACACCGTGGTGTCGGGCGCGCCCGCCTTGGCGCCCATCGCCGCCGGGACGGCGTAGCCCATCGTCCCGGCGCCGCCGGAGTTCAGGAACGCGCCCGGCCGCTCGTACTTGATGAACTGCGCGGCCCACATCTGGTGCTGGCCGACGCCCGCGACGTAGTAGGCGTCCGGACCGGCGATCTCCCCGATCCGCTCGATGACGTACTGCGGGGACAGCGAGCCGTCGGCCGGCGTGTCGTAGCCCAGCGGATAGGTCTCCCGCCAGGCGTTCAGCTGCCGCCACCAGTCGGTGTAGTCGCCCTTGCGGCCCTGCTCGTGCTCGTTCTGCACGGCGACGATCAGGTCGGCGATGACCTCGCGGGCGTCCCCGACGATCGGGACGTCGGCGTGCCGGTTCTTGGAGATCTCCGCCGGGTCGATGTCGGCGTGCACGACCTTGGCGTGCGGCGCGAACCCGTCCAGCTTGCCGGTGACCCGGTCGTCGAACCGGGCGCCGAGGGTGACCAGCAGGTCGGACCGCTGCAGCGCGCCGACCGCGCCGACCGCGCCGTGCATGCCGGGCATGCCCATGTGCAGCGGGTGGCTGTCGGGCAGCGCGCCCTTGGCCATCAGCGTGGTGACGACGGGGGCGCCGGTCAGCTCGGCGAGCACCTTCAGCTCGGCGGACGCGCCGGCCTTCAGCACGCCGCCGCCGACGTACAGCACCGGGCGCTCGGCGTTCACGATGAGCCGTGCCGCCTCGCGGACCTGCTTGGAGTGCGGCCGGGTGACGGGCCGGTAGCCGGGCAGCTGGAGCGCGACCGGCCACTCGAAGGCGACGGTGGCCTGGAGCGCGTCCTTGGCGATGTCGACCAGGACCGGCCCCGGCCGCCCGGTGCCCGCGATGTGGAACGCCTCGGCGATCGTCCGGGCGATGTCCGACGCCTTGGTCACCAGGAAGTTGTGCTTGGTGATCGGCATCGTGATGCCGGCGATGTCGGCCTCCTGGAAGCCGTCCGTCCCGATGAGGGAGGACGCGACCTGGCCGGTGATCGCCACCATCGGCACCGAGTCCATGTAGGCGTCGGAGATCGCCGTCACGAGGTTGGTCGCGCCGGGGCCGCTGGTGGCCATGCAGACGCCCACCTTGCCGGTCACCATCGCGTAGCCCTGGGCGGCGTGTCCGGCGCCCTGCTCGTGCCGGACGAGGACGTGGCGCAGCTTCTTGGAGTCGAACAGCGGGTCGTACGCCGGGAGGATCGCGCCACCCGGAATGCCGAACACGGTGTCGACGCCGACGTTCTCCAGGGCGCGGACCAGCGCCTGGGCTCCCGTCATCTGTTCGGTCGTCATGATTCTGCGGTTCCTTGGGGAGTGAGTCTTGGCTCGCCGGGCAACAAAAAACCCCCGCCGCCGTGAAGCGGTCGAGGGGAGGCGCGCAGGACGAGAAGCTTGGTCAGCCCGCGCGCCGGCCAAGTACTACGAGGATGATGGAGGTGCTCTGCACGAGCCCACTTTCGCCGATGTCCGCCCCCCGGTCAAATCCGTGGACAGTAAATCTCAGGATTTGAGATAACTGTGGCGCGGTTCACGCGGCGGAGGTCAGCCCGGCAGGGGCAGCGCGACGTCGCCCGGCCGGTTGCGCCCGGCGAGGTTCGTCCGCACCAGCGACTCGACCCGCCCCGCCGCCATCGGGCGCGCCACGAGGAAGCCCTGGCCGCGCGGGCAGCCCATCTCCCGCAGCAGCTCCAGCTGCTCGGGCCGCTCGATGCCCTCCGCCACCACGGTCAGCCCGAGGTCGCTGCCGAGCCGGACGATCGTGCGGGTGAGCAGCGTCAGCGTCTCGTCCGCGCCGAGGCCCGCCACGAACGACGGGTCGATCTTGATGATGTCCACCGGGAGCTGCCCGAGGTAGGCCAGCGAGGCGTACCCGGTGCCGAAGTCGTCGATCGCCAGCCGGACGCCGAGGTCGCGCAGCTCCGACAGCCGCGCCACGTTCTGCCCGGCGTCCTCGACGAGGACCTCCTCGCGGACCTCCAGGGTGAGCGCGCTCGGCGCCAGCCCCGTCTCCTCCAGCACCGCCGCGACCGTCTCGGTGAACCGCGGCGCGGCGATCTGCCGGGCGGTGAAGTTCACCGACAGGCCGATGTCCCAGGAGTCGCCGCGCCAGCGGGCGACCTCGCGGCACGCCTCCCGCAGCACCCACTCGCCGAGCGGCACCATCAGGCCGGACTCCTCCGCCGGGCCGATGAACTCCTCCGGCGGCACCGCCTCGCTCCCCCGCCACCAGCGCAGCAGCGCCTCCACCCCGGTCACCCGGGACGTGCCGAGGTCCACCACCGGCTGGAACTCCACCGCGAACTGCTCCTCGGCGAGCGCCGTCTGCAGGTCGCTGCCGAGCTCCAGCCGCCGGACGACGTCGGCGTGCATGTGCGGGGCGTACACCTCGACGCGCCCGCCGCCCGCCTCCTTCGCGCGGGCCATCGCGAGGTCGCCGTTGCGCAGCAGGTCGGCGGCGGAGCGGCGGACCCGGCGGCCCGCGTCGGCGCCGCCGGGGCCGGCGCCGGGCTCCTCCTCGTCCCCGGCGAACGCGATGCCGACGCTCGCCGTCAGCACGATGTGCTTGTCGCCCACCTGGTAGGGGTCGGCCGAGAGGACGCGCAGCAGCCGCCCGGCTAGCTCGACCGTGGCGCGGGTCTCGCCGTCGTCCGGCGGGAGCTGCACGAGCACGGCGAACTCGTCGCCGCCCCACCGCGCCACCGTGTCGTCCGACAGGACGTTCGCGCGCAGCCGCCGCGCGGCCTGCGCGAGCACCTGGTCGCCGGCCGCGTGGCCCTCCGAGTCGTTCACCGCGGTGAACCCGTCGAGGTCGACGAACACGACCGCGGCCTTCCCGCCGGACGGCTGCCGCGACAGCACCTCCCGCGTCCGCTCCTCGAAGTAGGACCGGTTCGGCAGGCCCGTCAGCCCGTCGTGGAACGTCAGGTGCGCGACCTGCCGCTGCAGCGCCGCCTGCTCGCTCAGGTCCCGCGTCGTCACCAGCAGCCGCGCCGGCGTCCCGGCCGAGCCGCTGTACCGCGAGATCGTCGACTCGGTCGGCAGCCAGGTGCCGTCGGCCGCGCGCACCCGGCACGACACGCGCAGCGCGTCGTCGGGCCCGCTGCCCGGCTGCTCGCCCAGGAACTCGGTGAACACCGCCTGGACGCGCGGCAGGTCCTCCGGGTGGACGATCTCGCTCAGCGGGCGCCCGAGCAGCTCCTCGGACGTGTAGTGGTACGTCCGCAGCGCGCCCGCGCTGGCGTACTGGACGGTCGCGTCCAGGTCGCAGATGAGCACCGCGTCGTTGATGCTCTCCGACAGCGCCCGGAAGTGCTCCTCGCCGGTGTCCACGGCCCGGCGCAGCGCCTCGTTCTCGTGCAGCAGCGCGGCGAGCCGCGCGATCAGCACCAGCGCGGCCGAGCCCGCGGCGATCGACACGCCGGGCTCCAGGCCGTTCTGGCCGGTGAGCGAGTGGCCCCCGATGAACAGCGCCGCCGCGGCGGCGACCGCGGCGGGCGCGATGCCGGGGCCGATCATGCGGCCCCGCTCCTCGCCGTCCACCTCGACGTCCGCCGGGATGTCGTCGACCGGCAGGTCCGGCTCGGCGACCGGGCCGGTCCACGGCACCAGCAGCAGGAGCAGCAGCCCGGCGAGGCGGAGGATGTCGGACGGGTCGTCGGACGGCCCGCCGCCGTCCAGCCGGACGAACGTGCTCACGATGTCGGCGGCGGCGATGGCGGTGAGCGCCCCGTACCCCATCCAGGCGAGCCGCCGGTGCCCGCGGGCCGCGCCGAGGACGAACGGCAGCGCGCCGCAGACGAACACGATGTCGATCAGCGGGTACAGCAGTTCCAGCAGGAACTCCTGCGGCGCCTCCCCCGACCGGTGGTACAGGGTGCCGAACAGCGCGACCCAGCCGAGCACGAACAGCGCGCACGCGCAGACATAGGTGTCGGCCGCGTAGCGCAGCCAGGTGCCCGCGTCGCGCGGCAGCCGAATCGGCGCGACGAGACCCGTGACGAGCGCCACCAGCGCGAACAGGTAGAACAGGTCGGGCACCGACAGGGACAGCGCGGTGCGGCCGGCGCCGTCCGCCAGGGCCCCGCCGAGCGCGCCGACGAACCAGGACGCGGCGGCGATCCCGTACCACCGCCACGACGCGCGCCAGAGCCCGCCCGGTGCGCCCGGCTCCGCCGGGACGCCGTCCGGCCGGCGCGACGACAGCAGCAGCGAGACCGCGGCGGCGCCCGCGGCGCCCGCCTCCGCCCACGCGATGAACGCCCGGCCGCCCCAGCCCAGCAGCGAACCGGTGGCGTACAGCACGCCGACGACCGCGGCCATGGCGACCGGCAGCGCACGCGGCGGCACCCGCCTGGCGTAGTCGCCGCTCATCGCGCCGGTCCCTTCCTGCCCCCGGTGGGGCGTGTCGGCCCCCGCGGACGGTGGACGCCGCACGTCGGGGAAGAGTCGGGGTCCACGACCCTCGCCGCCCGTACAACGGGCGGAAGGCCGCGGATCGTGCCCCGCGCAGGGTCGGCGCGGGCCGGTGGCGACCGGCCTGCCTGGGGGGAGCATGCCTGCCGGAGCCGCCTGCCGGAGATCAGCGACGTTGCTGCACTACGGGATCACCGTGTCGCTCACTGTACGTTCGGTAGGTCACGGAGCGATTGAGGCTGAGCGTCCTCCCGGCGACAAACGACCTCGTCGCGGATCCGTTTGGGAGGCCCGAAATGGGATCGTCACCGAATCGGCGGCTTGCCCCACATGACGCTCGGTGACGGGGAACGACCGGACCGCCGGATGCGTACTACCTACGGGAGGCGTTCATGCGACTGCACACGATCGTCCTGGTCTCGACCGCGGTGCTCCTCGCGGGCTGCTCGTCCTCTTCGTCCGGCGGGGGCGACGACGGCGGTGGGCGCACGTCGCCGCCCGTTTCGTCCGGCGCGCCGTCCGGGACGCCCGGAGCGCCCGGCGAGCCGCGCACGATCGCCGCGGATCTGGAGGTGCCGTGGGCGGTGGCGTTCCTGCCCGGCGGCGACGCGCTGGTGACCGAGCGGGACTCGGGCCGCGTGGTGCGGGTCGCGCCGTCCGGGCAGAAGACGGTCGTCGGCACGGTGCCCGGCGTGGAGGCGCAGAGTGAGGCGGGGCTACTCGGCGTGGCCGTGTCGCCGTCGTACGCGTCCGACCATCTCGTCTACCTGTACTACACGGCCGCGGCGGACAACCGTGTCGTCCGCGCCACCTATGACGGGCGCCTCGGTACGCCCGAGCCGATCGTCACCGGCATCCCCAAGGGCCCCAACCACGACGGCGGACGGCTCGCGTTCGGCCCCGACAAGATGCTCTACATCGCCACCGGCGAGACCGGCGACGGCCCCCTCGCCCAGGACAAGAACTCCCTCGCCGGGAAGATCCTCCGCGTGACGCCCGACGGGAAGCCCGCCCCCGGCAACCCGTTCGGCAACCGCGTCTGGACGTACGGGCACCGCAACGTCCAGGGCCTCGCCTGGGACGGGAAGGGCCGCCTCTACGCCACCGAGTTCGGCCAGAACCGCTTCGACGAGATCAACCTGATCCAGAAGGGCAAGAACTACGGCTGGCCCGAGGTCGAGGGCGACGAGGACGGCGACGGCTTCACGAAGCCGCTGCTGACCTGGACGACCGACGAGGCGTCGCCGTCCGGTCTCGCCTACGCGGACGGCTCCCTGTGGGCCGCCGCGCTGCGCGGCGAGCGCCTCTGGCAGGTCCCCCTGAACAACGGCAAGGTGGGCCGCCCCGTCGCACACCTCCAGAACGAGTTCGGGCGCCTGCGCGCCGTCACCAAGGCCCCCGACGGCACCCTCTGGGTCACGACCAGCAACCGCGACGGCCGCGGCGACCCCGCCCCCAACGACGACCGCATCCTCAGCGTCCACCCCGGCTGACCACCGTCCCGCGCCCATCGGAGGGGCGCGGGACGGCACCGCGTGTCAGGATGCGTGATCAGGACGCGCCGAGCTTCTCCAGGATGAGCTCGCGGGCGCGGCCGGCGTCGGCCTGGCCGCGGGTGGCCTTCATCACGGCGCCGACGAGGGCGCCGGCGGCGGCGACCTTCCCGGCGCGGATCTTGTCGGCCACGTCGGCGTTGTCGGCGATCACCTGGTCGATGACCGAGGACAGCTCGCCCTCGTCGCTGACGACCTTCAGGCCGCGCTTCGCGACGACCTCGTCCGGCGTGCCCTCGCCGGCGAGGACGCCCTCGAACACCTTGCGGGCCAGCTTGTCGTTCAGCTCCCCGGCCGTGATCATCGCCTGCACGCGGGCGACCTGCTCCGGCGTGATCGGCAGGTCGGCCAGCTCGACGCCCTGCTCGGTGGCGCGCCGCGACAGCTCGTTCATCCACCACTTGCGGGCCGCGCCGGCGTCGGTGCCCTGCGCGACCGTCGCCTCGATGAGGTCGACCGCGCCGGCGTTGACGACGTCGCGGAGCTCCAGGTCCGACAGGTTCCACTCGGCCTGGATGCGGCGCCGCCGCGCCGCCGGGAGCTCCGGCAGGGACGCGCGCAGCTCCGCCACCCAGTCCCGGGACGGCGCCATCGGTACCAGGTCGGGCTCGGGGAAGTAGCGGTAGTCCTGCGCCTCCTCCTTGCTGCGCCCGCTCGTGGTGCGGCCGGTGTCCTCGTGGAAGTGGCGGGTCTCCTGGACGATGCGGCCGCCGGCGTCCAGCACGCCGGCCTGCCGCTCGATCTCCGACCGGACGGCCCGCTCCACCGACCGCAGCGAGTTGACGTTCTTGGTCTCGGTGCGGGTGCCCCACTCGGACGCGCCGCGCGGCATCAGCGAGACGTTCACGTCGCAGCGCATCGAGCCCTGCTCCATGCGGACGTCCGACACGCCGAGCGACCGGACCAGCTCGCGCAGCTCCGTCGCGTACGCGCGGGCCACCAGCGGCGCCTTGTCACCGGTCGCCGGGATCGGCTTGGTGACGATCTCCACCAGCGGGATGCCGGCCCGGTTGTAGTCGACCAGCGAGTACTCGGCGCCGTGGATGCGCCCGGTCGAGCCGCCGACGTGCAGCGACTTGCCGGTGTCCTCCTCCATGTGGACGCGCTCGATCTCGATCCGGTACGTCTCGCCGTCGACCTCGACCTCCAGGTGGCCGTCCACGCACAGCGGCTCGTCGTACTGCGAGATCTGGAAGTTCTTCGGCATGTCCGGATAGAAGTAGTTCTTCCGGGCGAACCGGCACCACTCCACGATGTCGCAGTTCAGCGCCAGGCCGATCTTGATGATGCCCTCGATCGCCGCGTGGTTGGTCACCGGCAGCGCCCCCGGCAGCCCGAGGCACACCGGGCACACCTGCGTGTTCGGCTCCGCGCCGAACTCCGTCGGGCAGCCGCAGAACATCTTCGACGCGGTGCCGAGCTCGATGTGCGTCTCGATCCCGAGGACCGGCTCGTACTTCGCCAGCGCCTCGTCGTAGTCCATCAGCGTCGGGGTGGTCACTTCGCCTCCACCAGTTCCGGGGCCTGCGCCAGCAGCGGGCCGCCCCAGCGGTCTTCCAGGGCCCGCTCGACGGCGGCGCCGACGCGGTACACGCGGTCGTCGCCGAGGACGGGGGCCATGATCTGCAGGCCGACGGGCAGGCCGTCCGCCAGGCCGCACGGCACCGAGATCGCGGCGTTGCCGGTGAGGTTCGCCGGGATCGTGCACAGGTCGGCCAGGTACATCGCGATCGGGTCGTCGGCGCGCTCGCCGACCGGGAACGCGGTGGTCGGCGTGGTCGGCGAGACCAGCACGTCCACCTGCTCGAACGCCGCCTCGAAGTCGCGCTTGATCAGCGTGCGGACCTGCTGCGCCTTGCCGTAGTAGGCGTCGTAGTAGCCGGACGACAGCGCGTAGGTGCCGAGCATGATGCGCCGCTTGACCTCGGGCCCGAAGCCCTCGGCGCGGGTCAGCGCCATGACCTCCTCGGCGCTGCGGGTGCCGTCGTCGCCGACGCGCAGGCCGTACCGCATGGCGTCGAACCGCGCCAGGTTGGACGAGCACTCCGACGGCGCGATGAGGTAGTAGGCGGGCAGCGCGTAGGCGAAGTGCGGGCAGGACACCTCGACGACCTTCGCGCCGAGCGACTCCAGCAGCTCGACCGCCTCGTTGAACCGGGCGGACACGCCATGCTGGTAGCCGTCGCCGGCGAACTCCTTGACGACGCCGACCCGCAGCCCGTTGACGTCGGCGCGGCGCGCCGCCTCCACGACCGGCGGGACGGCCTCGCTCACCGAGGTGGAGTCCATCGGGTCGTGGCCGCTGAACGCCTCGTGCAGCAGCGCCGCGTCGAGCACGTTCCGGGCGAACGGGCCCGGCGTGTCGAGCGACGACGCGAACGCGATCACGCCGTACCGGGAGGAGCCGCCGTAGGTCGGCTTCATGCCCACGATGCCGGTGACGGCGGCGGGCTGCCGGATGGAGCCGCCCGTGTCGGTGCCGGTCGACAGCGGCGCCTCGTACGCGGCGACCGCCGCCGACGACCCGCCGGACGAGCCGCCGGGGACGCGCTCCAGGTCCCACGGGTTGCGGGACACGCCGTAGGCGCTGTTCTCCGTGGACGAGCCCATCGCGAACTCGTCCATGTTGGTCTTGCCGAGGATCACCAGGCCGGCCTGCCGCAGCCGCGCCGTCACGGTCGCGTCGTACGGCGGCCGCCAGCCCTCCAGGATCTTGGACCCGGCGGTGGTGGGCATGTCGGCGGTGGTGAAGACGTCCTTGTGCGCGATCGGGACGCCCGCCAGCGGGCCGAGCTCGGCCCCCGCCGCGCGCCGCTCGTCCACCTGCCGGGCCTGCGCCAGCGTCGTCTCGCGGTCGACGTGCAGGAACGCGTTGACCTGCCCGTCCACGGCGGCGATACGGTCGAGGTGCGCCTCGGCCACCTCGACGGCCGACACCTCGCCGGCGGCGAGCAGCTCGCCGAGCTCCGCCGCCCCCTTCCTGACCAGTTCACTCGAGTCCTTCTGGGGGGACGACCCCCCAGCCCCCCCGGGACGTGCCGCCTGACCGGCGCCTTCCACTCCGCTGCGCTCCGTTCCAGTCACCGGTCAGGCCTCCTCGTCCAGAATCCGCGGCACGCGGAAACGCTGCTCCTCGGCCGCCGGGGCGCCGGAGAGGGCCTGCTCGGGGGTGAGGCACGGGCGTACCTCGTCCTCCCGGTAGACGTTGGTCAGCGGCAGCGCGTGCGAGGTGGGCGGGATGTCCTCCGCCGCGACCTCCTGCACCCGCGCGACCGCGGAGATGATCTGGTCGAGCTGGGCGGCGAGACGGTCGAGCTCGTCGTCGCCGAGCGCCAGCCGGGACAGCCGGGCGAGGTGCGACACCTCGTCACGGGTGATGGCGGACATGATGGAAACCGTTCCTGCGATGAAGTGGGTTCCCGCCCATCCTATGGGCCGAGCGCCCGCGGGCCCGCCCGGTTTACGCAGGCACGATCGCGGCGCGCCGTTTCATCTCCGCACACGGGGAACGCTCCCCTCGTCCACCCCCGGGACGACGAGAGGAGCCCGCCGTGACCATCGGCGGCAGCATCGCCCTGATCATCATCGGCGCGATCCTGGCCTACGCGGTCAACTACGAGTTCAGCGGCATCGACATCCGCCTGGTCGGCGTGATCCTGATGATCGGCGGCCTGATCGGCCTGGTCATCGGCATCGTCCGGATCGTGTCCGCCCGCCGCGCCGTCGACCGCCGCCCCCCGCCGGCCGTCCGCGAGGAGTACTACACCGACGACTACGAACCCCGCCGCCGCTACTGACCCAGCGCGGCGCCCCGGCCCCCGGAGCGCGGGCAGGCACGCGGAGCGAGTTCTGCGAGCGCAGCGGGCCTGCCCGCCGAGCCGGGCGACCGGAGCGACACGCCACGAACCCGCACGGTCGCAAGGACCAGAACCGTGGCGTGAGGATCGACCGGCTCGTGACGGGGGTTCCAGGGGGTCGCCCCCCTGGGAGATCACGCTGCGGGTTCGGGGGCCTTGCGGGAGTGGCGGCGGAGCCAGGCGGTGGCGGCCGCGGCGTCCATCGGGCGGCCGAAGTGCCAGCCCTGGGCGGCGTCGCAGCCCATTTCGCGGAGGGTCTCGGCGGTGGCCGGGTCCTCGACGCCCTCGGCGACCGAGCGCAGGCCGAGGGTGCGGACGAGGTCGACGATGGAGCGGACGATGACGGCGTCGTCGGTGGAGTCGGCGAGCCGGTGCACGAACGAGGCGTCGATCTTGATCTCCTCGACGGGGAGCCGCTTCAGCCGGACGAGGGAGGAGTAGCCGGTGCCGAAGTCGTCCAGGCTGAGCGGGATGCCGAGGGCGGCGAGGGCGCCGACGGTCTCGGAGGCGTAGGCGGGCTCGTTCATCAGGATCCGCTCGGTGATCTCCAGTTGGAGCGCGGCGGCGGGCAGGCCGCGGGCGAGCAGGCCCTCCTCGATCGTCTCGGCGAGGCCGGTGTCGAGGAGGTCGCGGCCGGAGACGTTCACGGCGACCTGGACGGCGAGGTCCTCCCGCCACCAGGCGGCGGTCTGCGCGAGCGCGGCGGTCACGACATGGTGGGTGATCGAGCGCATCAGGTACGTCTGCTCGGCGACGGACAGGAACGCCTCGGGTTCGAGGACGCCCTGGTCGGGGTGGCGCCAGCGCAGCAGCGCCTCCATGCCGACGAGCTGGCCGTCCCGCAGCGAGACCTTCGGCTGGTAGAACAGCTCCAGCTCGGAGCGGTCGATGGCGCGGCGCAGGTCGCCGAGCATGCTGAGCCGCGCCGGGGAGTTGCGGTCCTTGCCGGGCGAGTAGGTCTCGACGCCGGTGCGGGCCTCCTTGGCGTTGTACATCGCGACGTCGGCGCGCTGCAGGAGCAGCTCGAAGTCGGGCGCGTGGTCGGGGAACAGCGCGATGCCGACGCTGGCCTCCAGGTCGAACGACATGCCGTCCAGCCGGACGGGCTCGCTGAGCGCGGCGCGCAGCCGGGCGGCGACCTCGCGGGCGGCGGCCTCGTCCCGGACGGTCGGCAGCAGCACCGCGAACTCGTCGCCGCCGAGCCGCGCCACGAGGTCGCCGGGGCGGACGCTGTGGGTGAGCCGGTGCGCGACGAGTTGCAGCAGCCGGTCGCCGGTGGGGTGCCCGAGGGTGTCGTTGACCTCCTTGAAGCGGTCGAGGTCGAGGAGGAACAGCCCGGCGCGGTGGTCCGGCGGGTCGGCGGGCCTGCGGCGCCGGGAGCCGAGCCGGCCGGGGCGGTGCCGCTCGGCGCCGCGCTTGGACGCGCCGTGGTGCTCGGCGCCGCGGCTCTTGGCGCCGCGCGCCTCGGCGAGCGCCTCCTCGGTGCGGACGATCAGCAGCTTGCGGTTGGGCAGCCCGGTCAGCCCGTCGTGCAGGGCCTGGTGCTCGCGCCGGACGGAGACCGAGGCGTTCATGTAGACGGCGATGAACGGCAGGACGATCAGCGGCACGAACAGGGCGGACCGGTCCATGGCGACGACCATCAGCGGGGCCAGCCCGAGCAGCGCCAGGTGGACCAGGATCTGGTAGCCGAGGTCGAAGCGGAGCGCCTTCACCAGCGAGACCCGCTCGTGCAGGGCGACGGCGGAGCCGACGAGGGTGTCGTTGCAGACGAAGTACACGGCGCCGGCGAGGGCGATCGCGGGCAGGTCGGAGCCCTGCGGCACCCACAGGCTGGACGGGGTCGCGAGGTTGCCCGACAGCGCGAGGACGAGCTGCGCGGCGGCGAGGCTGAGGGTGTACTGGGCGGCGTTGAAGGCGATCCGGTGCGGGGCGCGGCCGCGGAAGATGCCGCAGGTGATGACGGCGACGGCCTGGAGCGCGGCGGCGATGGGCAGGCCGGCGTACAGCAGCGCCGCGAACGAGAACGTGGTGGAGGTGGTGGCGCCGTTGTTCTCCGTGGAGCCCGGCGTGATGATCGGGCGCATCTCGCCGAAGATGATGAAGCAGGCGAGGATCCAGAAGACGGGCGTGCCGACGAGGGCGTCCAGGTCGGCCGCGCTCAGCCCGGAGAACGCGGCCCCGCCGGCCGTGACGCCGAGCAGGATGACCACGACGAAGTAGATCCACAACGGGGAGCCGCGGCGCGGTGCCGTGTTCCGCGTATTGTTCGGGTCCTTCATCACATCCTCGGGGGGAGGTTCGGGGGGCCGGCCCCCGGCACCGGGCGTCCCCGCTCCCGGGGGGACGCCTCCCGGGTGTTACGTCCGGAGATTCAGGTGTAGGTCGTGATGAGTGGGAGGGTACGGCCTTTGGTCAACTTCGCGAAACCGATTGCGTACGTTCCGTTATGCCGTATCACACCCACCGCTCACCGTTGGGTGATCGTAGTGTACCCCTGAGTAACGCGATGCTGGTCGGACCCCCATGACCACGCGGCGTTATTCGTCGGCGCGCAAAGTTACGTTTTTGGCCGCATCTGGCCCGTCGGCGAGCAGCACGCGGAAGCCGTCCTCCGCCAGGACCGGTACGCCCAGCTTGACGGCTTTGTCGTATTTCGACCCTGGACTGTCGCCGACGACCACGAAGCCGGTTTTCTTCGACACCGAGCCGGACACCTTGCCACCGAGCCGCTGCACCGCCTCGGTCGCCGAGTCGCGGCTGTACTCCGCGAGCGAACCGGTGATCACCACGGTGACGCCCTCCAGCGGGCGCGGGCCCGCGGCGCCCTCGTCCTCCATCCGGACGCCCGCGGCCCGCCACTTGTCGACGATCTCCCGGTGCCAGTCGACCGCGAACCAGTTCTTGATCGAGGCCGCGATCGTCGGCCCGACGCCGTCGACCGCCGCCAGCTCCTCCTCGGTCGCGGCCGCGATCGCGTCCATCGAGCGCATCTCGCGGGCCAGGTCGCGCGCGGCCGACGGCCCCACGTGCCGGATCGACAGCGCCACCAGCACCCGCCACAGCGGCTGCCGCTTGGCCTTCTCCAGCTCCTCGAAGAGGATCTCGACCGTCTTCTTCGGCTCGCCCTCCTTGTTGGCGAAGAACGACACGACCTTCGGCTCGCCGGTCTTCGGGTCGGTCTTGGCGGTGCCGGTCTTGGAGTCGAGCACCAGGCTCCGGATCGGCAGCAGCTGCTCGACCGTCAGGTGGAACAGGTCGCCCTCGTTCTTCACCGGCGGGTCGGACGGCTCCAGCGGCTGCGTCAGCGCGGTCGCCGCGACATAGCCGAGCGCCTCGACGTCGAGCGCGTTGCGGCTCGCCACGAAGTACAGCCGCTCGCGCAGCTGCCCCGGGCAGTACTGCGCGTTGGGGCACCGGATGTCGGCGTCGCCCTCCTTCTCGTACGCCAGCTCGGTGCCGCACTCGGGGCAGTGCGACGGCATCTCGAACTCGCGCTCGGAGCCGTCCCGCAGCGCGGTCACCGGCGCGACGATCTCCGGGATGACGTCGCCGGCCTTGCGCAGCACGACGGTGTCGCCGATCAGCACGCCCTTGCGCTTGACCTCGCCCGCGTTGTGCAGCGTGGCCCGGTCGACGGTGGAGCCCGCGACCTTCACCGGCTCCATCACGCCGAACGGGGTGATGCGCCCGGTGCGCCCGACGCCGACCTTGATGTCGAGGAGCCGGGTGTTGACCTCCTCGGGCGGGTACTTCCACGCGATGGCCCAGCGCGGCGCCCGGCTCGTCGACCCGAGCCGCCGCTGCAGGGAGAACTCGTCGACCTTCACCACGACGCCGTCGATCTCGTAGGCGGGGTCGTGCCGGTTCTCGCCGTACTCGGCGATGTACTCGCGGACGGCGTCGAGCCCGCCGACGACCTTGTAGCGGTCGCTGACCGGCAGCCCCCAGCCGCGCATCAGCTCGTACGCCCCGGACTGGCTCTCCGGCTGCGTCCCGCCCCGCCAGGCGCCGAACCCGTGGACGAGCATGCCGAGCGGCCGGTGCGCGGTGACCCGCGGGTCCTTCTGCCGCAGCGACCCCGCCGCCGCGTTGCGCGGGTTGGCGAACGGCTCCTTGCCCGCCTCCACCTGCGCGGCGTTGACCTGCTCGAACCCGGCGACCGGCAGGAACACCTCGCCGCGGACCTCCAGCACGTCCGGCCAGCCGTCGCCGGCCAGCCGGTCCGGGATGTCGGCGATCGTGCGGATGTTGTTGGTGACGTCCTCGCCGGTGCGCCCGTCGCCGCGGGTGACGCCGCGCGTCAGCCGCCCGCCCTCGTAGGTCAGCGCGATCGCCAGGCCGTCGATCTTCAGCTCGCACAGGTAGCCGGCGACGGTGCCGACCTCCTTGACGACCCGCTCGTCCCACGCGAGCAGCTCGTCGGCGCTCATCGCGTTGTCGAGGCTCTGCATCCGCTCCAGGTGGCCGACCGTCGCGAAGTCGGTGACGATCGGCGCGCCGACCTTCTGCGTCGGCGAGTCGGGAGTGACCAGTTCGGGATGCCGCTCCTCCAGCGCGCCGATCTCCCGCATGCGCGCGTCGTACTCGGCGTCGGTGAGCGTCGGCTGGTCGAGGACGTAGTACCTGTAGTTGGCCTCCTCGAGCTCCCGGCTCAGCTCGAGGTGCCGCTGCCGTGCCTCCGCGGGAACGCCATCGCTCATGGTCATGCCCCCATTGTCGCCAACGCGTCCGACATTATGACCCGTGACGCACCCTGGTCATCCGCCTTCTTGGCGGCCCGCCGACCCGCCGGTGGGACGGCCCCTCCGGTCACTCGTCCGCGGCTTCGTAGAGCATCCGGGCGGTGTCGCGGCAGCGTTTGAGGGCGTCGCGGACATAGCGGGGCGACGCGCCCGCCATGCCGCAGGCGGGGGTGATCACGACCTGCCGGGCGAGCTGCGCGGGCGGGAAGCCGAGCCGCCGCCACAGGCCCTTCACCGGCTCGCCGGTCGCCTGGAGGGACGGCAGCGCGGCGTCGCTGCCGGGCACGGCGCCGAGGAACAGCCCGATCCCGGCGTCGATGGTCTCCCCCACCGCGTCGTCGTCGCGCTTCGGCACGAGGCGCAGGTCGACCGAGATCGCCTTCGCGCCGGCGCCGCGCAGCAGCCCGTACGGGACGTTCCGGGCGCAGCAGTGCACCACCGGGTAGGCGCCGGCGGCGTCGATCACCGTGCGGAGGGCGTCCTCGGCGACGGGCTCCTCGACGGCGCGGAGCCGCGAGAAGCCGCTGGCCGTCGGGACCGTCCCGGCCAGCGCGGCGGGCAGGCCCGGCTCGTCCAGCTGAAGGACGATCTCCGCCGCGGGCAGCCGCCGCCGGACGTCCGCGACGTGCGCGGCCACGCCCTCGGCGAGCGAGGCGGTCAGGTCCCGGACGGCGCCCGGGTCCTTCAGCGCCCGGTCGCCGTGCCGCAGCTCGATCGTGGACGCCAGCGTCCACGGCCCGCACACCTGGATCTTGAACGGCCCGTCGTGGCCGCCCGCGACCTCCTCCAGCACGTCGAGGTCGCGGGCCAGGTGGTCGCGGGAGCGCAGCGTGTCGCGGCCCGGCCGGTCGGAGAACCGCCAGCCGGACGGCTCGACCCGCACCGGCATGTCGATCAGCAGCCCGGCGGTCCGGCCGGTGAGGTCGGCGCCGGGGCCGCGCGCGGGCAGCTCCGGCAGGTGCGGCAGGTCGGGAAGCTCGCCGAGGACCACCCGCAGGGCCTCCGCAGGGTCGTCCCCCGGATATGACCCCACTCCAGTCGCCGTCCCCGCCTGCCACGGGTAGCTCGTCGTCACGTCCCCGACCCTATCGGCGCCGTGATCAGACCAGGTCCGCGAGCCGGTCGAGGTAGCGGAGCGTCGCGTCCTCGGGCTCGGTCCTCAGGTTGAACAGCACCTCGTCGACGCCGGCGTCCGCCAGTTCGGCGACGGCCTCCTTCTTCCCGGGCACGCCGAACAGGGTGACCGGCACTCTGCGGCCGGCCCGCTCCCGCAGCTCGGAGATCTGCGCCGCCAGCGTGTCCGTGCCGCGCCCGTAAATTGGCATCCAGCCGTCGCCGAACTCGACCACCCGGTCGAACGTCGTCGCGCCGGACCCGCCGATCATCACGGGCGGGTGCGGGTCCTGGACGGGCTTCGGGTAGGAGAACACGGGGTCGAAGTCGACGAACTCGCCGTGGAACTCCGCCTGCTCCTTCGTCCACAGCTCCTTGACGGCGAGCACGCGCTCGCGGAGCAGCCGCATCCGCGTCCTCGGGTCGGTGCCGTGGTTGCGCATCTCCTCCCGGTTCCAGCCGGCGCCGACGCCGAGCACCGCCCGCCCGCCGGAGACCAGGTCGAGGGACGCGACCTCCTTCGCCAGCACGATCGGGTCGCGCTGGACGACCAGCGCGATGCCCGTCCCGACGCGCAGCCGCTCCGTCACGGCCGCCGCCGCGGTCAGCGCCACGAACGGGTCGAGGGTCCGGTAGTACTTCCGGGGCAGCTCCGCCCCGCCGGGCCACGGCGACTCCCGCTTCACCGGGATGTGCGTGTGCTCGGCCAGGTACAGCGACCCGAGCCCGCGCTCCTCCAGCGCCCGCCCGAGCGCCGCCGGCCCGATCCCGTCATCCGTCACGAACGTCGAAACACCGAACTCCACAGCCGCCTCCCAAGTTCCGTCCAGGAGACGATAGGCCAACCGGTCACAGCGGCAAGGACCCCGCACACCCCCAGCCCCTCCAGGACACCTCGGCGTTCGGGGCTTGGGGGTCAAAGAGTGCGGGGTCTAACAGGGCCCGAGGTCTAACAGGACGCGGTCAGGCCGGGACGCGGGTGGTGTCGGCGATCGTGGCGGACGCGAGGACGCGGTCGCCGGTGTAGAGGACGGCGGCCTGGCCCGTCGCGACGCCTCGGGCCGGGGTGGCGAGGGTCATGCGCAGCTCGTCGCCGTGCGGCTCGGCGGTGCAGTCGTAGACCTCGCCGTGCGCGCGGAGCTGGACCTGGCAGCCGAAGGGGCCCTCCGGGACGTCGCCCAGCCACACGGCGCGCTCGCCGGTGATCTCGCGGACGTCCAGCTGCTCGCGCGGCCCGACGGTCACCGTGTTCGTGACCGGGGAGATGTCGAGGACGTAGCGGGGCCGGCCGTCCGGCGCCGGGGTGCCGAGGCGCAGGCCCTTGCGCTGGCCGATCGTGTAGGCGTAGGCGCCGTCGTGCTCGCCGACCTCGTTGCCGTCGGTGTCGACGATCGGGCCCCTGGCGGCGCCGAGCCGCTCGGCGAGGAAGCCGCGGGTGTCGCCGTCGGCGATGAAGCAGATGTCGTGGCTGTCCGGCTTGTCGGCGACCTGGAGGCCGCGCCGCTCCGCCTCGCGCCGGATGTCGGCCTTGGAGGTGTCGCCGAGCGGGAACAGCGCGTGCGCGAGCTGCTCGGGGGTGCAGACGGCCAGCACGTAGGACTGGTCCTTGGCCGGGTCGACGGCGCGGCGCAGGACGCCGTCCTCCAGGCGGGCGTAGTGGCCGGTGCAGACGGCGTCGAACCCGAGCGCCATGGCGCGGTCGAGCAGCGCGGCGAACTTGATCTTCTCGTTGCAGCGCAGGCACGGGTTCGGGGTGCGCCCGGCGGCGTACTCGCTGACGAAGTCCTCGACGACGTCCTGGTGGAAGCGTTCGGCGAGGTCCCAGACGTAGAAGGGGATGCCGATCACGTCGGCGGCGCGCCGGGCGTCGCGGGAGTCCTCCAGGGTGCAGCAGCCGCGCGCCCCCGTCCGGTAGGACTGCGGGTTGCTGGACAGGGCCATGTGGACGCCGGTGACGTCGTGCCCGGCCTCGGCGGCGCGGGCGGCGGCCACGGCGGAGTCGACGCCGCCCGACATGGCGGCGAGAACGCGCAGAGTCATAGTCCTTCGAGGGTACGCGGCGTGGCCCGGTCCGCCGTCCGCATTTCCGCGTACGATTGGGGCCGCTATGGGAATCTTCCGCCGTCCGCGCGAGGCGTCCACCGTCGTACCGCCCGCGATCAGCGAGTTCTGGGAGTGGTGGGCGCAGGCCCGCCCCACCATCGAGGCGTCGCTGGCCGCCGGGCCCGAACCCGACGCGGCCGAGGCCGCCGTGCCCGGCGAGGGGCTGTCGGCCGAGACGATCGAGGAGCTGTCCCGCCGCGTCCACAAGATCCATCCGGGCCTGCAGTGGGAGATCGGCGGCGCCGACGACCGGAGCCCGTCGCTGACCGTGACCGGCGGCGGCGACCCCGAGCTGCGCGGCCTCACCGAGCGCTGGGCCCGCTCCGCGCCCTCCGGCGCCGCGGCCGGCGGCTGGAGCTTCCACCCGGCGCGCCAGGCCGACCCGGAGATGCTGTCGCAGGACCTCATCCTCGGCGACCACGAGTTCGACCTGGAGTACGTCCGGCTGGGCATGCGCGCCGACGCCGACCGCGCCCGCGTGCACATCACCGCCTACCACCCCGACTTCCTGTTCGTCGCCGAGGAGCAGCAGCTCCAGGTGGCGCTGAACGTCCTGTACTGGGCGCTCGGCGAGGACGACGTGGCCCGCTGGATCGGCGAGGTCGCGATCGCGACGGAGGCGCCGATCGACGCGCTGGTGCCGTCGATGCTGCCCGCCGTCGTCGAGCAGGTGGCCGAGCCGTTCGCCGAGCCCGCCTGGCTGACCGGCGAGGGCCGCACCCCGCGCGGGCACCCGGCCCGCCTCGGCGCCCGGTTCCCGCTGCACCGGCAGGACTACCCGCTCTGCGACCTGCACGTGGCGATCACCGTCCCGTACGCCAACAGCAACCCCGACCGGCTGCCGGTCGAGCCGTCGGCGGGCGCGCTGCGCTCGTTCGAGAAGAAGCTGGCGAAGCTCGGCGACCGGGCGGTCCTCGCCGTCCGGGAGACGGGGGACGGCCTGCGGGTCTTCCACCTGTACGCCGACCCCGACTCGGGCGTCATCTCCGAGCTCGACCAGCTCGCCGCGGGCTGGCCGGAGGGCAAGGCCAAGGTCGCCTCCACCGCCGACCCCGGCTGGAAGGCCCTCGCGCCCTACCAGCCGTGAGAAGCCGCGTGCCCTACCAGCCCTGGCGCGTGGCGTCGACCTTGCGCCAGCGGGCCTCGCAGAACGAGTAGAGGCCGAAGGTGAGGACGCCGGCGGCGACGGCCGCGAGGCCCCAGGCGCCGGCGGGGGTGTCGGCGAACTCGCGGAGCGTGCCGTCGAGGCCGCGCGCCTTGTCCGGCTGGAACGTGGCGGCCGCGTAGGCGAGGAACGCGCCGGCGCCGAGGCCGACCAGGCCGCGGGCGGCGTTCCCGACGATGCCGAGGGGCTGGACCGACCGCCGCGCCACCCTGCCCATCTTGGCGGTCTCCAGCTCGTCCAGGAAGCCGCGCCGGACGGCGCCGACGACCACGATGACGCCCCAGACCACGAACCCGGCGGCGATCGCCAGGACGAGCCAGCGGCCGCCGGGCTCGCCCATCAGCCGCGCCGTGATGGTCTGGGACTGCCGGTCGCTCGACGTGCCGTGGTGGCCGAACAGGAACGCCAGGGTCCCCGCGCAGCCCGCCGTGTACATGACGGCGCGCCCCGCCGAGCCCAGCCGCTTGGTGGGCTTGTCACCGTCCTCTACGGGACGCCCGTACAGGACCTCGGCGAGCTGCCAGAGGGCGAGCGCGGCGAAACCGGCCGCCATCAGCCCGAGGACGACCGGGCCGCCCGGCTTCTCGGCGACCGCCTCCAGCGCGCCCTTGCGGTCGGCCTCCTTCCCGCCGCCGCCGAACGCCACCTGGAGGGCGAGCCAGCCGATGAGGAGGTAGAGGAGTCCGCGGGCGGCGAGACCCGCCCGGGACAGGTGGTGGAACCAGGGGTGTCCCGCCGCCTGCTTGATGCCGTCGCTCACGTCCGTCGTCACGGGCAACGCCGTCCCCGTTCAAGAGAAGGTCAAACCCGGGGCGGATCGGCCGGCGGTCAGCTGAGGCCGGCGCGGCGCGCGCGTTCCACCACCGGGCCGATGGCGTCGGCGAGGGCCTTCACGTCGGCCTCGGTGGAGGTGTGGCCGAGCGTGAAGCGCAGCGAGCCGCGGGCGCGCTCGGTGCTCGCGTCCATCGCGAGCAGGACGTGGCTGGGCTGGGAGACGCCGGCCGAGCACGCCGACCCGGTGGAGCAGGCGATGCCGCGCGCGTCCAGCAGCATGAGCAGGGCGTCGCCCTCGCAGCCGGGGAACGAGAAGTGGGCGTTGCCGGGGAGGCGGTCGACGGGGTCGCCGTTCAGGACGGCGTCCGGCACGGCGGCGCGGACGGCGTCGATCAGCCGGTCGCGCAGCTCGGTGAGGCGGCGCGCCTCGGCCTCCCGGCGGGCGACGGTGGCCTGGACGGCGGCGGCGAACCCGGCGATGGCCGGGGTGTCGAGCGTCCCGGACCGGACGTCGCGCTCCTGGCCGCCGCCGTGCAGCAGGGGCACCGGGTCCAGGAAGACGGGCTCTTTGGGCTTGGCGAGCAGCAGCGCGCCGACGCCGATCGGGCCGCCGAGCTTGTGGCCGGTAATGGTCAGGGCCTGCGCGCCGCTCGCCGCGAACCCGACGGGCAGCTGCCCGGCGGCCTGGACGGCGTCGGTGTGCAGGGGGACGCCGCGCTCGCGGGCGGCGGCGGCGAGCTCGGCGACCGGCTGGACCGTCCCGACCTCGTTGTTGGCCCACATCACGGTGGTGAGCGCCACGTCGTCGCCGGAGCCGAGCGCGTCGCGGAGCGTCTCGGGGCGGACGCGGCCCAGCCCGTCCACCGGGAGCCACTCGACCTTCGCGCCCTCGTGGTCGGCGAGCCACTGCACCGCGTCCATGACGGCGTGGTGCTCCACGGCGCCCGCCAGCACGCGGGTGCGGGCGGGGTCGGCGGCGCGGCGGGCCCAGAACACGCCTTTGACCGCGAGGTTGTCGGCCTCGGTGCCGCCCGAGGTGAACACGACCTCGCTGGGCCGGGCGTCGAACGCCTCGGCGATGATCTCGCGGGACTCCTCGACGACGCGGCGGGCGCGCCGTCCCACCGCGTGCAGGGAGGACGGGTTCCCCAGCTCGCGCAGCTCCGCCGTCATCGCCTCGACGGCCTCGGGCAGCATCGGGGTCGTCGCCGCATGGTCGAGGTAGGTCACCACGCGGTCAACATTATCCGCGCCGGTCCTGTTCCCCGCCGTCGCCCGTGCCGTTGCGCGCGGGGGCGGGAATAGCCGCCGGGAAGGGCCGGTTCACCGTCTGTACCGTCCAGCCGGTACAGTAGGAGCATCATGACGAAAGACGCCCTTCTGGACGCCGCCGAGGCCGTGCTCTCCGAGCAGGGCACGCAGGCGCTGACGCTCATCGCGGTCGCCGACCGCGCCGGCGTCAGCAAGGGAGGGCTGCTCTACCACTTCCCCACCAAGGAGGCGCTCGTCCGGGCCATGGTGGCGCGGGTCATCGAGGAGTTCGACGACCTGATCGCCGCCTACGTCGACGCGTACGGGGACGGCGTGCCGAGCGCCTACACCCGCGCCTACGTCGAGGCCACGTTCGAGATCCTCACCGGGGAGGCCCGCGCCTACCGGCGCTGGTCGGCCATCACGGCCGCCGCGGCGGACCCGGAGCAGGGCGAGCCGCTGAACGCGGCGATGCGCCGCTGGCACGGCCGCGACCCCGCCGAGGACCCGGACCCGGGCGCCGCGATGGTCGTCCGGCTCGCGGCCGAGGGCCTCTGGGAAGTGGTGAGCCATGATCCCGAGCTGTACGACGCCGCGCAGCTCGAAGCACTGAAACGGCGGCTGCTGGACCTTCTGGAGCGATGACGGGGGCACCCGCCCCCTGACTCCCGTCCCGCC
>NZ_VCKZ01000542.1 GCF_005889745.1 Actinomadura geliboluensis
ACCGGATCGCCCGCCTGGAGCGCATGGCCGGCCCCCGCTGAAATCCGCCCGAACCATCCCGGCCGCCGCCGCGTCATAACACACGAGAGCGCGCCGGCCCCTTTCTGCGGGGGATGGGGCCGACGCGCTCCTCAAGCGACTACCGGTAGTTGACGAACTGCAGCGCCACCTCGAGGTCCTTGCCCTTGAGCAGCGCGATGACCTGCTGCAGGTCGTCCTTCTTCTTCGCGCTGACCCGCAGCTCGTCCCCCTGGACCTGGGCCTTCACACCCTTCGGCCCCTCATCCCGGATGATCTTCCCGATCTTCTTCGCCTCGTCCTGCGCGATGCCCTCCTTGAGCCCCACGCTCAGCTTGTGCACCTTCCCCGAAGGCTTCGGCTCCCCGGCGTCGATCGACTTCAGCGAGATCCCCCGCTTCACGAGCTTGTCCTTCAGCACGTCCAGCACCGCGTTGGCCCGCTCCTCGGTGTTCGCCTGGATCTCGATCGACTCACCCGACCACTTGATCCCCGCGTCCACGTTCCTGAAGTCGAACCGGTTGGCCACCTCCTTGGCGGCCTGGTTCAACGCGTTGTCGACCTCCTGCCGGTCGAGCTTGCTGACGATGTCAAAGCTGGAGTCGGCCACGGCCCACACATCCCCTCAGCAGCAACTTCCCGATCCACAGAGCGTATCGACTCCCCACCCCGCCTCGATGTCACACCCACTCCCGCGGTCCGCTATTCTTTCAACGACACCACGGCGGGTTGCCCGAGTGGCCAATGGGAGCGGACTGTAAATCCGTCGGCTTAGCCTACCCAGGTTCGAATCCTGGACCCGCCACCATCACGTAAAACAGCCCCTGACCAGCTACAACGCGGTCAGGGGCTGTTCTCGTTCGCTCCCGGTAGGTCCCGACTGTTCCCAGCGATTGCCGGGTGTTCACGGGACAGTCACGGGACACTCTGTGCGGGCTGTGACCTCCCTAGTCGCCGTCCTTGAGAGCGTCCTCAATACGGCCGTTCCACATCTGCTCATGGCCGTCGATGCACCCGGCGTAGACCCGTAGCAGCACATCAACGCCATGCCCAGCGCGGCGCGCGACCTCGGGCGCCGGGACGCCGGCGTTCAGAGCGAGTGTGACGCCGCTGTGGCGGAGGTCGTACGGCCGTCCGGCGAGCGGAGAGGCCACCTGCGGGGGTGTGAGCGCGTTCTCTCGGGCCGTCTGCCAGACGCGCCCGTAGACGCTCTCTGAGAGCGGCCCGCCGCGCCCACCGGAGAACAGACGCCCATCCGGCGCCGTCCCGTGCTCGTCCAGGTGGCGACGCAGCAGCCGGACGAGTTCGGGCGGGATTGGGACGGGGCGAGCGATCTTCTTTGCCCGGTGCTTCAACTGCCGTTCCTCGTGACTCGTCCCGGCGTCCGTCCATTCCGAGCCGACGCGGGGCGAGTTGCCGGTGAGCAAGAGTTGGCCCCACCCTGATTCCGGCAGGTCGATGCAGTCCCCCTTGCGAAGGACTTTCGCCTCGCCGGGCCGCATGTAGGCGTAGTACAGACAGCCGTAGAACGCCGTGAGTTCGGGCCGCTTGGCCTCAACCGCGGCCAGCAGTGCGCGGACCTGCCGAGGCCGGGCCACAACGTTCCGGTTGACCTCCTCTGCGATGGCGGGGGCTTTCCAGGCCACGCGGTCGATGGGGTTCGCCGGCAAGATGTCGAGTTCTACGGCGTAGTTGAGCGTGCCGTAGAAGATCGCTCGCTTCCTGGCCACGGTCTTCGCCGCGGCGGGCTTGCCGTCCATCTTCAGGGCGATCGTGTCGAGTGCCGAGCGGATGAGTTGGGACCTCTGCTCTTTCTCGTTGAGGGTGACCACCCTCAACGAGTTGTCCTGAACCCACTTGAGCGCGGCGGCCTCCTGACCGCTCAGCTTCGTCGTCTCGCGGCGAACCTTGTGGAACGCCCACCCGTAGAGCGCGGCGCGTAGAACCTTGTCGTCCGGCTTGCCGCGCTTGGTGGTCACCAGGACCGGTGTGACGGTCGCGAGAGCATCGGCGATGCCGGTCCGGGACTTGGCCGCGGCGTGCGGCCACTTGAGATCAACGAACCGGCAAGCGAGGTCGTACCAGGTGACGGAGAGTTGAGCGCGGACCATGGACTCGGGTAGGCCCGTGTCCGTGTCGAACCCTTCTCCCTTCCTCGCCGCTTGCATGAGCTTGGACCGGTAGTTATCGGCCAGCGCCCGTTCGGTGAACCACTTCGAGGTCTCCTTGCCGGCCACCGTCCAGCGGACGCCGTGACCGCGCTTGCGGTTCTTCTTCCTCGCCAGCTCCCAAATGCTGACGTCATGGGAGTAGGCCACTTCAGACCGTCCCCGCAACCTCGGTGCGGGTCGAGAGCCACGCGTTGAGGTCGTTGCGGTGAACGCGAATGCGTCCGTTCGGCAGCTTGATGCACTTCGGGGCCGTGCCGAGCGTCCGCCAGGTGTCGAAGGTGCTACGGGACACGCGGAGTTCGGCGAGTACCTCGGCGAGCGTGAGCAGGTTGGACGGCGCGGCGGGATTCCGAGCGGCCATTCGGGGGTCCTTCCTGGACGTGATCGGTTGGTCGGAGCGGTCCGGCGGTGTGCGTGGTGGCTTGGGTGCCGGTCCGGTGTGCTGCTGTGTGGGAGGGGCTGAAACATCTCCGCATCTCCGCATCTCCGCACTTGGGCGGGTGACCTGCGGTGATGTGTGCGGAGATGGGTGGGGCGGGGCTCTGGCCATCTCCGCATCTGGGGATCTATCTCCGCAGTGGTTGCGGAGATGCGGAGATGGATGGTGGCCGGTGGTGGTGATCTCCGCAGGTATCTCCGCAGGTCGGTGGAGGGTTTGCGGCGTTGCGGAGATGCGGAGATGTTTCAGCGGGTTTCGGGTCGGGTCACTGCTCATGGTGTTCGACCCAGAAGACGTTGCGGTCGCCGCGGTCGTGCTTGCCGGAGCGGATGACGTAGTCGCCGCGCCAGCGTCCGGTCTGTCCGGTGAGCAGGCGTCCGAGGGCCAGCGCGTTGGGCAGGCGGCCGGTGTGGGTGGTGATGAACTGGCCTTCCCACCGGTCGTGTTCGTCCAGGCCGATGCGGTCGGGTTCGCCGGAGCGGCGTAGTTCGGCGGCGGTCATCGGTTCGGAGCCGTGCAGGTGGTGCCAGCAGGCCAGGAACGCGCGCCAGCGGGTTTCGTCCTCGTCGATGTCGCGCACTTGCGCGGCGTTGGCCAGGAACCCGTCTATGCCGTGGTGGGCCAGGAACCCGCCGAGGGCTTGCGCCCACGGGGTGAATTGGCGCATCGAGACCGTGTCGGCGCGGGGTGCGCCGGTGCGGGTCCAGTCCAGGACCAGCACCAGCAGGTTCCACAGAACGGTGAGCTGGTTGCGCGGGTCGGTGATCCACTGGTCAAGGTGGGGGATCCCGAACCGGGATTGGTCGCGTTGTTCGGGGCGGGGCATGTTGGGGTCCAGGTGCACCCGGACGGTGCGGGAGGCCATGTCTCCGCCTACTTGGAGGTTGTTGCCGGTGGCCATCCATAGCCGGTCGTTGACGGTGGCGATGTTGCGGGACGCTCCGAGTTGCCGGTCGGACCACACGCCGGCGGTGACCAGGAGTGCGAGGGTGGCGGAGTCGATGACGGTGCCCTCGGCGAGGTTGTCCCACACCACGACGCCGACCTGTTCGGCCAGCACGGCGGTGATGGACTTGCGGAGTTCTTCCTCGGTGTAGGCCCAGGGCATCACGCGCTGGCCGTAGAGCATTCCGGGCCCGCCGGTCAGGATCGATTTCCCGGACGCGGGCATGGTCGCGTCGATCAGCGCAAACGGGGTCAGGGACCGGGTGAAGTGCCGCAGGATCGGGGTGACCAGCAGCGCCACATAGTTCGCCCGATCGGCGGGACTGGCCCACGGGAAGTCGCGCAGGAACCGGTTCAGCACGAAATCGCGGGCTTGGCTCACCTGTTCGGCGGTGGGCCGGTCGGGGACGGGCGGCAGCGCGACCTTGGACGCCAGGTAAAGGCCGGTGGCACCGTCGTAGCCGGGGCGCTGCAGCAGGGTGCCGTCACGGCGCAGCACCGGCGCGCCGATCACGCCGCGCAGCGGTGCGAGGCCGGGCCAGGTCTTGCCTGCCAGCACCGAGGACAGGATGTCGCGGGGCGGGGTGATCTCTTCCTCGTAGGTCTCGGTGGCGCCGTTGCCGGTGCGGCGGGACCGGACCCGGTAGACGTAGGCGTGTTCGGCCAGCAAACCCGCGAGCGTGGCGGGGGTGACCGGGCTGGCGGTCACCGGCAGCGGCGAGTCTTCGTCGGCGGCCGGGGACGTCTGCCCGCCCGACACCGTCTCCATGTGCACCAGGGATCCGGCGGAGACGTAGGTATCGGGCAGGGTGCCGTTGGCCAGCTCGGTTTTCAGTACCCGGATGGTTTCGGGGCCGGACCCGACCTGCAGGTGGGGTTTGGTGGTCATGCGGGGACGCTCCTGGGGCGTTGGGTGCCGGTGCGGAACCCGGACCGGATGGTTCGGCGGGCGGGCATCTCAGCCAGTCCGGCGCGTACGGCGGCAGCGGTCAGCAGTTGCTCGGTGTCGTCGGGGTCCAGGGCGCCGCCGGCCACCAGTTGCCCGAGGGCGACGGCGGCGCCGTAGAGGGTGGCGTTGCGGCGCCCCTCGGGCGCGGCGGCGATCGCGTCCAGGCTGGCGGTGACCGCCTTGCCCAGGTAGGCGCCGCGGTGCCCGGTGGCCAGCGCCACGGTGACCGGGCGTTGCGGCGGCAGCGGCGCCGGGCGGAGCCGTTCGGCCAGCCATCCCGGCAGCGGCGCCGGCGCCGGGGTGTGGAACGGGACGTAGGCGCCGGTCCCGTCCGGCAGATCCACGAAGGATCCGGGTCCGACGACGTATCCGCCGTCGCCGCGGGTGTCGATTTTCCAGCCGAGCCCGTTGCCGTGCTCGCCTCCGGTGTTGGTGAGCCGGACGCCGGTGGGGGCGGTGAAGTACAGGTGGAAGCCGCCGCGCCGGGTGCGGACTTGGAAGGTCTCCAGCGGCATCGCCTCGCCGGCCTGTTCGCACACCAGCGCGAACACGTCGGCGCCGTCGTTGACGCCGGGCAGCGCCCACCGGGGCGGCGGGTGCTCGCCGGGCTTGGGCATGTCCAGGTCGATCACCAGCAGGCGGGACGGGCCGCAGGCGATGCCGATGTTGTAGGGGCGGCGGGCCCATATCCGCCGGATCGCGTCGGGGTCGGTGGTGGCGGTGCTCGGCATCACCAAGTCCTACGCGGCGGCGTTCGCGCCGTCCGTCCGCGTGAACACGTTCGCGCCGGGGTTCATGGAGACCGGCGCCACGCTGGAGCGCGAGGACTGGAAGTCCGGACGCCGCGA
>NZ_VCKZ01000543.1 GCF_005889745.1 Actinomadura geliboluensis
TCTCTCCGTCGTCGGCAGCGTCAGATTTGTATAAGAGACAGGGGGGGCGTCAGTAGGGTGGCGGGGTGTTGGGTGTGCACTTCGCTGTCAGTGCCGATCAGGAGCGCCTTTTGCTCGCGGCCGGCGATGAGGGCGGTGCCTATCCGCTGTCGCATGCCGTCCTCGGCGGGCGGCATATGCACGAGGACTACTACGTCGTCTACGTGACCGCGGCCGAAGTCCGAGATGTCGCAGACGAACTCCAGCGGGTCGAAAAGGTGTGGCTGCGGCGGCGCTTCGACGCGATCGACGACCCGGAGTACCGCGGGTCGCTTGATGATGACGACTTCGAGTACACGTGGGAGAACTTCGTCGAGGTACGGGGGTTGTTCGAGCGGGCGGCCGAGGCCGGGCGGGCGGCCATCTTCACGGCGACGTGACCTCGTACCGGTTGGAACTGCTTGCAGTCATGCGTGGCCGGAGTGTTGCGCGGGGTGTGGCGGGTGATCCCCAGGTCGTGGGGCGTTGTCCTGAAATGCCCGTTAAGAGGCTGCTCGACGGAAGTTAGGTCTACACGTCTCCTGGCCATGGGGCTGCGGGGGTGTTCTTTGGGGGAGAAGGCTAATGTGAGGCGGTGTCGGTTGTGCGCGTCGTCACGTCGATCTGGGAGTAGGGCTCGTGGGGTTCGAGGTTGTTTGTGAGGTCGAGCCGCCTACTCGGCCTGATCTGCGGAAGGTGCGGCATCAGATCGGGGTGTTGAGTCCGGTGGCGGACTCGTTTCTGATTCCCGACAACCACATTGGCCGGGCCACCGTGTCGAGCGTGGCCGTCGCGCATGAGGTGCAGGCCATGGGGGCGCGGGGGATCGCGTGTTTGAACTCGCGTGACCGGAACCTGCTCGGGTTCCGGCGGGATCTGCTCACCGCGGCCGCGTACGGGGTCGAGCGGTTTCTGTTCGTCTATGGGGACAAGCCGAGCGCGGGCGGGCGGACGAGTGAGCTGACCGTCCGGGCGATGATGGAGGAGGCGCGCGCGGCCAGCGAGGACGCGGTCTTCGACGGGTGCGGGGCGTTCCAGGTCGGCGTCACGTCTGGGTTGAGGCGGGTGCCCGAGTGGAAGCGGGCTGCCGACTTCACGTTCGTCCAGGTCAGTTACTCGGTGGAGAACCTCTTGCGGTGGCGGGAGAGCGCGGAGATCGACGGACCCGTCTACGCGGGGGTCATGGTGCTGGCCAGTGCGGGGATGGCGCGGAATCTGGCTGCGGCCATTCCCGATATCGACATTCCCGGCGAGCTCGTCGAGGCCGTCGAGCGGGACCGGAGTGCCGGAGTCGCGGCTGCCTGTGAGCAGGTGCTCGCGATCCGGGACAGTGGGGCGTTCGACGGGGTGCATCTCGTGCCGGTGAGTCGCTACCGGGAGGTCGCGGCGCGGCTGGAAGGGGAGTTGTGAAGCCGGGGCTGCACGGCCAGGTGTCCCTCGTGGTGGGGGACGATGACACGGCGGTCGCGTTGGGCAGTGGTGATGTGCCCGTGCTGGCGACGCCCCGGTTGCTGGCGCTCGCCGAGGCCGCGACCGTGGAGGCCGTCAAGGGCGAGCTCGGGGACGGCCGGACGTCCGTGGGGACGCGGGTCGCGCTGGAGCATCGCGCGGCCAGCCCGGTCGGTGTGCGGGTGACCGTGGAGGCGGAGCTCGCGGAGGTCGACGGGAAGCGGCTCGTGTTCGCGGTCAACGCGGTGGACGAGCGCGGCCCCGTGGGGAGCGGCCGTGTCGAGCGCGTGGTGGTCGAGCGGGAACGGTTCCTGGCGCGGCTTCAGTAGGGGAGCAGGCGGCCCGAGGGCGTGCGGAGGTCGGGCTGGCTCGGTTGACGTGGGGGCTTGGGGCGCTTGATGAGCTGCTGCCGTGCCATGGTGATCATCTCCCCCCAACGGGCCCGGCTTAATCGTCACTGCCTCGTGTGACGCGGCCGATGGGCGCGCGGTTCGCCGAGCTTATGCGACGAACGCTGCCGGTTCGACCGAATTTCGGGGCCGAATTGTCGACGTGGAGTTGTCGGATAGTGACAATGCGTGCCCAGTTTTTCAGGAGACGATGTCGCGGGTGCGGAAGCGGCGGAAGGCCAGTGCGAACAGTATGAGCGCGTAGGAAAGGGATATCGCGGCGCCCTTCGCCATGCCCGTCCACTGGATCTGGGGTTGCAGGGCGTCCATCCACGAGTACATCCAGTGCGTCGGGAGGAAGTCGCGCCAGGAGCCGAGGGCGGTGACGGCGTCCAGGATGTTGCTGACGATGACCAGGCCGACGGCGCCGCCGACCGCGCCGAGGGGCGAGTCGGTGGTGACCGACAGCAGGAACGCCAGGGCGGCGACGACGAGCTGAGCGATCAGCGAGTAGCCGACGATGATCGCCATCCTGCCGAGCGCGGTGCCGACCGGGACGGTGCCGCCGGTGGGGAGCTCCACGTCGCCCCAGCCGAAGCCCGCCGTGCCGGCGACCAGGGACATCAGCGGCAGGCTGACGACGGCGACGACGGCGTAGGAGAGCGCGACGACCAGCTTCTGGCGCAGCAGGCGGGCGCGGGGCACGGGCGCGGCCAGCAGGTAGCGCAGGGACGACCAGCCCGCCTCGCTCGCGACGGTGTCGCCGCAGAACAGGGCGACGGCGACCACCAGCAGGAAGCCGGTGGAGACGAACAGGGCGAACAGGGCGAAGTTCAGGGCGCTGGAGGTGGCGACGTCGACCAGGCTGGGGACGCCGTCCGGGCCGGGGTCGCCGCCGAGCTTGAACGCGAGCACCAGCACCCACGGCAGGACGAGCAGGATCCCGAACGCGACGAGGGTCCGGCGGCGCCGGAACTGCCGGACGGCCTCGACCCGCAGCGGCAGCGTCCGCCGGACGTGGTAGGTGGTCATGACGTCTCTCCGATGATCTCCAGGAACGCGTCCTCCAGGCGGCGGCCGGAGCCGACGATCTCGCTGACGGGCCCGGCGGCGACGCGGCGGCCGCCCGCCATGACGACCGCGTGCGTGCAGGTCTGCTCGACTTCGGCGAGGAGGTGGCTGGAGACGATGACGGTGCGCCCTGCGGCGGCGTACTTGACCAGCACCTCCCGCATCTCGCGGATCTGGGGCGGGTCGAGGCCGTTGGTGGGTTCGTCCAGGACGAGGAGGTCCGGTAGGCCGAGCATGGCCTGGGCGATCGCGAGCCGCTGCCGCATCCCTTGCGAGTAGGTGCGTACCGCGCGGTCCAGGGCGGAACCCAGGTCGGCTATCTGCAGCGCCTCTTCGAGGTGGGCCTCGTCCAGGGGGCGGCCTGTGGCGCGCCAGTAGAGGTCGAGGTTGTCGCGGCCGGAGAGGTGGGGCAGGAAGCCGGGTCCCTCTACGAAGGAGCCAAGGCGGGACAGGACGGGCGCACCGGGAGTGACCCGCTGACCGAAGATGCGGATCTCGCCCGAGTCGGGGTGGATCAGCCCCATGAGCATGCGCAGCGTCGTGGTCTTGCCTGCGCCGTTCGGGCCGAGCAGGCCCAGAACCTGACCCTTCTCCACACGGAACGACAGGTCGGCCACGGCCTGGTGGCCGTTCTTGTAGGTCTTGGTAAGGCCGGTTATCTCCAGCGGGACATCGCTGCTGGCGTCGGCGGTGCGTCTGCGTCGTCCGGGCAGGAGGATGGCGGCGGCCACGGCGAGCGCCCCCAAAGGCAGGACCCAGACCCAGGCGGGCAGCGGCGACGAGGCCGTGGCGAGGGACGGCACCGTGGGGACGGTCAGCGGCGAGACCACCTGCACCTTGTAGGACGAAGGCTCGGCGGGCGTCGCGAAGCCCATGTCGGTCGTCGCGATGACGAGGCGCAGGCGGTGGCCCCGGTCGAAGCGGTAGTCCATCGGCGGGAGCGTCACGCTGACGTCGCCGTCCGACACGCGGAACGGGGCCGCCAGGCGCCGTGCCGGAGCGGCGCCGCCGCCGGGCGGGACGTCGTAGAGCTTCGCGAAGAGCGGCCCCTTGCCCTGCACCTTGAGGCGCACGGAGGCCGCGCCGGTCAGCCGCACGGGACGGTCCAGCGGGGCGGTGTCGAAGACGGCGGTCTGGCCCGGCATGTCGGCCGGCAGCGACCCGCCGAGCCCGCCCGCCGCGCCGAGCGACCCGAGGGAGCCGAGGGAGCCGAGCGCGCCCAGGCCGGGCACCGCCGAGATCGACGCCGGCGACCCGCCCGCCGGGTTGAAGATCGTCTGTTCGCGGCCGGTGAGCCGCAGGGCGACCGGATCGCCGGCGAGGCCGGGATACCGGGCCGCCGTCGCCTCGTCCACGACGACCTCCTGCGTGGACGAGTCGAGCCCGCCCGCGCGCGTCACCGTGAAGGCGTCGAGAGCCGGGCCGGAGCGGCGGAGGCGGGCGTCGAAGAAGTCGCGCACCAGCCCCTCGACGCGCTCGGTCTCCGGGTCGCCGCCGTCGTGGCCGCCCTGGAACCACACCACCGACACCGGCGCGCCGTTGCGGGCGATGGCCCGCGCGTTGGCGTCGGCCTGGTCCAGCGGGAACAGCGAGTCGGCCTGCCCCTGGACGAGCAGCGTCGGCACCCTGATCCGGTCGGCGACGGAGGACGGGCTCGACCGGCGCAGCGTCGCGATCGCCGACTCGGTCGGGCGCCCCTTCTGCGCGACCTCCTGGTACATCTCGCAAAGAGACGGCAGGAAACGCCCGCAGGCCGTCCGGGTGGCGCTGCCGGTGAAGAAGATCCCCGCCCACAGCTTCTTGAACACGCCGTCGGTGGACGGCGCGCCCTCGGCGGTGGTCGGGAACAGCGCGTCCGCGAGGTCGTTCCAGGTGATCTGCGGTGCGATGGCGTCCACCCGCTGGTCGTAGGCGGCGGTCATCAGCGCGATCGCGCCGCCGTACGACTGGCCCGCCATGCCGACGCGCGGGTCGCCCGGCCCGTCGAGGACGACCTCGGGCCGCTTCGCGAGCCAGTCGATGAGCTGCCGGGTGTCCTTCACCTCGTAGTCGGGGGAGTTCAGCGCGATCTCCCCGGTCGAGCGCCCGAAGCCGCGCGCCGACCAGGTCAGCACCGCGTACCCGGCGCGGGCCAGCTCGCGCGCCTCGCCGGCCGCCTCCTGCTTCGAGCCGCCGAAGCCGTGCGCCAGCAGGACCGCCGGGCCCTTCGCCCGCCCGGCGGCCGGGCGGTAGAACGTCGTATCGAGCAGGACGCGCTGGTCGTCCTTCGGCCCGTCCACCACGGGGATGCGCTGCTCGGACGTCCGGACGCGCGGAGCGTCGCCCGCGACCGCGCCCCAGCCTGCCGCCGTGCCCGCGAGCACGACCGCCGCGCCCGCCGCCGTCCAGCGCGCGGCCCGCCCCGTCCTGCCC
>NZ_VCKZ01000075.1 GCF_005889745.1 Actinomadura geliboluensis
GAATCCGGATGTCGAGGCCGTCCCGCTGAACCGCTTCCGCAAGGTGGCGGCGCGGCGGCTGACCGAGAGCAAGCGCGAGGCGCCGCACTTCTACCTCAACCGCGAGGTGGACGCCGAGCCGCTGCTGGCCTTCCGCGCGCGGCTCAACGAGGCGCTCGCCCCGGCCAAGGTCAGCGTGAACGACCTGATCGTGAAGGCGTCGGCGACCGCGCTGCGCGAGCATCCGGCCGTGAACGTCACCTACACCGAGGAGAACCTGCTCTTCCACAGGCGGGTCCACGTCGGCATCGCGGTGGCGGTCGAGGACGGCCTGCTCGTCCCGGTGATCAAGGACGCGGACCGCAAGGGCGTCGCGGAGATCGGCCGGGAGACCCGCGAGCTGGCGGGCAAGGCGCGCGACGGGAAGCTGAAGCCGCAGGAGATGAGCGGCGGGACGTTCAGCGTCAGCAATCTCGGCATGTTCGGCGTCGACTCGTTCGCCGCCGTGATCAACCCGCCGGAGGCGGCGATCCTCGCGGTGGGCGGGATCCGCGACGAGCCGGTCGTCCGCGACGGCCAGGTCGTGCCGGGCAAGCGGCTGTCGCTGACGCTGTCGGTCGACCACCGCGCCACCGACGGCGCGACGGCCGCCAGGTTCCTGGACCGGCTCGCCACCCTGCTCCAGAACCCGCTGCTGATCGTCGCCTAGAGCAGGCTCCCGGGAGGCCGGGAAGCCGTACTGTGCCCCGCTACATGGCGGGGCACAGTCATGTCATCGGGGCGATACACGACCAGAGCGCGGACGGGAGCGCGGCCCGGGTCGCCTTCATTGGTCTGCGCCGCCGCGAGTTCTCGCCGTCCCGGCCGCGAACCACTTCTGACCAGGACTCGGACCCCTGTGCGGCCGGAGCGCAGCGATCATGCCGGCGCCGGGCGGCGCGACGGGCGGCGGGCGGCGGCGGCCCCGCACCGGTCGTCCGGCACACAAAGCCCTCTTCGCCGCACCTTGCGCCAACCCATCGCGCGGTTATGTTGTCACCCATGGCAGTCAGTTCTGCACAGATAGTTATTTAGTGGCGCTTGACGACATCGTTCGCCCACGTTCCGGACGGGTCTCCGGAAGATCACCAGAGGATGGGACGCCTGCGATGACATGCGTGATGACGGGCGGTGCCGGCTTCCTCGGCCTGCACCTGGTCAGGGACCGGCTCATCAGGGGACGGCACGTCACCGTCCTGGCCCATGCGGGCGGCGCGCCGGGCCGGGAGCGGATCGCGCGGTTCCTCGCCGCGACCGGGGAGATGGGGCGGCTGCCCGCTCCGCTCGGCGAGCTGCTGACCGTGATCCCGGTCGACATCGAGCAGCCGCTGCTCGGCCTGCCGCGGCTCGAACACCGCAGGCTCGCCCGGATCGCCGCCGAGGTGTGGCACGTCGCGGCGTCCGTCGAGCTCAACGGCCGGGACGAGCGGCTCCGGCAGCCCGTCCAGGTCGGGTTCGCCGGTGCGCAGCGTCGCGGGGTCGCCGCCGATCGGCATCTGCCCGGTCCCGGCGTGCGCGATGAGGCAGCCCCAGGCGAAGATGTCGGCGGCCGGGGTCGCGGGCCCGCCGACGAGCACCTCGGGCGCCATCCAGCCGGGGGTGCCGAGGACCTGCCCGGACGGTCCGGCCGCGGCCGGCCCGTCCGGTTCGCTGGCGATGCCGAAGTCGATGACGCGGCAGCCGGACAGCGTCAGCATCACGTTGGCGGGCTTGAGGTCGCGGTGCACGAGCCCGGCGGCGTGGATCGCGGCGAGCGCGGACGCGACGCCGACGGCGACGCCGTGCAGGTCGGCGGGCGGCAGCGGCCCGTCATGGACGAGCCGGTCGTGCAGCGAGACGCCGCCGACGTAGTCGGTGACGAGGTAGGGCCGCCCGTCCTCCTCGCCGTGCGCGAGGACGCGCGCGGTGCAGAACGACGCGACGCGGCTCGCGAGGTACGCCTCGTCCTTGAACCTGCGTCGGTGGACGGGGTCGACGGCGAGATGCGGATGGATCGTCTTCACCGCGACGCGTCCCCCGGACTCGGGGTCGGCGCCGAGGTAGACCGTCCCCATGCCGCCCGAGCCGAGCCTGCCGAGCAGCGTATGCCCGGCGACCTCGCGCGGGTCGGCGGGTTCGAGCGGTCTGATGTCTCCGTCCATGGGGTGTACCCGGCTCCCTCAGGTTTCCTCGCTCCCTCAGGTTTCCTCGCTCCCTCAGGTGTCTCCGGACCCTCCATCCCCGTTCGGAGGAAGATTATGGCCCCTTCCAGCAGGAAGTGCGGAAACGTGATCGTCACGTCGATGTAGCACCGCGTGCACCGGAGGCGTGCAGAGTGGGGGTCAGTCGGCGGCACGGCCCGGCCCCCCGCGATCCTCCTCGGCGGGCGCGACGGGCGGCCGGCGGCACCGAAGGCGGTGCCCGCGCGGGCGGCTCCCCAGGGGTGGGAGGCGCCGTCCGCGCGGGCGCCGGTCCCACGCGGCGGCGGGGGTTCCGGTCCGCTTCGCGGTGAGGTTCCGGTCCCGCCGGGCGGTGAGGTTTCGCCGCGGACCGGCCAGGTAAGAACCTGTTCTGCGTCAAACCCCCCGGCGCCGGGACGCGGCGCGTACGGCGGCCAGGCCGCGGTCCGGCAGGCCCCGCTCGCGGTCCGGCACGGACCACGAGCCGCAAGGGGGAGGGGCGCCGGGTGCGGAGACTCGGGGGCTGGCTGTCGCCGTCGCGCTGGTCCGTGCGGACCCGCGTGAGCGCCGTCGCCACCCTCATCGTGGGGCTGCTCCTGGTCGCCGGCGTCCTGCTCTTCTACCAGGCCGTGCGGTACACGGTGTACCAGGGGCTGCGCGAGCGGGGCGGCTTCGTCGCCGCGGACCTCGCCACGCTCGTGCGCACGACGGACCCGCGCGGCACCCTGCACGTCAACGACCCCGACTTCACGCTGCTGCAGATCGTGAGCGACGAGGGCGGCGTCCTCGCGGCGAGCGAGTCCATGCGGGGCCGCGGCCCGCTGCGGCTGCCGGTCTCGCCGGTGCCGGGCCGCCGCGAGTACACCACCGTCCAGCTGGCCGACAAGGGCGGTGTCTACTTCGTCTCCGAGCGGGTGCGGGCCCCCGAGGGCGAGCGGATCGTCTACGCCGGCGCGCCGATCACCGCGTTCACCCGGTACCGGGGGCTGTTCACGGCGCTGCTCGTGCTGTCGGTGCTCGTCGCGACCGGCGCGGTCGGCTGGGTCGTGTCGCTGGCGGTGCGGCGGGCGCTGCGGCCGGTGCGGGTGATGAGCGAGGAGCTGGCGGAGATCACCGGCGGCGAGCACGACCGGCGGGTCAGCGTGCCGAGCCCGAACGACGAGGTGTCCGACCTCGCGGAGTCGGTGAACGTGACGCTGAACCGGCTCGCGGACGTCATGGCCCGGCAGCGCGCGTTCGTCGCGGACGTCTCGCACGAGCTGCGCAGCCCGCTGACCGGGCTGCGCGCCCAGCTGGAGGTCGCGCTGGAGCATCCGGAGGACGAGGACTGGCCCGCGGTCGCGCGGGCGGCGCTCGGCGACGCGGACCGGCTGCAGGGGATCGTCAGCGACCTGCTCATCATGGCGAAGCTCGGCGCCGGCGTGCAGGTCGAGCGGGAGCGGGTCGACCTCGGCGCGCTGGTGCGGGGCGAGGCGGCCGCGCGGTCGCGGCGGATCCCGGTGGAGATCGACACCGAAGAGGGCGTCGTGGTGCGGGCCGCCCCGCACCACCTGGTCCGGGTGCTGACGAACCTGCTCGACAACGCCGAGCGGCACGCGCGGTCGCGGGTGTGGGTGACGGTCGCGGCGGACGGGCCGGACGCCGTGCTGGAGGTCCGCGACGACGGCGCGGGCATCCCCCCGGCCGACCGCGAGCGGATCTTCCGCCGGTTCCAGCGGCTGCCCGAGGCCCGGGCGCGGGACGCCAGCGGCACCGGGCTCGGCCTGACGATCTCCCGCGACATCGCCCTCGCGCACGACGGCACGCTCGTCGCCGCGGACAGCGACCAGGGCGCCCGGTTCGTGATGCGGATACCGCTGGACCGGCCGTAGCCGCTACGCCAGCGGCGGGCGGCGCTCGGCGTGCCCCGTCGCCTGCTCGAACGCGTGCCCGAGCCGCAGGACGTCGAGGTCGGCGCGGTGCGGGCCGACGATCTGCAGCCCGACCGGCAGCCCGCCGGGCCCGGCGGAGGTGAACCCGGCGGGCACCGACAGCGCGGGGCAGCCGGTCGCGGAGACGAGGAAGCAGGAGCGCATCCACTCCAGGTAGTCGGGCATCGCCCGCCCCGCGACCTCGTCCGGGTACTCCAGGTCCGCGTCGAACGGCGGGACCTGGCTGACCGGCAGGAGCAGCGCGTCGTAGCGCTCGAAGAACTCGCGGACGCGGTGGAACAGCGCGGTGTGCAGGATCTCGGCGCGTCCGAGGTCGGCGCCGGTGAGGGACCGCCCGGCCTCGATGTTCGCCGCGAGGGACGGCTTGAAGTCGCCGGGCCGCTCGTCCAGCAGGGGGCGCAGGGCGATGTCCCAGTGCCAGGCCCGCAGCGTCCGGAACACCTCGTCGGCGCCGGAGAGGTCGGGGCACGCCTCCTCGACGGCGCAGCCCAGCTCCTCGAACACCTTCACGGCGGGCTCGAGGACGGCGGTGACGGCGGGGTCGACGGGGACCGTCCCGCCGAGGTCGGGGGACCAGGCGACGCGGAGCCCGGCGGGGTCGCGGTCGAGCGGCCCGGCGAACGCCGAGCCGGGCGTGTCCAGCGCGATGGGGCTGCGCGGGTCGGGGCCGGCGAGCACCGACAGCAGCAGCGCCGCGTCCGCGACGTCGCGGGCCATCGGGCCCTGCACGCTCATCGTCGACCAGCCCGCCGGCACCGGCCACGACGGCACCCGCCCGGGCGACGGGCGGAACCCGACGACGTTGCAGAACGAGGCGGGGTTGCGCAGCGAGCCGCCCATGTCGCTTCCGTCGGCGAGCGGATGCATCCCGCACGCGAGCGCCGCCGCCGCGCCGCCGCTGCTGCCGCCCGCCGACCGGGAGAGGTCGTAGGGGTTGCGGGTCAGGCCGAAGAGCGGGTTGAAGGTGTGCGACCCGGCGGCGAACTCGGGGACGTTCGTCTTGCCGATCGTGATGGCGCCGGCGGCCCGGATCCGCTCCACGACCAGCTCGTCCCGGTCGGGCACGTGGTCGGCGAAGATCGGCGACCCGGAGGTGGTGCGGACGCCGGCGGTGGCGTGCGTGTCCTTGTGGGCGACGGGCAGGCCGTGCAGGGGGCCGGGCGGCGCCCCGGCGGCGAGCCGCTCGTCGGCGTCCCGCGCCTGCTCCATCGCCCGCTCGGCGACCAGCGTGACGATGGCGTTGACCTGCGGATCGACCCGCTCGATCTGGTCGAGATGGGCCTGCACGACCTCCCGCGCGGACAGTTCGCGGGCGCGGATCCGGCGCGCCAGCTCGCGGGCGGACGCGAAGCAGATCTCCTCGGACACGTGGCCTCCCCTTCTGCCGGGTACCTCCCAGTGTCCACCCCCGGCCGCCGGATGGCCCGCCCCTGCGGTCATCATGCTGGGAAGACCGAGGGGAACCGAGGGAAGGGGACGCGTGACGGAACGTGTCGGCGCCCGCGAACTGCTGGGCCGCGTGCTGGACGGCGGCTGGACGTCCTGGGACGAGCCGCCCGGCGCCGCGCCCCCGCCCGGCTCGCGCTACGCCCGGGACCTCGCCGCCGCCCGCGAGCGCAGCGGCGGCGACGAGGCCGTCCGCACCGGGGAGGGCCTGCTGCGGGGCCGCCGCGTGGCGTTCGTCGTGTCGGAGTTCGGCTTCCTCGCCGGCTCGATCGGCCGCGCCACCGCCGACCGGATCGTCGCCGCCGTCGAGCGCGCCACCGCCGAGCGGCTGCCGCTGCTCGCCGCGCCCGCCTCGGGCGGCACCCGCATGCAGGAGGGGACGGCCGCGTTCGTCCAGATGGCGCGCATCACCGCGGCCGTCGCGGCGCACCGCGCCGCCGGGCTGCCGTACCTGGTCTACCTGCGCCATCCCACGACGGGCGGGGTGTTCGCCTCGTGGGGGTCGCTCGGCCACGTCACGGCCGCCGAGCCGGGCGCGCTGATCGGCTTCCTCGGGCCGCGCGTGTACGAGGGCCTGCACGGCGAGCCGTTCCCGTCCGGCGTGCAGGTCGCCGAGAACCTCGCGGCCAAGGGGCTGCTGGACGCCGTGGTCGGCATCGACGACCTCGCGGAGGTGGCGTCGCGGGCGCTGAACGTCCTGTGCGGCCGGCCGCCGTCGGCGCCGGCGGCCCCGCCCTCCGCGGGCCCGCCTACGGACGGGACGGCGTGGGACGCGATCGAGCGGTCCCGGCGCCCCGGCCGTCCGGGCGTCCGCGAACTGCTCCGGCACGGCGCGGCCGACGTCACCCTCCTGTCGGGGACCGGGCAGGGCGAGGCCGACCCGGGCCTCATGCTCGCCCTGGCCCGGTTCGGCGCGGCGCCGTGCGTCCTGGTCGGCCAGGACCGGCGCAGCCAGCGCACCGGCCACCCGCTCGGCCCCGCCGGGCTGCGGGTCGCGCGGCGCGGCATGCGGCTCGCCGCCCAGCTCGGCCTGCCGCTGGTCACCGTGGTCGACACGCCCGGCGCCGTGCTGTCGGCGGACGCGGAGGAGGGCGGCCTCGCCGGCGAGATCGCCCGCTGCCTCGCCGACCTGATCACGCTGCCCGCGCCGACCCTGTGCCTGCTGCTCGGCGAGGGGACGGGCGGCGCGGCGCTCGCGCTGCTGCCCGCCGACCGCGTCCTGGTGGCCCGGCACGGGTGGCTCGCCCCGCTCCCGCCGGAGGGCGCGTCGGTGATCGTCCACCGGACTCCGGAGCGCGCGGCGGAGATGGCGGAGGCGCAGGGCGTCCGCGCGGCGGACCTGCTCCGCGACGGGACCGCCGACGTCCTGGTCGACGAGCGGCCGGACGCCGCCGACGAGCCGGAGGCGTTCTGCCGCCGCGCCGCCGCCGCGATCGAGGCGGGGCTGTCCGGCCTGGCACCGGGCGGGCCCGCCGCCCGCCAGGCCCGTTACCGGTGACCTGCCCGGGGAAGTACCCGGAGGGGAGGTTCCGTTGCGCGCCCTGCTCATCCAGCACGATCACGTGGCCCTGCCGGGACCGGTCGGCGACCGGCTGGCCGCCCGCGGGTACGACGTCACCGAACTCCCCGTCGTGCCCGCCGGCCGGCGGGCGGCCCCGGACGTGCGGTGCGCGTTCCCCGACCCGCTCGGCTGGGACCTGATCGTCCCCATGGGCGCCCCCTGGTCGGTGGACGACCCGGGCGTGGCCTCATGGGTCGTCCCCGAACTCGACCTGCTCGCCCGCGCCCACGCCGCGGGCGTCCCGGTCCTCGGCATCTGCTTCGGCGGGCAGGCGCTGGCGGCCGCGCTCGGCGGCGGCGTCGAGCGCGCCCCGCGCACCGAGGCGGGCTGGGTCGCGGTCGAGACCGCCGACCCGGCGCTCGTCCCGCCGGGCCCCTGGTTCCAGCTCCACCGCGACCGCTGGCGGCCGCCGCCGGGCGCCGCCGAGATCGCCCGCACCCCCGTCGGCTCGCAGGCGTTCGTCACCGGGCGCTCGATGGGCCTGCAGTTCCATCCCGAGATCACCGCGGCGGGGTTCGCGCTGTGGCTGGCGGACGGCGCGGGCGCGCTCATGCGGGCCGCGGGCGCCGACCCCGACGCGGTCATGGCCGAGGTCGTGCGCGCCGAGCCGGACGCGGTCCGCCGCACCCGCTCGCTCGTCGACGCGTTCCTCGACCGGGCCGCTAGTGTCGGACCCCATGACGGAGACCGACACCCGAACGGCCTATGACGCCGTCGCCACCCTTTACGCCGACATGTTCAGCGACTCCCTCGCCGGCCTCCCTCTCGACCGCGCGATGCTCACCGCGTTCGCGGACCTCGTCCGCGGCCAGGGCCCGGTCGCCGAACTGGGTTGCGGCCCCGGCCACGTGACCGCGTTCCTGCACTCCCTCGGCCTGGACGCGTCCGGCGTCGACCTGTCGCCCGCCATGATCGCCCGGGCCCGCGCCGACCACCCCCATCTCGGCTTCACCGAGGGCACCATGACGGCGCTCGACCTCCCGGACGGCGGCCTCGCCGGCGCCCTCGCCTGGTACTCGATCATCCACCTGGAGCCCGCCGAGGTCGCGCGCGCCTTCGCCGAGTTCCACCGCGTCCTGGCCCCCGGCGGGCACCTGCTCCTCGGCTTCCAGTCCGGCGGCGGGCACGAGCCGGAGGCGTTCGACCACAAGGTCGTCCGGGCCTACCGCTGGCCGGTCGACGCCGTCGCCGACCTCGGCCGCCGCGCGGGGCTGACCGAGGTCGCCCGCATGCTGCGCACCCCCACCGAGATCGAGCGCTTCCCCGCCGGAAGCCTGCTCCTGCGCAAGGACTAGCCGCCTTGTCCGGGCGCGGATGTCACACTTTCCGGCGCGACGTCGTCCTCCGGGCATGAGAGTCGCAGGAATCGGTGGGAGCGGTGCGCCGGGGGTCGGCGAGGCGATGGACGCCGGCCACGACCGGGCCGAGCAGGGCGGCGTGACGGCCGATGATCTGGCGCGCGCGTTCCAGCAGGAGCGGGCCCGGCTGCTGCGCGTCGCCTACGCGACGCTCGGCTCGGTCGCCGAGGCGGAGGACTGCGTCCAGGAGGCGTGGCTGCGGCTGCGCATGCTGGAGGACCCGTCCGGGATCCGCGACCTGCGGGGCTGGCTGATCAGGACCGTCGGGCGGCTGGCGCTGGACGCGCTCGGCAGCGCCCGGGCGCGGCGCGAGCGCTACGTCGGCACCTGGCTGCCCGAGCCGCTGGTCGCGGAGACCGGCGCGGACCCGGCCGAGCGGGTCACCCTCGACGAGTCGGTGAGCATGGCGCTGCTGCTGGTGCTGGAGAGCCTGTCACCGGCCGAGCGCGCGGCGTTCCTGCTGCACGACGTGTTCTCGATGACCTTCGAGGAGGTCGCGGAGGTGGTCGGCCGGACGCCCGCCGCCGTCCGGCAGCTGGCCTCGCGCGCCCGCCGGCACGTCGCCGCGGGCCGGCCGCGGTTCCCGCCCACCCCGCAGGAGCAGCGCGCGCTGGTGGAGGCGTTCGCCGCCGCGTGCCAGGGCGGCGACCTCGACGCGCTCACCCGGCTGCTCGACCCGGACGTGGTGTGCCGCGGCGACGGCGGCGGCAAGGTCAGCGCCGTCCCCGGCGAGGTGCTCGGCGCCGACCAGGTCGCGCGGCTGCTGCTGTCGTTCACCCGCGGCGCGCAGTTGGACGTCCGCGTCGCCACCGTCAACGGCATGCCGGGCTTGGTCCTGCGTGCCGTGGACGACGTGCTGTCGGTCGCCTCCTTCACCGTGGACGGCGGGCGGATCACCTCGGTCGACGTGATCCGCAACCCCGACAAGCTCGCTTACGTGTCGGTCCCCGACTGACGATCCCATCTCGCTGAGGCTCCGGCCGCCGCACCGGCGGCCGGGCCCGCATCACCGCACCCTCATGCGGTCACTCACCGCATTCATGTCAGTTCAATCCGTGATTGGGAAGGTGTCATGACGTTCACCGAGGAACGGCGGACCGCGACCGCCGCCGCGCCCCCGGCAGGGGTGTTCGGCCGGGTCGCCGCCTTCGCGCACCGCCGCCGCTGGCTGGTCCTGATCCTGTGGACCGCCGTGCTGGCCGGGATCTGGGGGGCCGCGTCCCTCAGCGGCGACGACTACCGCGAGGACTACGCGCTGCCGGGGACCGAGTCGCAGCGCGCGGCCGACCTGCTCACCGCGCACGGGTCCGGCCGCGCCGGCGACACCGTGCAGATCGTCCTGCACCGCGACGGGGGCCTGACCGACCCGGCCACCCGCGCCCGCGTGACCGGCATGCTCGACAAGGTCGCCGCGCTCCCGGTGATCGCGCAGGTCCACGCCCCGTACGCGGACGCGTCCGCGATCGCGCCCGGCGGCACCACCGGCTACGCCACCGCGATGCTCAAGGTCCCCGCGAAGGAGGTGACGCGCGCCGACGCCGAGAAGCTCCTGGAGACCGCGCAGGCCGCCGCGGGCGACGGCCTCCAGGTCGAACTCGGCGGCGAGCCGGCCCGGCTGCTCGCCACGGGGCAGGGCGGCCTGGCCGAGGGCGCCGGCATCCTCGCGGCACTGGTGATCCTGGTGGTGATGTTCGGCACCGCGGTCGCCGCGGGCCTGCCGATCCTGACCGCGGTGTTCGCCGTCGGCTCGACGCTCGGCGCGATCATCCTCGCCTCGCACCTGTTCACGATCGCCGACTGGACGCCGTACGTGATGATGCTCGTCGGGCTCGGCGTCGGCATCGACTACGCGCTGCTGGTCTTCGCCCGCTACCGGGCGGAACTGGTGAACGGCGCCACCTCCGAACGCGCCACCACGACGGCGCTGGACATCGCGGGACGCTCGGTGTTCTTCGCCGGCTGCACCGTGATCCTCGCGCTGCTCGGCCTGGTCGCCCTCGGCCTGGGCGCGCTGCGCGGCATGGCGGTGTCGGTCGCGCTGACCGTCCTCGCCACGATGCTCGCCTCGCTCACCCTGCTGCCCGCCCTGCTCGGCGTCTTCGGCGCGCGCTTCGCCCGCGTCTTCCCCGCCCGCGCCGCCCGCCGCGCGGCCCGAGGCCGCGCCGAGGAGGGCGCCATGTGGCGCCGCGTCGGGACCGCCGTGCAGCGCCGCCCCCTCGCCGCCCTGCTCGTCGGCGGCGTGCTGCTGGGCGCCCTCGCCGCACCGGCCCTCGGCATGCGGCTCGGCTTCGCCGACGCCGGCAACGACGCCCCCGACACCACCAGCCGCAAGGCGTACGACCTGCTGGCGGAGGGCTTCGGCCCCGGGTTCAACGGCCCGCTGATGCTGGTCGCGGACGGCGGCAGGGACGGCGCGGAGCAGGCGGCAGCCGCCGCGTCCCGCGCCCTCGCCGGCACCTCCGGCGTCCGCGCCGCGGCCGCTCCCGTGCCGTCCGCCGACCGGCGGATCGCCACCGTCCTCGTGTACCCGACGACGTCCCCGCAGGCGAAGGAGACCTCCGACCTGGTCTCCCGGCTGCGCGGCGACGTCCTGCCGCGGCTGGAGGCGCAGACCGGCGCGCGGTACGCCATCGGCGGGACGACCGCCGCCGCCGAGGACTACGCGGCCAAGGTCGCCGACCGCATGCCGCTGTTCGTCGCCATCGTCGTCGGCCTGTCGCTGCTCCTGCTCATGATGGTGTTCCGGTCGGTGCTGATCCCGCTGAAGGCGGCCCTGCTGAACCTGCTCAGCATCGGCGCGGCACTGGGCGCGATGACGCTGGTGTTCCAGCACGGGCTGTTCGGCGTCGAACCCGCCCCCATCGAGGCGTACCTGCCGGTGATGGTGTTCGCCGTGGCCTTCGGCCTGTCCATGGACTACGAGATCTTCCTGGTCTCCCGGATGCGCGAGGAGTGGAAGCGCACCGGCGACGCCGCGCTCGCCGTCCGCGAGGGACTCGCCCACACCGGTTCGGTCATCACCGCCGCCGGCGCCATCATGATCGTCGTCTTCGGCGCGTTCATGCTCAGCCCCGAGCGGCTGCTGCAGCAGACCGGCTTCGGCATGGCGGTCGCCGTCTTCGTGGACGCCGTCATCATCCGCTGCCTGCTCGTCCCCGCCGCCATGCGCCTGCTCGGCCGCCGCGCATGGTGGCTTCCCCGCCCGCTGGCCCGGGTGCTCCCCGAAGTGCAGATCGAGAAGCACGGGACCTGATCCGGCGCGGCACAGGGCGGGCCCCGGCGGCGCACACGCGCGGCCGGGGCCCGTTCACTGTCAGGGGCGGTCGTCCGCCGGGGGAGGGGCATCCGAGGGGACGGCCTCGGCGGTACCCGTCCTGCGGTTCCAGGGCCGCGTCCGCCGCAGCCGCCGCCTGCCGCGATGACCGCGCGGCACCAGCGACGCGACGACCACGGCCGCTCCGACGGCGGCGAACACGGCGAGCACGCCGGTGGTGAGGAGGTGCAGCCGGCACGTCCGCGCGGCGCTCCCGCACACGGGATCCGGCACGCTCACGGAAGGCACCGGGGTGTCGTCGGCCATGTCGTTCGCTTTCCTGCTCGTGGGGGCGCCTTCACTCTCACGTCACAGTTTGTCACAGCACGGCAACCCTGCGCATCGTGGTAATCCCGTACCGATCCACCCTCCGCGCCCTCGCGCATGACCGGCGGACGGTCGACTCTTCCTCGCCGATGAGCCGGAGGGAGCTGGCGTCCGCCCGCACGCTCGTCCCGATGCCGCAGATGGCCGCGGCTCTTATGCCATTCTTCGATGCCGCGTCAAGGCAGTCTTCTCTGTCCGTTGCGATATGGGCACTTGTGGTCGTCCAGAGCCCTTGCATGTGCGAATCGGCTGCGCTACATCGGCTTCTCTTTCGCGCGGATATCAGCTGTGCGAAGCCGGCGAGTCGCATGCTGTGATCATCTGAGTGGTGGCGATTAGGACATGACGTGTTACGTCCTCTGTCTGGTTTACCTGCTTGTGGTGTGATCTGAGTCACGGCGTGTTGGTTGTTGTGGGGTCTTTCTGGAAGTTGATCAGCGGGTTACCTTAAGGCGGCTTTAACAACCCTTTATGTGTGGGGGTTCTTTATGGGTCGTCGTCGGGCGGTTGATGGTGCGCGTGGTGCGCGGTTGTCGTTGTGGCGGCGCCCGGTGTGGTCGGCGCGGTTGGCGGCTTTGGTGCTGGTGGCCGGTGTGGTGCAGGCGCCCGGGGCCGTGGCGGGGGCACCGGGTGCGGTGGCGCGTGCGGACGCGCCGAAACCGGCACCGACGGCGGCGGCGACTGAGCGGGAGGCGGTCGCGGCGGCGGCGCGGTCGGGTCGGCCGGTGGAGATCTTGTCGCAGCGGGGTGAGTCGCGGACGGTGCGGGCGCTGCCGAACGGGCGGATCGAGGTCGAGCAGCGGCTGCAGCCCGTGCGGACCCGCCGGGGCGGCAAGTGGGTGGACATCGATACCACGCTGCGCCGCTCGGGCGGTGGGGTGGTGCCGGCGGCGTCCACGGTCGGGCTGGTGTTCTCGGCCGGTGGGGACGGCCCGATGGTCCAGATGACCCGGGCCGGGCACCGGCTGGCGTTGTCGTGGCCGCAGCCGTTGCCCGAGCCGGTGCTGGAGGGCGACACCGCGGTGTATCGGGGTGTGGCCGGGCCGGATGTGGATCTGCGGTTGCGGGCGCGGGTGGACGGGTTCTCCCATGTGCTGGTGGTCAAGACCGCCCAGGCGGCCAAGGACGCGCGGGTGGCGCAGTTGGCGCTGAAGATGTCGGCCGACCGGATGACGGTCCGGCGGGCGGGCAACGGGGTGCTGACCGCGGCCGACAGCGGGTCGGGTTCGGCGGTGTTCGAGGCGCCGTCCCCGCGCATGTGGGACTCCTCCCGCGCCGAGCCCCAGGGCGCGCAGGCCCGTGGACAGGCCGCCGACCCGGGCGCCGACCCTGCCGAGGGCCCGGCCGACGGCGCCAAGACCGCCCGGCTGGGTGTGGCGGTCGGCAAGGGGAAGCTGACGCTGACCCCAGACCGGGAGTTGCTGGCGGCCGGGGATACGAAGTTCCCGGTGTTCATTGATCCGGTGTGGACGACGAGTAAGGCGACCAGTTGGGGGATGGTGTCGTCGGGGTGGCCGGATGAGTCGTATTACAAGTTCGACGGGAAGTCGACTGAGGGTGTGGGCCGCTGCGAGGTGGCCAAGGATCCCAACTGTGTGAAGAACCAGACCAAGCGGTTGTTCTTCCGGATGCCGCTGCCGTCGATCAAGGGTCGCTACATCCAGAACGTGGAGTTCACGGCGTTCGAGACCAGTGCCTACAACTGCAGTAATCCGACGTCGGTGCAGTTGTGGCGGACGACGGCGTTGAAGTCGTATGCGACGTGGAGCAACACCAATTCCTCGTCGGTGTGGCTGGAGCATCTGACCTCGCGGGATGTGGCGTACTGCTCCAGGGCGCCGGTGGAGTTCGGCGGGGCCAAGCTGCGCTCGCATGTGCAGAGCGCGGTGAACGCCGGGAACTCCACCATCACGTTCGGGTTGCGGGCCTACAGCGAGTCGACGATGGACTGGTGGAAGCGGTTCGCCGATGACGCCTACCTGAAGGTGCAGTACAACAACCCGCCGCTGCAGCCCGACACCGACACCATGTTCGCCAACCCCGGCACCAAGTGCCTCCCGTCCGGGCAGCAGCAGACCGTCAACGACCTGTCCACGGTGTACGCCTACCTCAAGGATCCCGACACCGAGGACAAGAACAAGGTGCAGGGGCAGTTCACGCTGCACTGGGCCAACAAGGCCGACGGCTCGGACTGGGGCCCCAAGTGGACCTCCTCCCTCACCCCGGCCAAAACCTCCGGCAGCCGCTTCTCGGTCACCCTGCCCTCCACCATCCCGCAGCGCACCAAGATCGGCTGGGGAGTGCGCGCCTGGGACGGCGAGCAGTGGGGACCCTGGTCCTACGACGGCGCCCAAACCGGCTGCTACTTCGTCTACGACCCCGCCGTCCCGGGCAAACCGACGGTCACATCGCAGGAGTATCCGAACGACGACGCCTGGCACGGCGGGGTAGGCGAGAGCGGGCGGTTTCTCGTCTCCGACTCCGAGCAGGTCGCCAACCGGTACGAGGTCAGTCTGAACGGTGTTCCTGTCCGGACGGTGACCACGACCAACGGGGCAGAGCAGGTGGTGGTGCTAGCGCCGACCCGGTCGGGTCCCAACGTGCTGACCGTGCAGGCCTTTGCGCCCTCCAACCAGAACGGTCCGAGCTTCTCCTATGAGTTCCGTGCCAATGCGGGGGCCGATCCCGTGGCACGGTTCTCCCTGGACGAGGGTGCCGGTGCGTCCGAGGTGACCTCGACCGGCCCGGGACGGCCGGCGGTGCTGGCGGGATCCGCGGCCTTGGGTGGTGAAGGCAAGCACGGGACCGGGCTGTCGATGGACGGCGTCTACGGTTTCGCCGAGAGCACCCTGCCACTGGTCGACCCCGGCAAGGCATTCACCGTGTCCGCCTGGGTCAAACCGACCCAGTACGGCATGGTGAACGTGCTGGCGCAGAACGCCACGTTCCAGAGCGCCTTCCAACTTGGAATCGAGCCGGACGGTCACCCGGTCTTCAAGAAGCCGTCCACCGATACCAATGACGGCGGTGGTGCATGGCAGAAGGCCATGGACGATGCCCCGCTTCCGCTGGGGGCATGGAGCCACCTCATCGGCGTGTACGACCAGGCCGCCTCACAACTGCGGCTCTATGTGAACGGACAACTCCAGGCCACCGCGGGCGCGGGCACGCCGCTCGCGTCCCACGGCGCCTTCGAGATCGGCCGGAGCCTGTACAACGGCTCCTTCGCCAACTACTGGCCCGGCTCCATCGATGACGTCCAAGCGTTCGGCCAGGTGCTGACCGATGCGCAGGCCCAGCAACTCGCCGATGGCACCGCCCTTACGGGAGCGGCCTCGATCGCCCACTGGAACATGGACGAGCCGGCCGCGAAGAGACGGGTGTACAGCCCCATGGATCCGTGGAAGGCGACCCTTTACGGCGGAGCGACGCTCGGGAACGAAGGGCAGGCGGGCACCGCGCTACGGCTCGATGACACGACCCAAGGGCACGCCGGCACCGACCGTCCGGTCATCAACACCATACGCAGTTTCGCGGTATCGGCCTGGGTTCGCCTGGAAAAGGGAGATCGCACCCGCACGGTGCTCAGCCAGGACGGCACGAGCAAGAGCGGGTTCTACCTCAAATACGACGGCGCATACCGCAAATGGGCGTTCTCAAGGGTCAAGGCCGACTCTGCGGAGACCGGAACCTATCAAGCCTTCTCGAAGGAACCGGCCGTTCTGAATGCCTGGACTCATCTGATCGGCGTGTTCGACAAGAACACCGGGAAGCTGCAGATCTACGTGAACGGCGAGCCGGGAGTCGAGAGCCCAGAGGTCACTTCGGCCTGGCCGGCTCTGGGCGGATTCCAGATCGGGCGCAGCAAGTGGCTCGGCGACCAAGCCGACCACTGGCCCGGCCTGGTCGACGATGTGCGGGTCTACGACCGGATCGTCGGTCAGCAGGAGGCTGAGGAGATGGTCACTCAGCATCCGGTCCTCAAGGCCCGGTGGCTGCTGAACGCCGATGGTGCGGGTGAGACCAAGGACGGTGCCGGGCCGGGTCTGGTGCTGCGCAATGGTGCGTTCATCGATCCGGCGGCCGGGTTCAAGGGGTGGGCGTCGGCGGCGGGGCTGAAGCTGGATCCGGCGGTGAAGGCGTTCGCCGAGACGACCGGTCCGGTGGTCGACACCTCCGGGAGTTTCACGGTCGCCGGGTGGGTGCGCAACGACGGGCGGCCGCTGGCGCCGGCGACGGTGTTCTCCCAGCCGGGTGCGGCGACGAATGCGTTCGCGCTGCGCTATGTCCCGGGCGAGGATCCTGAGGAGCAGGGCGTCTGGCAGGTCGTGATGCACAACTCCGATGAGGGGTCGGCGACCGGGTTGTCGGCGTCGCATTCGGGGTTCGTGGTGCAGGACTGGTCGCATGTGGCGGTGGTGTACGACGCGTTGCGCGACCGGGTGAGCCTGTATGTGGACGGGCAGTTGGAGCAGACCGCCGACAGCGTGTCCCAGCAGGACCAGGTGATCGGGTTCGAGGCGGCGGGCAACGGCGGGCTGCAGGTCGGCCGGACCAAGTTCGGCGCCGCCGACGGCACCGAGTACTGGACCGACGCCCTCGACGACATCTGGGCCTACCAGGGCGCACTGACCACCGAACAGATCCAGATGCTCGCCGGCGGAGTCGAACTCCCCACCGACGACGGGCCCTAGAACTCGACATGGTTCGCCGTCCCCTGCCGTGGGGCGGCGAGCCACTCCTACCCATGTCCCTTCTCTCCTGGTGATCGCGTGATGCGCCCTCGACCGGGCGGTGGCGATGGAGGACGTCGTGAACGCAGGCCGCAAGAAGCTGGTGTTGGGTCCGCGCCGTGCGGTGACCCTGGCCGCGGGCGTGGCGGCGGTGATGATGTCGGCTGGAGTGCTGACGTCCCCGCCGGCGCTGGCCGACCCGCCCAACTCCCATCGCCCCAAGGCGGCCACTCATGAGAAGCCGGTGCCCGGCCACGACCTGAAGGTCCGGCCTCGCAAGACCGACCCCTCCCAGCCCGGGCCCGCCGCCAAGGCCGCGTGGCCGAAGCCGGGAGCCGCCGAGGTCACCGTCCCCTCCGACGCCAAGGGCTCCGGCGAGCGTGCCGGCGGGCTGCCGGTGCGCGTCCTGGCACCGGGTAAGCAGGCGCGCTCAAAGAGAAGTGTCCCGAAGGCGGACCGGGTGCGGGTCCAGGTGCTGGACCAGGCGAGCAGCCGAAGCCTCGGAGTGGACGGTGTGGCGTTCACCGTCGCACGCACCGATGCCGACGCGCCGGGTCGGGTGAAGGTACGGCTGGACTATTCAGCGTTCGCGCAGGCATTCGGTGGTGCCTACGGTGCCCGGCTGCGCCTCACCCAACTCCCGCAATGCGCCCTGACCACCCCGGACAAGCCGGAATGCCGCACCGGTGAGCCGGTGACCACCGACAACGACGCGGCCTCCAATACACTGACCGCCGACATCGAGGCCGCGCCGATGACGGCGTCGGGGCAGAATGCGACCCTGCTTGTCGCCGCCTCCGCCTCCGACAGCTCCCAGGGCGACTACAAGGCGACGTCCTTGGAAGCCTCGGCCACATGGGACGGCGGCGGCAACATGGGTGACTTCACGTGGTCGTACCCGATGCGGGTGCCGCCCGTCCCCAGTGGCCTGGCGCCGGAAGTGGAGATCTCCTACTCCTCTGCAAGCGTGGACGGACGTACGAGCAACACCAATGGACAGCCGTCGTGGGTGGGCGAGGGGTTCGACCTGTGGCCCGGCTATATCGAGCGGCGGTACAAGTCGTGTGAGGACGACGGCGTTCCCAAGGACGAGTGGGGCAACGCGCCAGGCGACCGGTGCTGGGGCTACGACAATGCGACCGTCACGTGGAACGGCAAGGGCGGAGAGCTGATCAAGGCTTCCGACGGCTCGTGGCGGATGAAGAACGACGACGGCACCAAGTTCGAAAAGCTCACCAGCTCGGCCACCGGCAACGGAGACGACAACGGGGAGTACTGGAAAGTCACCACGGTCGATGGCGTCCAGTACTTCTTCGGGCTGAACCGCCTCCCCGGCTGGGAGGACGGAAAACCGGAAACGAACTCGGCGTGGACGGTGCCGGTGTTCGGCGACGACGCCGACGAACCCTGCCATGACTCGACGTTCGCGGGGTCGTGGTGCCAGCAGGCGTACCGGTGGAACCTGGACTATGTCGTCGACCCGTCCGGCAACGCCATCAACTACACCTACGGCACCGAGACCAACCACTACGGCCGCAACCTCAAAGTCGGGGACGAGACCCCGTACATCCGCGGCGGGTACCTGAAGACGATCTCCTACGGGCTGCGCAAGGACGCGCTGTTCGCCAAGGCGCCGGCACAGGTCGCCTTCACCACCTCCGAGCGCTGCATCCCGGACGCCAACTTCGACTGCGACCCGTCCAAGATCGGCAGCAACCCCGACAAGTGGTGGGACGTCCCCTGGGACCTGAACTGCAACTCCGGCCAGGAGTGCAAGGACACCCACGGTGCGATCTCGCCGACGTTCTGGTCCCGCAAGCGGCTGACCAAGGTCACCACGCAGATCCTCAAGCCGGACGCGTCCGGGTACCGGCCGGTGGACTCCTGGGCTCTGGACCATGAGTGGAAGATGGCCGACATCGAGCGGGACCTGGTGCTGAAGGAGATCGAGCACACCGGGAACGCCTCGACCGACGGCAGTGCTCCGGTCACCCTGCCGAAGGTGACGTTCAACCACGTCCAGATGGACAACCGGCTGGACAAGACCGGCGACGACATCCTGGCCTACACCCGCTACCGGCTCGGCGCGATCTACGACGAGTCCGGTGGACAGATCGACATCGCCTACTCCGACCCCGACTGCACCCTGTCGAACCTGCCGACACCGGAGACCAATACCACCCGCTGCATGCCGGTCATCTGGACACCGCCCGGCCGGGAAGACCCGATCACCGACTGGTTCCACAAATACGTGGTCACCTCCGTCATCCAGACCGACCGGACCGGCCTGGCACCGGACATGGCCACCAAGTACCAGTACCTGGGCGGCGCGGCCTGGCACTTCGACGACGATGACGGGCTGACCAAGGAGAAGAACAAGACCTGGTCGCAATGGCGCGGCTACGGCCAGGTCCGCACCCTCACCGGCGACTTCGACAATCCGGCGGCCCAGACCGACGACTTCTACCTGCGCGGCATGGACGGCGACCGCAAGACCAAGTCCGGCGGCGAGAAGAGCGTCACCGTCTCCGACGGTGAGGGCGGCACCTACACCGACCACGACGCCCTCGCCGGGTTCGAGCTCAAGACCGTCCAGTACACCGCCCCGGGCGGCAGCATCCACAGCAAGACGGTCAACACACCGTGGCGCGCGCAGACCGCGTCCCGCACCCGCTCCTGGGGCACCACCACCGCCAACGTGACCGCGGTCGACACGACCCGCACATGGACGGCCAAGGACGGCGGCGGCTGGACCGAGACCAAGACCGACAACACCTACGCCACGTCGGGCCCTGGACTCGGCCGCATCACCGCTGTCAACGATCTCGGGGACACCAGCACCGGCAGTGACGACAAGTGCACCCGCACCACCTACGCCGATAACGAGGGCGCCTGGATGGTGTCGTTCCCGTCGAGGGTGGACACCGTCTCGGTCGCCTGCACCGCCACCCCGAACCGTCCCGCCCAGGTCGTGTCGGACACGCGTACCTACTACGACAACGGCGGCCTCGGCGCGGCCCCCTCCAAGGGGCGGGCCACCAAGGTCGACAGCGTCGCCGGCTACGACGGCGGTACCGCGAACTACGTGACGCAGTCCGAGATCACCTATGACGCCTATGGCCGTGTCACCAAGGTGAAGGACGCGCTGGGGCAGACCGCCACCACCGTTTACACCGACACCCAGGGCCTGACGACCAAGAAGCAGACGACCACGCCGCCGGCCACACCGGGTAACGCGTCCACGGCGCTGACGAGCACCGAGGAACTGGACCCGGCATTCGGGCAGGCGACCCGTACGACCGATGCCAACGGTCTGAACACCGACCTGGTGTACGACGGGCTGGGCCGGGTCACCGAGGTGTGGCTGCCGAACCGGTCCAAGGGCGGCAACCCGCACCCCAACTACGAGTTCGGGTACCGGGTGGTCGAGGGGCAGATCGTCGCGGTCACCACCAAGGGCCTGACCGCGACCGGTGGTCAACGGGTGGACAAGGTCGAGCTGCTGGACGGGTGGCTGCGCTCCCGCCAGACCCAGGTGCCCGCCCCGGCCGGCCGCCTCATCAGCGACACCTTCTACGATACTCGCGGCCAAGTGGCCAAGTCCTACGCCGCGTACCCGGCCGCAGGAGCCCCCGAGACCGCCCTGTTCGGGGTCGGCACTCCCGGCAACGTCGAGACTCAGACCCGTACTGAGTACGACGGGCTGGGCCGTAAGACCGTCGAGAAGGCCATGAAGGGGAACGGGTCGCAGCCCGAGCAGGAACTGTGGCGCACGACCTACTCCTACGGCGGCGGCAACCGCACTTCGGTCACGCCGCCCAACGGCGGCACTCCCACCGCGCAGATCACCGACGCGCGCGGTCAGGTGGTCGAGCGGCGCCAGTACAAGGCCGCCGCCCCCACCGGCGAGTTCGACGCCACCACCTACACCTACACGCCAGCCGGGGAGATCGCCTCGGTCACCGACCCGTCCGGAAACACCTTCACCACCACCTACGACCTGCGCGGCCGCAAGATCCAGACCACCGACCCCGACAAGGGCACCACCACCTTCACCTACGACGACCTCGACCGCGTCACCTCCACCACCGACGCACGCGACAAGAAGGTCTTCACCACCTACGACGGACTCGGCCGCAAAACCGCAACCCACGAAGGCGCCGCAGACGGACCACTGCTGACCTCCTACACCTACGACACCGTCACCCGCGGCAAGGGCAAGCTCGCCTCATCGGTCCGCCACTTCGACGGCGCGCAGTACGTCAACCAGGTCCGCGGCTACGACACCCTCGGACGTGTGGAGGCCGCCACCGTCACCATCCCCTCCCAGCAGGGAGCCCTGGCCGGGACGTACCTGTTCTCCACCGCCTACAACCTCGACGGCACCGTCCAGAGCAGCAGCCTGCCCGGCGCCGGCGGGCTGCCCATCGAGACCGTCGTCAACACCTACGATGCCTGGCAGCGGCCCACCCGGCTGACCAGCGCCAAGGGCACCTACGTCAACGACACCGTCTACACCCCGCTCGGCAAGCCGTCCATCATCGAGATGGGCACCGCACCGACACGGGCGTGGCAGACCTTCAGTTACCAGTACGGCAGCCAGCGGCTGGACACCGCCAAGACCTTCCGTGAGGGCATCGACGGCAACGACCGCTTCGCCACCTACCACTACACCGACTCCGGCGCCATCACCTCCGTCACCGACGACTCCCGCGACGGCGTCGACAACCAGTGCTTCACCTACGACCACCTCCAGCGCCTGACAGAGGCCTGGACGCAGGGCACCACCGGCGCCTGCGCCACCCAACCCAGCGCCTCGGTGATCGGCGGACCGGCCCCGTACTGGCAGTCCTTCGCCTACGACAAGACCGGCAACCGCACCGGCGAAACCCGGCACGGAATCGGCGGCACAACCGACACCACCCGCACCTACACCTACGCCCCCGCCGGACAGGGCAACCGCCTCACCCAGGTCACCCAGACCGGGCCGGCAGGCAACCGCACCGACACCTACGGCTACGACGCCACCGGCAACACCGCCACCGTCCAGAACACCGATGGCGCCCAGACATTCACCTGGAATACCGAAGGCGAACTGGCCAAGGTCACCGAGAACGGCAACGACGAGACGTACATCTACGACGCCGACGGCAACCGCCTGATCCGCAAGGATCCCGCCGGGAGCACGCTCTACCTGCCGGAAGGCAACGAACTGAGGGCCCTCAACGGCGCCACTACCGCCACCGGCACCCGCTACTACGCTTTCGCCGGTAAGACCGTCGCCATGCGCACTTCCAACGGGCAGGTCACTTACCTGTCCGCGGACCACCAGGGCAGCGGCCAGGTGGCCATCAACGCCACCACCCAGGCCGCCATAGTCCGCCGCTTCACCCCCTTCGGCTCCATCCGCGGCTTCGACGAGAACGCGACCTGGCCCAACGACAAGGGCTTCGTCGGCGGCACCCAGGACCCCACCGGCCTCACCCACCTCGGCGCCCGCGAATACGACCCCGACACCGGCCGCTTCATCTCCGTCGACCCCCTCGTCGACCAGGCCGACCCCCAGCAGATGAACGGCTACACCTACGCCAACAACAGCCCCATCACCAACAGCGACCCCGACGGCAACATGTGCCGTCGCACGCCCGACGGCGTTGAATGCTTCAACGGAGACGGAGTCGACCGCCGGCCCACCAAGCACGGCTACGACGTCTATGACCGCAGGGGAAGGAAGGTCGGCTCCACGGACCCGTCGTGGCGGCAGACCCCCCGCGGCAACCAGAAGGCGAGGCAGACGCTCTGCTCCCTGATGCCGGCCGCATGCCCGCCGCGGGCACAGATAAGGCCGCCGCGGCCCTACGACCCTCCGTCCCTTATCGGAGATTTCCTGGCGGGTCTCAACCTGAAGAATCCCTGGGTGGCGAGCAGTAATGGCGCGGGTTACCTGTCCGAGTTGATGAAGGCGCTCGGGCTCGGTGGGCTCGCGTTGGAGAACGATCTCTACAGCGTTCTCGGCAAACTCGGCCTCAGCGATGAGACGGTCAACATGCTGCGGCGCACGATAGGCGGCTCCGGGGGATCGCGCCCCCCGTCCGGGAATCTTTATGTGAAGGGCGCCAAAGTCGGTTCGAAAATCGGAAAGCTGGGAGGGCGCGCACTCACCGTGAGCAAGGTGGCCGGTCCGCTCGGCATCGGAATATCGGTCGTCGATGGCGTGAACACGCAGGTCAACAACGACAAGCAGCGGTCGGACCTGACCAGTGACGACAAGAGAAGCCGGCTGTTCCTGCGTGGCGCCGGCGCCGGCGTCGGCGCGTATGTCGGCGCATCGCTCGGCACGTTCTGCGGGCCTGCCGCACTCGCCTGCGGCGTCGCCGGCGGATATCTGGGGGCGGCCGCCGGCGGGGCGATCGGCGGCTGGGTGGGCAGGAAGTTCTACGGTGGCTAGACTGAGAGACGGTCGTATCCGCTAATGTCGGCCTACTCTGACGGAGGGCGCATGGATGGTGCCGAGACACCGGTCGAGCCTCTCTCATGGTGGGTCGCGGTGGTCTGCTTCGCCATGTTCGCCCTCGCGTTCTACGGGCATTTCGCCTACCGGCAGTACGGCCGTCTCAGCAGATCGTGGCTGCGGTACAACTACTTCAATGAGAACGTGCCGGGGATGATCAGGTACGCGCCGTTGAACATGCTCCCCATATCGAGTGTGTTCGGTCTCTGGGGGCTGATCGCGGTAGTGAGCCACCTTCCCGAGAACGACGTCACCTATTGGATTTCCGCCGTTCTCGTGGTCCTGTCGGCGGTCGCGGCCATCATTGCCATCACGCGGCACCTCGCAGGCTACTCCGACAAGAAGAAGCCGCAGTGGCTCATCGACGAGGAGCGCAAGCGCAACATTCCCGCCGAATGATCCCGTCGGGCAGGGTGGCGCCCGACGTGGGAGGGGAGCGGAGATGAGCGGAGCGGAGGCGCCGGTCGAGCCGCTGTCGTGGTGGGTCGCGGTGATCTGCTTCGGCTTGTGCTCCATCGGGTTCCTCGGCCGTTTCTTGTACCGCAAGAAAGGGCGAGTCGCCGACATCTGGTTGCGCTACCACCATGCCAACGACAACTTGTCGCCAGTGATCAGGTACGCGCCGCTGAACCTGGTGCCCACGTCGAGCGTTTTCGCCTTGTGGGGGGCGGTCGTGGTGCTGAGCCACCTTCCCGAAAACAGCGTCACTGATTACGGCATCGCCGCTCTCGCCATCCTGTCGGCGATCGCGGCCGCCATCGCCGTCAAGCGGCATCTCAGCGGCTACCCGGACGACATCAAACCGCAATGGCTGCTCGATGAGGAGCGTAAGCGCGGTATTCGCGCCGAATGATCTGAGCGGGTCGGGACGGGCGGCGGAATCCGCTAGATTGGCGGAAAAACGAAGATCCGGAGGTGCCGCCGTGGGTGAGAGGCCGGAGATCGACACGAGCGTTCCGCATTCGGCGCGAGTGTGGAACTACCTGCTCGGCGGGAAGGACAACTACGAGGTCGACCAGCAGGCGGCCGAGCAGTTCCGGGACATGTTCCCGCAGATCGTCGACGTGGCCCGCGCCGACCGGGCGTTCCTCGGCAGGTCCGTCCGGTATCTGGCGGGCGAGGCCGGGGTGCGGCAGTTCCTCGACATCGGCACCGGGCTGCCGACCATGGACAACACCCATGAGGTCGCCCAGCGCGCCGCCCCGGACGCGCGGATCGTCTACGTGGACAACGACCCCCTCGTGCTGACCCACGCGCGGGCCCTGCTCAGCAGCAGCCCCGAGGGCGCCTGCGACTACATCCACGCGGACCTGCGCGAACCCGGCGACATCCTGGAGAAGGCCGCCGCGACGCTCGACTTCGGCAAGCCGGTCGCGATCATGCTGCTGGGCATCATGCACTTCGTCCACGACGACGATGAGGCGCGGCGGCTGCTCGGGGTGCTGCTGGACGCCGTCCCGTCCGGGAGCCATGTGGCCATGACGCACTCCACCCTCGACTTCGACCGGGGGGAGACGGCCCAGGCGGAGGCGCAGGACGACTGGAACGAGAAGTCGGCTAACCCGATGGTGCCGCGCACGCGCGAGGCCATCACCCGGTTCTTCGACGGTCTGGAGCTCCTGGAGCCGGGCGTGGTCTCCATGTCGCGCTGGCGTCCCGAGCACACGCCCTGGGGCCGGCCCGACGAGGTGCCCGGGTACGCGGCCGTGGCCCGCAAGCCCTGATTCACCCGCGCGGGGGAGGCGGATCGCGCCGGCGGGGGATCGGTGCGGGCGGTCGCGGCTGTGATCGTGGTGTCCCGGAGCAGGGAGCGCCATGAGAGGAGACCGCGATGACGGTCATGACCATGTCGCCGGCCGAGCGGGTGCGGGCCGGGTGGCGGAGCGCGCACGGCGCCGTCGACGGGGTGCCGCGGTGGGCGCGGATCGCCGCGCTGGCCGTCCCGTTCACCGTGCTGCCCGCGGGGC
>NZ_VCKZ01000544.1 GCF_005889745.1 Actinomadura geliboluensis
GTGCGAGCCCGACCCCGACCCCGGCGACCAGTGCGGACGCCGTGGCGAGCGCGGCGAATCGGGGGATGCGCGACATGAATTCCTCCTGGAAGGCCGTCCGTTGACGTGATCAAGCCTTCCGGCGGGCGCGCATCCCGGCACTGGGCCAAGACCCCGGGCCGGTGGTGTACCTGACGACACCCCGCGGGACGCCGCCTGCGCGTCAGACGCCGCGGTCGGGCGCGCTCATGTCACCCGTCCCCGGGATGCCGTCGGCGAGCCCGTAGCGCAGGTACACGGTGCCCTTCGGGCTGGCGGTCGGCGGTTCGAGGAGCGTGAGGTTCGAGGGCACTGCGCCGCCGTCGAACACCTTCTTCCCGACGCCGAGGACGATCGGGTGCACCCACAGGTCGAGCCGGTCGAAGAGCTTCTCGCGCAGGAGCGTCTGCACCAGGTTCAGGCTGCCGACGACCTTGATGTGCTCGTGCCGGTCGCGGATCTCGCGCACGGCCTCGGCCAGGTCGGGGCCGAGCTGCTTGGATCCCGCCCACGACAGGTCGGGCTTGCCGCGGGAGGCGACGTACTTCGGGACGCTGTTGAAGAGCGTGGCGATCTCGTTGTCCTCGTCGCCCTCGTAGTTCGGCCAGTAGGCGGCGAAGATGTCGTACGTCCGACGGCCGAGCAGGAGGGCGTCCGTGCCCTCGTAGGCAGCGCCGACCTGCGCCCCGGAGACCTCGTCCAGCAGGGGGGCCTGCCAGCCGCCGAACGGGAACCCGAGCGGGTCCTCGTCGGGAGCGCCGGGCGACTGCCCGACGAGGTCGAGGGTCGCGAACATCTCGATCTGGATGACGCCCATATCTTCCTCCAACGCGTTGGTCTTCTCGGTCAGGAGGTAGACCCGCGGGCACCGGCGGACTCATCGGCCCCGGCGGGGCGGATCAGTCGAGAATCTGGACGTACCCATCGGTTCCGTGGATACGGATGCGCTGCCCGTCCCGGATCAGCCGGGTGGCCTGCTCGACGCCCACGACGGCTGGCAGACCGTACTCCCGCGCGACCACGGCGCCGTGCGTCATGAGGCCGCCCACCTCCGTCACCAGGCCGGCGGCCGTGACGAACAGGGGTGTCCAACTGGGGTCGGTGTAGGCGGTGACGAGGATGTCGCCCGCTTCGAGGTCGGCTTGTGCCATGTCCAGGACGACGCGGGCGCGGCCCTCGACGATGCCGGCCGAGACTGGGAGACCGACCAGCGCGCCGGGCGGGGCGTTGTCCGGCTGGTACCGGCCGGTGATGGCCTCGCCGTCCGATGTGATGACGCGTGGTGGGGTGAGGGCCTCGTACGACCGGAACGCCCGTCGCCTTTCTGCGATGAGTTCGGCGTCGGCGCTGCCCGTTCGTACAACCTCCTGCAACTCCTGGAAGCGGAGGAAGAAGATGTCGTCCTTCTGGCGCAGGATGCCGGACCGGACGAGGCGATCGGCCTCCCGCAGCAATGCCTGCTTGTAGACGAAGTAGCGGCTGACCATGCCGTACTTGGGGTACTCCCGGTATCCGGCGAAGGCGCGGACACGATCGATCATCCGCTTGGTCTCCTCGGCCTTCCGCTCCCCGTCGTCGTCCAGGGCGCGCAACCGCGTCAACAGTTCCCGTTCTTTCCGCTGCGCCTCATCGTGGCCTTCAGCGAAGCGCTGCCTTCCGGCACCCGGCCCGAAGTTCTTGACGTTGCCGAGGAGGGCGGGGACGAGCATGGCGGGCTGCTCGCTCCAGCGCGTCCTGGTGATGTCGATCTCGCCCGCGCAGCGCATGCCGTAGGCGTCGAGGTAGCTCTGGATGGCTTCCCGTGCCTCGCGTCCGCCGGGCAAGTCGGCCAGTTCGCTCAGGAATCCGTCACCGTCCCGGCCTTCGTCCGCGACACGCTGCAGGAATGCGACGACGTCCGCGTGCGGGCGGATCACGTCCGCGACATCGAGGAGCGCCAGCCCCATCTCCGACGTCACGTTGTGCGGGACGGACAACGTCAGCGCGTCAGCCGCGTTCTTCTCGCCGAGCCATGCCTCCATGTGCTCGTTGAGCCACCAGGCCGCCTCCATCCCGGCCATGATCGCCTGGTGGCTGCGCGGGGCGAACAGGATGCGCTTCACCTCCGCGATGTCGCCGAGGATGAAGCCGAGCAACTCCGTCCCGGACAGCTCTCGGATCTCGCGCCGCAGCGCAGCGACGGACGCCTCACTCTCCCGGATCAGCTCAGTGACGATGCCCGGATCGGTCTCCATCGGGACGGGCGCCGGACGGCCGCTTGGACGGCCGCCGGACCCCTCGTCCGAAGCCGGGGGAAGGAAATCAGGACGGTCGAGGACGACCTGTAGCGCGTCCCGCATCAACGGATCGGCTTTCCCCGCGGTCTCCAGAAGGTTCGCGCGCGCTGCTGGTGAGGCCAGGAGTGGAGCCACATCGACGAACAGCCGTCCACCCGCCTCGTGCATCGGTCGCGGCGTCGTCAGCTGCCACATCGAGAGCCCCAGCGGCTTCATCGCGTCGGTCATCATCTGCTGGTGGCCGACGGAGAGGTAAGCGTGGTTCTCCTGGTCATCGGCCTCGGGAATGGGGAACAGGGTGGTGATCGGACGGCTCTGGACAATGTGGAACTCATCGCCGACCAGGCACCATTCGATGTCCTGAGGCCGCCCGAAGTACGCCTCGATCCGCCGGCCCAGCCGCACCAGGCGCACGACTTGCGCGTCCGTCAACGCCGCCTGCCTCTGCCGCTGTGACTCGACCGGCACGTCCTCGGTGCCGCCGCCCGGCGCCGCCCGGACAGAACGCGCCTTGGCAGCGACCGCTGTAGTGAGCACCTGGTCATCGCGCACCATGTAGACGTCCGCCGCGACCAGTCCTGACACGAGCGCCTCACCGAGCCCCCAACCGGCCTCCACGGTGGCGACCTTCCGGTTCGAGGTCACGGGGTCGGCGGTGAACAGGACCCCGGCCGCGTCCGGGAACACCATCCGCTGGACGACCACGGCCATCCGCACCTTCCGGTGGTCGAAGCCGTTGCGGTGCCGGTAGGCGACCGCCCGCTCGGTGAACAGCGAGGCCCAGCAGCGCCGGACGTGGCGCAGAACCGCGTCCGCGCCCACGACGTTCAGGTAGGAGTCCTGCTGCCCGGCGAAGGACGCCGTAGGCAGATCCTCGGCCGTAGCGCTGGAACGCACCGCATAGGCGCCCCGCTCCCCGAGTCGGGCGAGAGCCCCGCCGACCGCCGCCACGAGATCGTCCGGCATCGCGAGTTCCTCGACGGCCCGGCGTACCTCGGCGCTGAGGTCGCGGACCGCCGCACCGTCGTCCGGATCCACGCGCGCCAGCAGGTCGAGTTGAGCGCTGACCGCGGGCGCCTCGGCCACGACCCGCTGAAAGGCGTCCACGGTGACGCAGAAGCCGTCCGGCACCTGCACGCCGTCGATCCGCGAGAGCTCCCCGAGGTTCGCCCCCTTACCGCCGACGTCCGCGACATTCGTAGCGTCGATTTGCTCGAAACCCAGCACGTCAGCCAATTCCGCTGCCCCCATCGTCCGTCGAGCCGACTCGCAACGACGGCAGTATGAGCCATTTTTTCGCGTCTCATGAGGAACGGGTTTCTGATATAAAGTGAAAGTGGGGGGCAGGACGTCGCGCTCCTCCGCAACCTCTTCGTCCAGACCACAACGGACGATCAAGGCTCCTCACGGCCCCGCTGCTCCGAACGGCCAACGCAGTGCGGTGACGGCCGTTCCGCACACGGTCACCCTCTCAACTCTCCTGATGAGCTGCTTGCCCGAGCCGACAGGCTCGTCACGCCCTCGCCCGTACCTCTGGACGTCGAACTCCCCCCGCTCCCACACGTCCGATGAACTGAGCGAACCCCTCGCAGAAGAGGACGAGGTGTCCGCCTTCGGGCGCCTTGCAGTCCAGTCCCAGACACCACGCTCCCCGAGCACGGCTCACAGCAGAAGCACCACGAGCACTCACCACCGCCAGCGCCGTCGAAGAAAACCAGTACCTCGTAGTCTTCGCCTTGCTGGGCGTGTGGGCGAGTGCATCAACCGACCCGCAAACTTGATCAACACACGCCTGGGACGCTCCAGTGGACCCACCTACCGGCCGATTGATAACACCCGTCGTTCAAGCTCTCTAGCGAGTGTTCTGTTGTTGCTCAAGGTTGCGGCGGTCTTTTGCCGGATTAGTGTGGTTTCTGTGGGTGCCCGGTCGCGGTGGCCTCTGACAGGTCGGCGCGGACGCTTCGGTCGCTGTGGGCTGGAGTCACTTCGGCTGGGCTCGCTGGCAGGGGTGTGGTGATTCGGCTGCTGGTCTGTGCATGGTTGCTGTCCCCGGGGGCCTACGGCCCCCGAGAACTTCGGCTAGGTGACCGGGTTTCCCTTTCTGTGCCCGGAAGGGGTGAAATATCCCGCAACGCGGCCAGCCTCCAAGACGGACAAATTATTTTCCGGAACGACTGTACGATAGCGTGACTGTTCGATAACATGGAGTTATGTGTTCGAGTGAGATCGATACCGCGTCGATGTCCACCAGCCAACTGGTGCACGCGGCCGCCTCGATCGCCACCGAACTCGCCTCCCGCCCCGCCCCCGAATCAGCAGCGGCGTGCATGGAACTCACCGAAACCCTCGCCACCGCCACCGACCTGCATGAAGCCGCCCTGTCGGAATTGATCGGCACCGTCGACCGGTCCCGCGAAGTGCAGCGGTGGGGATACCCCTCCACCCGCTCCTGGCTGCGGTCCCGGCTGGGCATGCGCGAGTCCCGCGCCAAGGAACGTCTCACCCTGGCCCGGCACCGCCACCGCCTGCCCGAGATGACCGAGCGGTGGGCCGCCGGTGACCTGTCGGCCGGGTATGCCGCCACCATCGCCGACGCGACTGCCCGACTCGACGACGATGACTGCGGTAAAGCCGAAGACATCTTGTTGGGCATGGTCGACCAGGGCTTCTCCGCCGGGAAGGTCGCCTCCTTTGGTAAGCGGATCCGTGATGTCATCGCCGAACGCGACGGCTCCGAACAGGCACCCGAGGACGCCCAACGCGGTTATGAGCGGTCGTGGATCGATTCGACGCGTTCGCTGGACGGTGGCCGCTACATCAAGGGCTGGCTGAACGCCGAAGACGCAGCCATCTGGGACGGCACGCTCGGGCCGCTGGCCAAACCCGCAGGAACCGACGACCACCGCGACCTGTCCGAACGCACCGCCGCCGCACTCACCACCGTCCTGTCGGGCGGGCACAAGGCCACCAAGGTCACCGTCATCTGCGACCTGGACACCCTCACCGGCGGCCAAGCCCCCGCCCGCCTCACCGAC
>NZ_VCKZ01000545.1 GCF_005889745.1 Actinomadura geliboluensis
GGGGCCGGCCTTGCGGCGTTCCAGCATCGACACGGCGACCAGGAACGCGCCCGCCGGGGTGCCTGCGGTGATCCAGCCCCAGACCGATGGGTCGGCCTGTGCCAGGTTCGCGGCCAGGGACAGCAGGATCCCGCCGACCAGGACGACGGTCGGCCACGACAGGCGCCCCGTTGCGCGTCCGGTGTTCTTGTCGCGCTGCCGTTCTCCGGCCGCCATGACGCATGTCAGGTCGATGCAGACCGCGATGGCCCAGGCCATCCAGCCGGTTTGGCCGTGTTCGGTGGCGGTGTCGCGGATGTGGGTGAACGAGCCCGCCGCCGCGATCCCCGCCAGCACCACCACCGGCCCCGAGTCGGCGACCGCGCTCAGGATGCGCCGGGTCATGCCGCCCGCCGCACGTCGACCAGGGCCAGCAGCGCGGCCAGTTCGGCGTCGCACCAGTGGATCTCGGCCCAGGCGTCGACCTCGCCGCAGGACGAGGAGGCGAACGACTCGGCGCAGCGCTGGCAGCGGGCGACGTGCAGGGAGCGGAACTCGTCCCACTCGACGCCGACCGGCCACACGTCCCAGGACGACACCACCGAGGACGACGAGGCGGACGGTGAGGACGGGGCCGGGACGACGGCGAACCGGGGACGGGGACGAAGGACACGGACGCGAGCGACCATCGGGCAGCCTCCAGGACGGGTTCGGGCATGGGTCGGGTAGGGACGCGGCGCGATCAGGGCTCACACCGAGCCAGAGGAGAAGGAGGAGGGAGAGGGAGCCGGGCCGGTTATGCGGCCGGGTCGACGGCCGGGACCGAGCCGATCAGGGCGTCCCAGTCCGGGGTCAGGTGCGCCCAGTCGCGCGCCGCCTGCTCGGCCTCACGCTCGGGGACGAACACCGAGCGGGCGCGGTGCCAAGCGCCGTCTTGGCCGGCGACGATGCAGACGCCGGGTGTCTCGGCAGCAATGGCGCGGGCGGCATCGAGGGCGGCCGGGTCGAGGTCGCCGAGGGTCATGTTCGCGGTCTCGGGGTCGTTGACCCGGTGGCATACCCGCCCGGAGAGCTGGGCGCGGAGGGCGGTGACGCCGGGTCCGAGGTCGGAGCCGATGCGCTGCCCGCACACGATCAGGTGGACGGCGAACGCCCGCCCGAGCTGGGCGACCCGCAGCAGTGCCGTAGCGGTCCGCGACACCTCCTCTTTCTCGGACTTGTCGGCCATCAGGAACAGTTCGGCGACCTCGTCCACCAGGACCACCACCGGGACCGGCCGCAGGAGTTCGGGGAGCGTCCAGACGTTGCGGGCACCGTGCGCCCGGCACAGCGCCATCCGGTTCTCTACCTCGCCGACCAGGTCGGCCAGCAGGTCGACCGACTCTTTGCGGGTCGTGGCCAGCGCCGACAACCGAGGCGCGTACGGGGTGAACTCCACGCCGCCCTTGAGGTCGAAGCCGACCAGGGCAACCGGTTGCGGAGCCAGGTCACGGAGGATGGCGTTCGCCAGGTTGGACTTGCCCGACTGTGTCGCTCCGGCGTTGAGCCAGTGCGGCACGGTCCGGAAGTCCATCACCCAGTCGTGCCCGTTCTCCAGCTTGCCGGGCCGCACCCGCAACAACTCCACGGGCGCCGGTGACAGCGTCACCTCGGTGAGCGGGTCCCGCATCGTGGCCCAGAGAGTCACGTAGCCGGGCCGGACATCGACCACCCGCACCGAGTGGACGCGCCAGGCGTGCGCGATCCCCTCCGCCGCGCGTTCGTAGTCCGCCGGGACTTGCCCGTCGTGCAGCCGAAGGCGCACGCGCCAGCCGAGCCGGGTGGGCCGCAGGAGGCCGAGGCGGGGAGCGCGCTCGACGTCGACCCGCCGCACCCGGCGCTTCTGCTCGACCACCGTCGCAGCGGACCGGGATGCCGGCCCCACCACCGGGATGGCGTCCAGGGTGAGCCGAAACCGCCGCCGGTTGCGGGTGAGCTTGCAGCCGGAGGCGACGTGATGCCACGTCAGGTACACCAGTACCGCAGGAGCAGGGAAGCCGATGCCGTACCAGAAGAAGGACGGGTGAAAGCGGCGCCAGGCCCAGAGCCCGACCGCCACAGCGGCCAGGACCCCGAGCACCGGGAGCAGGTCAGTCATGACCGGGCCGCCGTTCAGGCCACGCCCGCCGAAGCGGACGCGCCCGACTCCCCCGCCGACGAGGAGGCCGACGAGGACGAAGGCGGGGCGACCGAGGAGATGGGCGCGATGCGGTCGGCGCGGTATGCCACGCCCCACCGCTTCTCACCGCCGAGGACCGCTTCCCACGGGAAGGCGACGAGGCCGACCGGCGTGACGACCTCCCCGATCGTCACCGACTGGTCTCCGACCACCGCGACGTTGAGCAGGTCCACCCGCCCCGACGCGTCGGCGGCCGACAGGCCCACCGTGAACACCGTGTGGCCGTTGCGGTCCGTCTTCACCTCCCCTGTGTCCTGGTTGACCAGCTTGGGACGCGGCGGCGACACGCACACGAACGTCAGCGCCGACACGTCCACCGGGATGTTGCGCACAGGTTCCTCCTGTCGTCCACCCCCCTAGACACTACGGTCCGATCCGTTCCGCGAGCGGACTGTCTAGAGGGGTACACAGTGAAGGTAGGGGATGAACCGGCAACTGTCTAGGGGGGTCTACAGAATCCCGGGGCTCAGCCCCGCATGGCCCAGTAGACGGCGCTGGCATCGTCGGATGCCTTGCCACGTGGCCAGCGCACGCCGTCCGGGTCGGTTGCCTCAGCCTCACGGGTCCGTGCGATCAGTTCGCCCGGCCCGTCCTTGCGCAGGATGGCGAGCACGTCAGGCCAGGTCATCAGGTCGAAACGGTCGGCCAACCGGCTGGCACCGTCGCTCAGCAGCGCGACCGCGTCCAGGTCAGCAAGGGGCGTGGACCCCATGAGCGCCTCATGCGCCGCTTCCGGTTTCGTACTGGCCGCCCAGAAGCCGCCCGGTTGATTGCGGTACTCGGCGAGCCGTTCCACTCGGCTCCGCAGGCGTCCCCTGTGCGCGTCACTGCCGAGGGCGGGGCGGTCGTCCGGTTCGTCCAACCGCGCGATCACTTCAGCCAGCCGCCCATCCGTGACGACAGTCGGCCCCTGGTCGAGGCGATCGAGGACGAGAACGGAGTCCGAGAGCACCAGGTGTTCAAGGCGCCCGTCATGGACCCTTGCCAGCGCCACAGTCGCGGAGGGCGAGCCAGGGTGCCGAAGGTCGCATGTCGTTGCGTGCAGGGCGTTGACGCGCTCGATGCTCACTGCGAGCGCCTCGCCCAAGCCCACGCCGACATCACCAGCTGCGGCAAGTAGCAGCCCGCCGAGGTTGCGCGCGTACCAGGACACCGAGTGCACGCACCCCGACTCGACTCCGGCGGGAGCGCCGGCCCCGTCGACCACGAGCAGCAGCCCAGGTGCCGCCGCCGCAAAGTCCTCGTTGTCGCGCTCAGGACGTCCCGGCTCGCTGGCGATCAGCACACGCATACGTTCCTCGTCAGGTCGGCGCCTCATCATGCCGGTAGATCGGGGTCAGCAACTCCGTCCGCACCGGCTCATGAGTGTCCAGGGCGTACTCGGTCCCGACCACGACCGAGAACCGGTCACCGCCGACTTGCCCCCACAGACTGCCGATATCCGTGGTCAGCAGATGCACCACACCCAACGACCCCTCCGGATGCACACCCGCAATCGCGACGAAGCTGCCGTTGCCGTCCGGCCGAGGCAGCCGCCCGAGGTATCCGATGTCATACGGCCGAGGAGGGTCGTCCTCCTGCCCCGACCGGTGCTCCTCGCCCGTCCGAGTGTCACGCAGCAGCCATCCGACCTCATCCCGCTCCCACTCCAGGACCGGATCCTTGTCATACGCCTCACGCATCGCAGGCGACATCCGAGGCCCGCAGATCACCAGCAGACCAGGCCGGTTGAGATCAATCCCGCCGTCGATCCCCACGTGATCAGAGTTCACCGCTAGATCGAACGTCCGGGCCAGTTCCTCCACCCGTTGCCCGGTCTTGAGGTCGTCCAGCGCGACATACGTCCGATCGCTGGCAGGGTCGGGACGAAGCGGAGTCACCACGGTGACCTCGCCCGAGCCGAGGAACGCCCCCTCAGGGGCCGGCCCCGTGTGCCGGATCTGATGGATGCGCCCGCGGCTCAGTCCCGCCGCTTGCGCGATCTGCGCGTACGACATCCCTTGCGCATGCAGGTCCTGAATCAGCCGCCGCCGGAGCCGCGCCAGTTCGGTGACCTCCTGCTGGGCCTCCGCCAGGCGCTCAGTCGCCGCGCGAAGCAGTTCGTACGGGTCATCGATCTGCGCAATGCGCTCCAACTCGCCTGGCATGACACCTCCTCCGGCCTCTACCAGGGAGTCTAGGACCCTAGACACTGTGCCGGAAAGCTCATGACCCGTCGAAGAGCTGACGGCGCGTAAGCGTCGCCGACGGCGCGGTATCGGTGGCCCGCTCACACCGCCGCGCCGACGACGTCCGCCCAGACCCGCCGACCGACCCGCACGGGTTCACTGCCCCACGCCTTAGAGACCGCCTTCACGATGAACAGCCCACGCCCGGAAACGGCGTCCGGCCCGCTCGGTTCATCGTTCACCGCCGGTTGCGTCAGGGCGCCCATGTCGACCACGGCCACCCGGACATGCCCGTCCTGCAACTCCAGTTCGAGGACGAAGTTCCCGCCGTCCTCCCCGCTCGCCGTATGCTCCACGGCGTTCGTGCACAGCTCACTCACGACCAGTTCGACCAGCCCGGCGACCTCGTCCGGGACACGGTCGGCGATGAAGGCCCGCCCGAAGGCTCTGGCTTGACTGATCGAATCGCGTCGGCCCGCGAACAGCCGGGACAAGCGCGTCACGTCGACCACCACCCGCGCGTCTAGGGGGCTAAACACCCCGAGGGAGACGCAGCGTATGACAGATCTAGGGGACTATTCAACACGCTCAGTGAATAGAGCTTAGAACTTTTTGCAGATCACGGCCCGCCCGTTCCACCAGCCGCCGCGCCTCGTCCCCGAACACGGCCGCCCGCTCGAACCCCTCGAAGATCTCCACGTACGCCCGGACCTCGTCCGCATCGGTCAAGGTCAACTCACGCGTGAACGTCTCCACTGACACGGCCGCGTCGTCGTACACCGAGAACCCATGCAGCGGCACACGAGGCACCCCCGCCCCAGGCACAACCCCGAACCGCACGTTCGCCAGCCCAGACACCTCCACCAGCCGCGCGAGTTGTCCTGCCATGCACTCCCCCGCCCCCGGCCACGTCCGCAAGGCAGCCTCAGCCACTACGACCACGAAC
>NZ_VCKZ01000076.1 GCF_005889745.1 Actinomadura geliboluensis
GCGCCGCGACGGTCGCCAAGGGCGCGGACGAGGCGCCCGGCTGGCCCGGCGTCGCGCTGATCTTCGCGGGCGGCGGGGTGCTGCTCGCGGCGACGGCCGCCGTCCAGCGCGGGACCGAGGCGCTGGCGGGCGGCCGCCTGATCTTCAAGGCGGGCGGCGCGGTCGTCGTGCTGGCCGCGCTCTCCGCGCCCCTGCTGGCCGCCGGGTTCTGGGTGGCGGGCGGCGCGGGCGGCCCGCTGGGGAAGATCGACCCGGACGCCATCCCCGCGTTCGTCCACGGGCCGGGCGGTGCGAGGACACTCGTCCTGCACAGCGAGCCGAGCGGACGCGTTTCCTACACCCTGCTCAGGGACGCCCGTCCACGGATCGGCGAATCCGAAGTCGCGGACGGCGGCGAAGCCCACGACCGCCTGGACGACCTGGTCGCCGGACTGGCAGCCGGTCGCGAAGGCGACGACGGTCCTGCACTGACCCGTATGGGCGTCCAGTACATCCTCGTGCCGCACCCCAAGAAGGACCCTGTCACGGGCGTCCTCGACGCGGCACCCGAACTGACGCGCCTCAGCCGCACGGAAACGTTCGCGGTGTGGCGACTCCAATCGCCGTCCGCCCGCATGATGCTTCTGGACGGCCCCACCGTCACGCCCCTTCCCGCCGGACGGATCGACGCCCGCATGCAGATCCCACCCGGAAACGGCACCCGCACCCTCCTCCTTGCCGAACCTTCCGACGGTGGCTGGGACGCCACCCTGAACGGCGAGGCCCTCAAAGAACGCGAGGTGGACGGCTGGGCGCAGGGCTACGCGATTCCCGCCGCCGGTGGCGAGTTCGAGCTGAGCAGGTCCATGACGATGCGGCACGCCTGGCTCGTCGTCCAGGGCATCGCCGTGCTGCTCGTCGCCGTCCTCGCGCTGCCCGGCGCGCAGGTGGACAACCTCGTGTTCCCCGGTGAGCGCGAACGGCGCGGCGAACGGCGCCGCGGACGGCGCGGCGGGCGGCGCGGACGCCGCCGCGGGACCCACGTCCGCGTCGAGCACGAGCCGCCGCCGCCCTCCGTGGAGGAACCGAAGCCGGAGGAGGTCTCGTGAACCCGCGCAAGCTCCTGACCGCGCGCAGGCTTCCGAGCCCGCGCAGGCTTCCGAGCCCGCGCAGGCTTCCGAGCCCGCGCAGGCTTCCGAGCCCGCGCAAACTCGCGGACGCGCGCAAGCTCCTCAAACGCGACGACCTCGTGAGCACGGACACGCTGCTGCGCGTCATCGGCATGCGGTACGCGACCGCCGCGCTCATGCTCGTCGGCGTCGCCGCGCTGTACGGGGCCGCGACGTTCTCCCGTCCGGGCGACGCCTCGGCGAACGGCCACGACGCCCCGGTCACGTCGGCGGTGATGGTCTGCCCCGGCCACGAGGGCGGGCGGCTTGCCGTCCAGTCCCTCCCGGCCCCCGGGAAGGGCGGCCGCGTGGACATGGCGCCGACGAAGGGCGGCACCGCGATCGCGTCCATGACGTCGCCGGGCCAGAGTTGGGAGAAGGACACCGAATCCGGCGACGACTCCTACACCCTCCGCGCCACCGGCGCCATGGCCGCCGGGCTGGCGGCCGAGCAGACCACCTACGAGGAGGACGGCGACGACCGCGGCCTCGCGGGCGCCCGCTGCGCGACGCCCGCCACCGACCAGTGGTTCCTCGGCCCCGGGCCCGTCGCCGCCGACGAGCTCGACGTCTACCTCACCAACGTCGACTCCCAGCCCGCGTCCGTGGACCTCACCGCCCTGTCCGGCGAGGGCCCGCTCGACACCACCGACGGCCGCGGCACCCGCGTCGACCCCTACACCACCCGGGTCGTGCGGATCGGCGGGTCGGCGGAGGGGCTCGGCGACATCGTCAAGTCGGCCGCCGACCTCGCGCTGCGCGTCCGGACCAACGGCGGGCGGGTCACCGCGTCCGTGCGCGTCCGCGCCGGGGAGGAGAAGGGCATCGAGTGGCTGCCGCGGTCGCCCGCGCCCGCGTCGTCCCTCGTCGTGCCCGGCGTGCCGGGCGGTTCCGGCAAGCGCCGGCTGCTGGTCTCCGTGCCCGGCGAGGCGGACGCCCGGATCAGGATGCAGGTGATCACGAAGGACGGCGCGTTCGCCCCGCAGGGCCAGGACGTCCTCGACGCGCCAGCCAAGACCGTCACGTCCCTGGCCGTCGACGGCGCCCTGGTGGGCAAGGCCGCCGCCGTCCGGCTCGTCGCGGACCGCCCGATCGTCGCGGGCTTCGCCGCCGACCGCGGCGCCGACATCGCCTACGGGACGTCCACGCCGCCGCTCACCGGGTCGGGGCCGGGCATCGTGGCCGACAACCGGTTCGACTCCTCGCTCGTCCTGACGGCCCCGTCCGGCGCGGCGACCGTCGAGGTCACGACCATCAACGCCACGGGCAAGAGCGCGCCGCAGGAGATCAGGATCCCGGCGGGCCGCACCGTCGAGGCCGCGCTCGCCGCCCCGAACGGGAACGCCGAGGACGGCACCGCCTACGGCGTCGTGATCATCCCGAAGCGGGGTTCGGGGCCCGTCCACGCGTCCCGGACGCTCGCCAAGGGCAAGGGCGACGACTACCTGTTCACCATCTTGCCGATCACGCCCGCCGCGACCATCGTGCACCTGCCCGACACCGCCGACTCCCAGGGCGCCCTGATCCCGGGCTAGTCGTCCGGGGAGTCGTAGCTCGGGTCGACGGATTCGGGGGAGAGGCCGAGGAGGTCGGCGACCTCTTCGACCAGCAGATCGCGGATCAGGCGGGCCTGCTCGGCCTCGCTCTTCGCCCGCGCCTCGACCGGACGCCGATACACGGTGATGCGGACCGGCCGTTTGCCCTCGCCCGGAACCGTCTGGCCGAGCGGGACCGGGCCGTCGAACCACGGCTCGACGCTCGGAACCTCCTCGACCGTGAACCGCACCCGGGCCAGTTCGCGGCCCCAGCGGCCGCCGAGCCGCCGCACCTCGTCGTCGACGAGGTCGTCGAACCGTTCCGCGCGGGTGCGTGAGACCGGAGCCTGCGGGGGCGTCAGAGGACCACGTACGCCACGGCCGTGCCGATCGCGGCGCCGTACGCCTGCCACACGGGATCGCACGCCACAAGCGTACCTCTCCACCTCGCCGAGCACATGCGCGGCGGAGGCGCACGGTGCGAGGTCGGACCCACACGGAATGTAGTCGTTGCCCCGTAAATCCACCGGTAACGGCGACACGTTCGGCCCGGTGGTGGCGGAGCCGGTGGGAGGGAGGTACGGTCAGCCATCGTGAGCCCCGTCCGCACCTGCTCTCGTACCGCCTGCAAGGCGCCCGCAGTGTTCACGCTCACGTACGTCTACCGCGATTCCACCGCGGTACTGGGTCCGCTCGCCACGTACGCCGAGCCGCACTGCTACGACCTGTGCGCGGAGCATTCGGAGCGTCTCACCGCCCCGATGGGCTGGGAACTGGTGCGGCTGCCCGTCGAGGAGGAGACCGAGCCGAGCGCCGACGACCTGGAGGCCCTCGCCGACGCCGTCCGCGAGGCCGCGCGGCCCGCCCCCGGAACCGGCCACGAGCCGGTCGGGCAGGGCACGGAGGTCGGGCGCCGCGGCCACCTGCGGGTGCTGCGCTCGGAACCCGCGGGAACGCAGCCCGGCCAGGAGTGACCTCCCGCCCGCGTCCGAGCCTCGCCCATCCGCGTTCGAGCCGCGCATCCGCGTTCGTCGGCGACGTCGCGGCGGGTCGCGTCCGGCCTTCCCGGTAGGCTCGTGAACCCGGTTTCCCGGGGCACAGGGTCTCTTGGCACATTCGGGCAGCGTTTCTCGACCAGGGAGCAGGAGTGGGCGACCTCGGCAAGATCTTCAAGGCGTACGACATCCGGGGCGTCGTCCCGGACGAGCTCGACCCCGCGATCGCCGAGGCGGCCGGGGCGGCGTTCGTGCGGGTCACCGGGGCGAGCGCGGTGGTCACCGCGCACGACATGCGCGAGTCGTCGGTCCCGCTGGCGGAGGCGTTCGCGCGCGGCGCCACGTCCCAGGGCGCGGACGTGATCGAGGCCGGGCTCGGCTCCACCGACCTGCTCTACTACGCCAGCGGCAGCCTCGACCTGCCCGGCGCCATGTTCACCGCGAGCCACAACCCGGCCCGGTACAACGGGCTGAAGCTCTGCCGCTCCGGCGCCCGCCCGGTCGGCCGCGACACCGGCCTCGCCGAGATCCGCGAGATGATCGAGAACGGCGTCCCCGCCTACGACGGCAAGCCGGGCACGGTGCAGCGGCGGGACGTCCTGAAGGGCTACGCCGAGCACCTGAAGACGCTCGTCGACCTGTCGTCGATCCGGCCGCTGAAGGTCGTCGTTGACGCGGGCAACGGCATGGGCGGGCACACCGTCCCGTCGGTGTTCGAGGGCCTGCCGATCGACCTGGTCCCGATGTACTTCGAGCTGGACGGCACCTTCCCCAACCACGAGGCCAACCCGATCGAGCCGGAGAACCTGCGCGACCTGCAGGCCAAGGTCCGCGAGACCGGCGCCGACATCGGGCTCGCCTTCGACGGCGACGCCGACCGCTGCTTCGTGGTGGACGAGCGCGGCGAGATCGTCGCCCCGTCCGCGATCACCGCGCTGGTCGCGACCCGGGAGCTGGCGAAGCACCCGGGGTCCTCGATCGTGCACAACCTGATCACCTCCAAGGCCGTCCCGGAGATCGTCGCCGAGCACGGCGGGACGCCGGTCCGCACCCGCGTCGGGCACTCGTTCATCAAGCAGACGATGGCCGAGACGGGCGCGGTGTTCGGCGGCGAGCACTCGGCGCACTTCTACTTCCGCGACTTCTGGTTCGCCGACTCCGGCATGCTGGCGGCCCTGCACGTCCTCGCCGCCCTCGGCGAGCAGGACGGGCCGCTGTCGGAACTGCTCGGCGAGTACACCCGCTACGTCGCGTCCGGCGAGATCAACAGCGAGGTCGCCGACCAGGACGCCGCCGCGGCGAAGGTCAAGGACGCCTTCGCCGGCCGCCCCGGCGTCGCGATCGACGAACTGGACGGGCTCACCGTGGCCGACGAGTCCGCCGGCTGGTGGTTCAACCTGCGGCCGTCCAACACCGAGCCGCTGCTGCGCCTGAACGCGGAGGCCGGCGACGAGGCGACCATGGCGGCGATCCGCGACGAGGTCCTGGCGCTGGTCAGGGACGAGAAGTGACGACCGGGCCCACCGACTGTAGGGAGAAGTGACGCTGCCATGACGATGAAGCTGGACTCCTGGCTCCTGGAGATCCTCGCCTGCCCGAACTGCGGCGGCGACCTGCGCGCCGACGAGGGCGCCGACGAGCTGGTCTGCACCGGTTCGTGCGGCTACGCCTACCCGGTGCGCGACGACATCCCCGTCCTGCTGGTCGACGAGGCCAGGACCCCCGCCCCGTGAGCCTCCGGGCGGTGGCGCGGCGATGAGCGCGGCGCTCGACCCTTCCCGGCTGGAGGACGCCGAGGCGGTCGAGGCCGCCGACCCGGGCGGGATGCTGCGGCAGGTCGCCTCGTCGGCGGCGCAGGTGCGGGAGGCGCAGCGGGCGGCGGCCGAGGCGGGCGTCGCGGCGCTGGCCGAGGACGGCCGGCCGCGCGCGGTCGTGGTCGCCGGGGTCGGCGGGTCCGGCATCGCGGGCGACGTGCTCGCGGCGGTGTGCGGCGCGGGCTGCGCGGTCCCGGTGTTCACGGTCCGGGGCCACCGGCTGCCCGGCTGGGTCGGCGCGGCCGACCTCGTCATCGCGGTGTCGTGCTCCGGGACCACGGCGGAGACCCTGGACGTCGCCGCTGAGGCGGCCCGGCGGGGCTGCAGGCTGATGTTCGTCGGCGCCCCGGAGTCGCCGCTCGCCGACCTCGCCGACCGGAGCCGCGCGCTGTTCGTTCCTGTGCGGTCTGCAGGGCAGCCGCGTTCCACACTGTGGGGCTTGACGGTCCCCCTGGTCGTCGCCGCGCGCACACTGCGGCTCGTGGACGTCCCCGACGCGGTGCTGGAGTCGACGGCGACGCTGCTGGAGGACGTGGCCCACCGGTGCCGTCCGTCCAGCGAGCCGTTCGTGAACCCGGCGAAGCGGATCGCGCTCGACCTCGCGGGCGACGTGCCGCTGGTGTGGGGGACGTCCCCGATCGCGGCGACGGCGGCGTACCGCACGGCCTGCCAGCTCAACGAGAACGCCAAGTACCCGGCGGTGTCCGGCGAGATGCCGGAGGCCGGCCACAACCAGGTGGCGGCCTTCGACGGCTTCTTCGCACGCGGCGGCTCCCCGGCCGACTCCGGCGCGTCCGACGACGACCATTTCTTCCGCGACCGCGCCGAAGACCCCGAGCACGGCCTGCACCTCCTCGTCCTGCGGGACGTGGACGAGCATCCCCGGGTGCGCGCGCGGGCCGAGGCGGCCGCCGCGCTGGCCCGCGACCGGGGCGTGGTGGTCACCGAGATCCGCGCCGAGGGCGAGCATCCGCTGGAGAGAATCGCGTCACTCATCGCGTCAGCGGACTATGTCACGGTTTACTTGGCTATCGCGCTGGGCGTGGATCCGACGCCGGTGCCTGCCATTGATGAGCTCAAAGCGAGGATTACCTAGATGAGTGCTGAGGGTGGAACAAAGGCCATCGTCGCCGCGCTGGCCGCCAACCTCGGGATCGCGGCGTCCAAGGCCGTCGCGTTCGCGTTCACCGGTTCGTCGTCGATGCTGGCGGAGTCGATCCACTCGGTGGCCGACTCGGGCAACCAGGGTCTGCTGCTCCTCGGCCGCAAGCGGTCCGAGCGCGACCGGACGCCCGAGCACCCCTTCGGCTACGGCCGCGAACGCTACTTCTACGCGTTCGTCGTCGCGGTCGTCCTGTTCACGGTCGGCTCGGCGTTCTCGCTGTACGAGGGCTACCACAAGATCTCCCACCCCGAGGACGTCAAGGCCCCGGCCTGGGCGTTCGGGGTGCTGATCATCGCGATCATCCTGGAGGCGTTCTCCTTCCGCACCGCGATCAAGGAGTCGAACCAGGTCCGCGGCGGCCAGTCCTGGTGGTCGTTCATCCGCCGCGCGAAGGCCCCCGAACTCCCGGTCGTCCTGCTGGAGGACCTCGCCGCCCTCGTCGGCCTGTTCCTCGCGCTGTTCGGCGTCACGATGGCCGTGGTCACCGAGGACGGCGTGTGGGACGGCGTCGGCACCGTCGCGATCGGCGTGCTGCTCGGCGCGGTCGCCACGATCCTCGCGATCGAGACCAAGAGCCTGCTGATCGGCGAGGGCGTCGACCCCGACACCGAGCGGCAGATCGTCGCGGCGCTGGAGTCGGTGGAGGAGGTCGCCCGCCTGATCCACATCCGCACCGAGTACCTCGGCCCGGACGCGCTGCTGATCGCCGCGAAGATCGCCGTGCACCACGACGACACGGCGGCGGAGGTGGCGCGGGGCATCGACGCGGCCGAGGCCAAGATCCGGGCGCAGTTCCCGGTGGCGAAGCTGATCTACCTGGAGCCCGCGCTGGACGAGGCGTCCCGTACCGGGGTGCCGGACGCGGAGGCGGCTCCGGAGGCGCCCGCGTCGTCCTGACGTCCGTGGGCGTCCATAGGGCGCCCCACGCGTTCATCGCGGGCTTTCCATCACGGGCCTTCATGATGGGCAAGGGACCCCTCGCCGGGCGGCCGCCGCACTGCCGGCCGTACCCCAGCCCAGGCGAGACCGGCGGACGCCTCCGCGAAAGCGGATCGCGGCCGTCCGGCGAGGTGCTTCCCTTGCCTCCCCGCCCGGACCCCTGAAACCGGGCGGTTCTGGTGTGACCGCGGCGGCCCCGCCGAACCCCCTACGTCGGCGATGCCACCGTCGCGGTCACGGTTAAGACATTACGTTCGCGGGCCGTGCCGGGACGTCCCCCTCAAGGAGGGAACCCGCGTGGTACTCCAGGTGGAGCCCTCTCCTCCCTATACATCCGCTCGGTGAGGTGGCCACCCCCCGCAGCGGTCAGTATGGAGGGGTGACCTCCGATGACAAGGCCCGGACCGGACCCGACCCCGCGGGGTTCGGCCCAGCCGTCGCGCACCACGCGTGGCGGCTGTCCGGCCGGATCGTGGCGGGCGTCGGCCAACTGCTCCTGTGGATCCTCACCGGGATCGGCACCCTGCTGCGGCCGCTCGCGGCGCGGCTCGGCGCGCGGCTGAACGGCGGCGCCGCACCCGCCCCCGGCGCGCCGGGCGCGCCCGCCGGTGCGACGGCGCCGCTGCCCCGCTGGATCAACGCCTGGCGGGAGGTCGCGGGCTCCTGGTACTTCGCCCCGCTGACCGGGCTCGCGCTGACGATCGCGGCGCTGGCCGAGCTGGCGCCCCAGGTCGACTCGCCGCTCAGCCTCGCCGGCGGGTTCGCCGTCGCGGCGACGCTGCCCCTCGTGTGGCGCCGGGAAAACCTGCGCCCGGTCGCCGCCGTCGTGCTCAGCGCGGTCGCGGCGAGCCTCCTCACCGGCCAGATCCTGCTCATCACCACCGGCTTCGCCGCCCTCTACACGCTGTACGCGCTGGGCCGGCAGCTGCCCCGCCAGTCGACCGGCGTCCTCGCGCTCGGCAGCGTCGCCACGGTCGCCGTCGTCTACCTCGCCACCGGCACGCTCGACGACGTCCCGTGGCCCGCGACGGTCGTGGCCGTCCTCGCCGCCATCGGGCTCGGCGACGCGCGGCGGGTCGTGGAGTCCGCCGGGCGGACGGAGGCCGCCGCCGCCGAGCGCAACAACGAGACCCTCACCCGGCTCACCGCCGTGCAGCGGGAGCAGGCCGTCATGCGGGAGCGCGCCCGCATCGCGCGCGAGCTGCACGACGTCGTCGCGCACTCCGTCTCCATGATCGCCGTGCAGGCGGAGACGGCCCCGTACACGATGGACGACCTGTCGCCCGAGGCCCGCGCCGGCTACACCGAGATCGCCAAGACGGCCCGCGAGGCGCTGGTGGAGATGCGGCGGCTGCTCAGCGTGCTGCGCGCCGACGCCAAGCCCGAACCGGACGCGGCGAACTCACCGCAGCCGCGGCTGGACCGGCTGCCCGACCTGATCGAGCAGCACCGCGGTGCCGGCGGCCGGGTCGACCTCGCCGTGCACGGCGACGCGCGGACCCTGTCAACCACGGTCGAGCTGTCGGCGTACCGGATCGTCCAGGAGGCGCTGACCAACGCGCGGCGGCACGCTCCCGGCGCGGGCGTGCACGTCGACCTGATGTTCCTCGCCGACCGGCTCGCGGTTCGCGTCCGCGACGACGGCGCGTCCGCGCCGACGCAGGTACTGAACCGGGACGCCGTCAATCCCCGTACCGCCGTATTGGACCCCGCGGGCCCGACCTCCGTGGACGGACGCACCGGACCGCCGCCGCCGGAGTCCGGTGGCGGACACGGGCTCGTCGGGATGCGGGAACGTGCGACCATGCTGGGCGGACGGTTCTCCGCCGGGCCGGCCGCCGAGGGCGGGTTCCTGGTGGAGGCCGAGCTTCCGCTGACGAGGGAGGGGAATTCCACCCGTGGACACGGCTCGCAGGCGCCCCCCGGCCACCACCCCTGACGCGCCCGCCGCACGTCCCGAGGGGCGGCGGCCGTGATCAACGTGCTGATCGTCGACGACCAGACGATCGTCCGGGCCGGGTTCGCCGCCCTGCTCGCCGCGCAGGACGACATCACCGTCATCGGCGAGGCGGGCGACGGCCGCGAGGCGGTCCGGATCGCCGAGCGCATCCGTCCCGACGTCGTCGTCATGGACATCCGGATGCCCGGCATGGACGGCATCGAGGCGACCCGCCGCATCCTCGCCCTGCCGGGCGCCGAGAGCGTCCGGGTGCTGGTCCTGACGACGTTCGACGTGGACGAGTACGTCTACGACGCGCTCGCCGTCGGCGCCAGCGGCTTCCTGCTGAAGGACGCGACCGCCGACGAGCTGGTCTCCGCCGTCCGGGTGGTGGCGCGCGGCGACTCGCTGCTGGCGCCGCAGGTGACCGGGCGCCTCATCCGCGAGTTCACCAAGCAGCGCCGCAACCGCCCGCAGGCCCCGGCGGCCCTGGAGACGCTGACCGCGCGGGAGACCGAGGTGCTGGTGCTGATCGCGGGCGGCCTGTCGAACGGGGAGATCGCGCAGCGCCTCGTCGTCAGCGAGCACACGGTGAAGACGCACGTGGCGCGCGTCTTCACCAAGCTGGGCCTGCGCGACCGCGCGCAGGCCGTGATGCTCGCCTACGAGTCCGGCGTGGTGGTGCCGGGGGAGAACGCCCCGAACTAGCCGCGGTAGGACGGGGGTGGGAGCGGTCAGCGCCGGCGCAGCAGGCGCATCGCCTTCTCCTTCTCGAAGTCGAGCGCGCGGGTCGGCGGGGCGGAGAGCCGTCCGATCCGCTCGCCCAGTTCCCGGACGTGCGCCTGCACCTGCGGCTCGGCCAGGACGCGCAGCCCGAACGCCAGCTCCGCCGGGCCGATGTCGTAGCGCTTCTCCAGCGCGAGGGCGAGCGCCACGGCGCGCAGCTCGGCCTCGCCGAACCGCCGGTGGCCGCCGCCGCGCCGGGCCGCCGACGCCTCCCGGGTGGCGGGCAGCAGCCCGAGGGCCTCCCGGTAGCGGAGCATGCGGGGCGAGGTGCCGAGCCGCCGGGCGGCCTCCGTGATGCGCATGGGCCGATTCTGACAAATCCGTGTCAGAAAGTCGCGTCCGGCCGTGCCTTCCGGCGCCGCCCGCCCGTAGACTCGCGGCGTTGACCGGGTCCCACGGGCCCGTCAAGCCCTCGCGTACCGGCCCGCACACGCGGACGGCGCCGCCATCACCAAGGGAGCAACGAAAGCATGGACTACAAGGTCGCCGACCTGTCGCTGGCCGACTTCGGGCGCCGGGAGATCCGGCTCGCCGAGCACGAGATGCCGGGCCTGATGGCGGTGCGCGAGGAGTACTCCGCCGCCAAGCCGCTGCGCGGCGCGAAGATCATGGGCTCGCTGCACATGACGATCCAGACGGCCGTGCTGATCGAGACGCTGGTGGAGCTCGGCGCCGACGTCCGCTGGGTGTCCTGCAACATCTTCTCCACCCAGGACCACGCCGCCGCCGCGATCGTCGTCGGCAAGGACGGCACCGCCGAGGACCCGAAGGGCGTCCCGGTGTTCGCCTGGAAGGGCGAGACGCTCGAAGAGTACTGGTGGTGCACCGACCAGGCCCTGCGGTGGCCGGACGGCACCGGCCCGAACATGATCCTGGACGACGGCGGCGACGCGACCCTCCTCGTCCACAAGGGCGCCGAGTACGAGAAGGCGGGCGCCGTGCCGGCCGCGACCGAGGACGACCCCGAGGAGTGGGGCATCATCCTCGACACCCTGCGCCGCACCATCGCCGAGAAGCCCGGCCGCTGGACCGAGACCGCCGCCGGCATCAAGGGCGTCACCGAGGAGACCACCACCGGCGTCCACCGCCTCTACGAGATGGCGAAGGCCGGCACGCTCGCGTTCCCGGCGATCAACGTCAACGACTCGGTCACCAAGTCGAAGTTCGACAACAAGTACGGCTGCCGCCACTCGGTCATCGACGGCCTGAACCGCGCCACCGACGTGCTGATCGGCGGCAAGGTCGCCGTGGTCTGCGGCTACGGCGACGTGGGCAAGGGCTGCGCGGAGGCCCTGAAGGGCCAGGGCGCCCGCGTCATCGTCACCGAGATCGACCCGATCTGCGCGCTGCAGGCCGCGATGGACGGCTTCCAGGTCTCCGTCCTGGACGACGTCGTCGACCAGGCCGACATCTTCGTGACGACCACCGGCAACTTCAACATCATCACGGCCGCCCACATGGCCCGGATGAAGCACCAGGCGATCGTCTCCAACATCGGCCACTTCGACAACGAGATCGACATGGCCGGCCTCGCCAAGACCGAGGGCATCGAGAAGATCGAGATCAAGCCGCAGGTGCACGAGTGGCGCTTCCCCGACGGCCACTCGATCATCGTCCTCGCCGAGGGCCGGCTGATGAACCTCGGCTGCGCCACCGGCCACCCGTCGTTCGTGATGTCCAACTCCTTCACGAACCAGGTCATCGCGCAGATCGAGCTGTTCACCAAGACCGACGAGTACCCGATCGGCGTGTACGTCCTGCCGAAGCACCTGGACGAGAAGGTCGCCCGCCTCCACCTCGACGCCCTCGGCGTCAAGCTCACCACCCTCACCAAGGAGCAGGCCGCCTACATCGGCGTCCACGTGGAGGGCCCGTACAAGCCCGACCACTACCGGTACTGAGCCGATAGGGAAATATGACTGCCGGGCGGGGATCTTCCCCGCCCGGCGGCCGTGTCTGCGGGGAGTTCATGAGCGATATCGCGGATGGTTCGCTGGCCTATGAAGGGGTCAAGCGGATCGGGTGGGCCGAGCGGAGCATGCCCGTGCTGCGGCAGATCCGGGAGCGGTTCGCCGAGGAGCGGCCGCTGGAGGGGTTCAAGGTCGCGGCGTGCATGCACGTGACGACCGAGACCGCCGGGCTCATCCGCACGCTCCAGGCGGGCGGGGCGAGTGTTGCGTTGGCGGCGTCCAATCCGCTCTCTACGCAGGACGACACGGCGGCGGCGCTCGTCCACGAGTACGGGGTGGAGGTCTTCGCGCGCGCGGGGACCGACCGTGAGGGGTACTACGCCCACATCCACCAGGCGCTGGAGACCGGGCCTGACTTCGTGCTGGACGACGGCTGCGATCTCGTCAACACGCTGCACATCGACCGCACGGACCTGCTCGGCGCGGTGAAGGCGGGGTGTGAGCAGACGACGACCGGTGTCATCAGGCTGCACCAGATGGCGCGTGAGGGCGCGCTGAAGTTCCCCATGGTCGCGGTCAACGACACCGACACCAAGCACATGTTCGACAACCGCTATGGAACGGGCCAGTCCACGCTGGACGGGATCGTGCGCGCGACGAACACGCTGCTGGCCGGCAAGACCGTCGTCATCGCGGGCTTCGGGTACTGCGGGCGCGGCCTGGCCGAGCGTGCCCGGGGCCTGGGCGCGCGTGTGGTCGTCACCGAGATCGACCCCGTCAAGGCGCTGGACGCGGCGTTGCAGGGTTTCGCCGTCCAGCCCATGGCGCAGGCCGCGCCGGACGGCGACGTCTTCATCACCGTCACCGGGAACCGTGACGTCGTGAACGGCGACCACCTCGCGGTCATGAAGGACGGCGCCATCCTCGCGAACTCCGGGCACTTCGACGTCGAGATCGACGTGCGGGCGCTGAGCGAGATGGCGGTCGAGGTGCACCGCGGGATCCGGCCGCAGACGGACGAGTACGTGCTGGCGGACGGCCGGCGTCTCGTCCTGCTCGCCGAGGGCCGCTTGGTGAACCTGGCCGCCGCCGAGGGGCATCCGGCGGCCGTGATGGACATGTCGTTCGCCGACCAGGCGCTCACGTGCGCGTGGCTGGCGGAGTCCCACGCGACGCTGGCCCCGGCCGTCCACGAGGTGCCGAAGGAGATCGACACGGAGGTCGCCCGGCTCAAGCTCGCGTCGATGTCGATCTCCATCGACCTGCTGACCCCGGACCAGGAGGACTACCTGCACTCCTGGCGCATCGGCTCCTGATGCCCGCCGGGACGTACCTGCACCTCGACGGGGGGCTCGCGGAGCGCTTCCAGTGCGCGCCGGGCCCCGGCGGGTGGCGCTACACGTCCCGGCGGGACGACGGCGTCCGCGTCGACCTGGTCGTGGACGCGCGGTGGCGGCAGATCCGCGTCGAGTTCGTCACGCCCGGCTGGTGGCTGCGCGGCGGGCTGACCGGGCCCGAGCTGGCGTGGGTGCGCGCGGCCGGCGCGGAGGGCGCCGAGCACGCCGAGCGCGCGGCCGGGTTCATCTCCGACTCGCCGGGCTTCCTGGTCGCGGTCGCCCGCTCGCTGGACCTGGACGACGGCGGGCGGGCCGACGTGCCGCTCGTCCGGGTGAGCGGGCCGTCCCTCGCGGCGCTGACCGGGAGGTGGCGTTGGCACCGGGCCGGGACGACCGCGCACGAGACCGACACCGGGCCGCTGCCCGTCTCGGAGTACGAGATCACCGACCTGGCCACGGGCGAGGTCGAGACCGTCCACCTGGCCGGGGACGTCGTCCTCGCCGCGCCGGGTGTGGAGCTGGCGGACCTGGAGTCCCCGCCCAACCTCCTCGCGTGACCCGGCCGGGTTGCGTCGCACCGGGTGGCCGGGCGGGCCCGCGCGTTGCGATATCTTCCTAGCCCGTCCATCAAGATCGTGTTTTTGGAGGAGTGCCGGACATGCACGGACAGGCGCCGGAAGGCCCGGGGCAGCAGCCGCCGTTCCCGCCGCCGGGGCAGCAGTTCCCGCCGCCGGGGCAGCAGTTCCCGCCGCCGGGGCAGCCGTTCGCGGGGCCGCCCGCCAAGAAGCCGTCGCCGCTCGTGTGGGTGGGCGTCGCCGCCGCGGCCGTCCTCATCGTGGGCTGCCTCGGCTTCATGCTCGTCAAGGGCACCGGGGCGCCGAGCGGCCCGGTGAAGGCGGGCGACTGCGTGGACACCGGGTTCGGGGCGGACGACGGGAACCGCATCCCGGCGAGCCTGCGGGTGCGGTGCGAGGGCTCGGACGCCAAGGCCAAGGTCCTCAAGATCACCGATGAGGGCAAGGCGACCGGCCTGCGCGTCACCTCGCGGTCCGAGCCGGACTGCCCGGCCGGGACGGACGGCGTCACCAACGTCCGCGGCGAGAAGACCGACGAGAACTACTTCGAGGCGTGCGTCCGCAACGTCAAGGGCCCGCACCCCGGCGACCCCGGCGCGGGCGGCGCGTTCCTGTCCGTCGGCGACTGCGTGAGCAGCGGCTCGATCGGCTTCGGCAAGGAGCAGGCGTGCGCGAAGCCGGGCTGGTACGGCAAGATCATCGCGCGGGTCGACGCGGAGAGGTCGTGCCCGGCGCAGACGCTCGAAGTGATGAAGATGCGGTCGTTCAGCGGTTCCCTCGCCAAGCCGGTGCTGTGCCTCGGCCCCGGCGGCGGCGTGCTGTCCCCCGGCGAGTGCATCGGCGACCCCTCCTTCAAGGTCGGTGACCTGGACAAGGCCGACTGCGGGTCCAGCCAGGCCGTCGCGAAGGTCGTCGGACGCGTCGCGACGCAGCAGGAGTGCCCCGCCGAGGCGACGCACTTCATGACCAGTGAGGGCGCCTACCGTCCGGTGCTCTGCCTGAAGAAGATGCGTCCGACCCTGACCGAGAAGCTTCGTTCCCTGCCGGGCTAGGGCTGCACGGTGACGGTGTGGGACGGCGTGCCAGGGTCGGCCCACACCGAGAGGACGCGGCGGGCGGGGTCCCACTGCGTCCGCCATGTTCCGTCAGGGTCGGACGAGGTGACCTTGGGGGCGGCCGGGAACCAGATCTCCGTGGGCCCGGTCACGCCGGGCTTGTTGCGCCAGGTGACGGTGAGCGCGTCCGAGGTCTGGGAGATGCCGGTCAGCGTGCCCGCGACGGCGCGCGGGTAGGGGCGGGCGAGGAGCTTGGAGAAGAGGGTCGGCGCCCCCTTGCCGTCGATGACGCCGGACGAGCCCGGGTCGTTCGACCAGTACGCCCAGCCGATGCCGAGGTCGTCCGCCATGGAGAGCCAGTCGCCGGTGAAGGCGGCCGCGCCCGGGGCGTCCTGGCCCATGCCGCCGACCTCGCCGAGCCACATCGGGGTGCCGAGGCGGCGCGCGGCGGCGGGCATGTTCCGCTTCCAGAGCGCGAACTGCGCCTGGACGAGCATCTTCGCCAGTCCGTCGTAGGAACCGCCGAGGTCGACCCCGCCGGGATAGAAGTGCGGCGCCAGGACGATGCGCGGGCCGCCCGGCCTGGGGTCGCGGATGGCGCCGAGTGACGTTTCCGCCCCTTCGTTGGGGCCGAGGGCCTGCGGCTCCACGAACACCCAGTTGTCGCCGTCCACCTCACGGATCGCGTTGACGATGCCCTGGTAGAAGGGCGTCAGGATGGGGCCTTCGAAGAAGCCGAACTGCCTCGTGCCGCCGAACGGCTCGTTCATGAGGTCGTAGCCCAGGACGGCGGGGTCGTCCGCGAAGCGCTGTGCGACGTGCTTCCACATCGCGGTGTAGCGCTGCATCAGTTCGGGATGCTTGCCGGTGTTGTTCCAGAAGTTGTCGTAGGCGCGCAGGACGGCCGGTTGCAGGTACGTCAGCACCCAGGGGTCCTGCGGGGTGCAGGGCAGGCCGTCGGTGTAGGTGGCCCAGGCCGGGGCGCCGTTCCCCGAGCCCTTGCAGGCGGCGGGGCCGTAGATGTCCTGGTGCATGTCGAGGATGACGTGCATCCCCTGCTCGCGGTACCAGGCCACGCGTTTGGCGACGTCGTCCAGATACGCGTCGTCGTACCGGCCGGGCTCGGGTTCGACGTTCTTCCACTGGATCAGGTAGCGGACGGAGTTCGTCCCGAGGTCGCGCGCCTCGCGGGCGATGTCGTCCCGGGTCACCCAGGGCAGCCCGTTCGGGCCCTTGGCGCTGCTCGCCGTGTTGAGCCCGTGCAGGACCAGCGTCCGGCCCTGGTCGTCGGTGATGGCGGGGAGCGGTGCCGTGTCCGCGCGCGCTGGGGCCGCCGTGAAGACGGCGGGGGTCAGCGTGAGGACGGACGCCAGGGCGATCCGGCCGAGGGCAGTACGGACGCGCATCCCGCCTCCTAAAACACGAAACTTATTCGGATATTAGAAGGCGGCCACGGCCCGGGATAGGCACACAAGTCCACAACGAACGGCCCTGGAGACGGCCGTGATTGACAAACCGCGGCCGGTCAGCGCCCGGCCGGGTACTGCCCCGTGGGGTACTGCCCCGTCGGGTACTGGCCGGTGGGGTACTGGCCGGTCGGGTAGGGCCCCGCGGGCGGCTGGCCGGGAGCGTTCAGGACCTGCTGGTACGGCCCAGCGCCGTAGTTGGGCGGCGGCAGGAACTGCGGCTGCCCCGGCAGCGGCGGCCGGAACGGCGGCGGCACCGGCGGCCCCGGCCGGACGGGACCCGCCACCGGCGGCCCGGCCATCGCCATCACCGGCACCGGGCCCTGCGCCGGTCCCGGGCCCCACACGGGCAGGCCGAGGCGGCGCATCCGGCGGGCGCGGCGCTCGGCGAGCCGCATCTCCTCGCGGTGCCGGCGCTCGGCGAGCACCGCCGACAGCAGGATCTCCGGCCGCACCCCCGGCGGCGGGGGCGGGCTGATCACCGCGACGACCTGCCCGGCGATGCGCTCGCCCAGCGAGTCCCGCACCTCGGGCAGCAGCTCCCAGAACCGGGACAGGTACTGCCGGGCCGTCATCGCCAGCTCGTCCGACAGCATCGAGATCTCCAGCGACCGGGCCCACCAGGCGAGCTGCGGCGGCATCACCGCGACCGGGCCGAACAGGGCCGCCGCGGGGGCGCGCTCCTTGATCACGATCGTGCCCGCGAACAGGTCGCCGAGCCGCTTGCCGCGCCGGTTGCAGAACGAGGTGATCAGCGCGGGGGAGCCGTAGAACGTCCAGAACTCGATCACGCCGGCCAGCGCCCGGACCAGCGCCTGCCGGAACCGGATCGGCCCGCCGTCGTCGGCGACCACGCGGAGGCCCACGCCCATCTTGCCCAGCGTCCGCCCGCGCAGCAGCGTCTCGGACAGGCACGGGTAGCCGACCAGCACGGCGACGGTGCCGAGCAGCGTCAGCCCGACCGTCCACGCGTCGTCCGCGACGAGCGAGGTCATCGCGGTCACGTAGACGACGAGGTAGAGCATCACCGTCTGGAAGATCAGGTCGAGCAGGAAGGCGCAGCCACGGCTGGCCAGCCGCGCGACGCGGATGTCGAGCGCGACGGCCTCGCCGGTGACGAGTTCGGCCATGTCCTGCTCCTCCAATGCCGGGGATGCGTTCATTTTGCCGGTTCGGTAATGCGACACGTTAGTCTCGCCGGGTGGACGTCGACGCCTATGTGGCCGCGCACAACGCCGACTGGCTGCGCCTGGAGCACCTCATCAACCGGGGACGCAGGCTCAGCGGCGCCGAAGTGGACGAACTGGTCGAGCTCTACCAGCGCACAGCCACGCACCTGTCCGTCGTCCGCTCCAGCTCGCCCGACCCCCAGCTGGTGGGCCGGCTCTCGTCGCTCGTGGCGCGCGGCAGGGCCGCGGTGGCGGGCGCCCAGGCGCCGCTCTGGCGGGACGTCACCCGCTTCGCGACGGTGTCGTTCCCGGCCGCCGCCTACCGGATGAAGTGGTGGTGGCTCGGCGCCGCCGTCCTCGGCAACCTGCTCTCGCTCGCCCTCGCGATCTGGATCGTCCACAGCCCGGACGTGCAGGCGACCATCGGGACGCCGGACGAGATCCGCGAACTCGTCGACCACGACTTCGCGAACTACTACACGGAGCACTCGGCGGCGTCCTTCGCCTTCAAGGTCTGGGTGAACAACGCCTGGGTGTCGGCGGTCGCGCTCATCTTCGGGATCCTGCTCGGCATCCCCACCGTGTACGTGCTGCTGATGAACCAGCTCAACCTCGGGCTGACCGCCGGGCTGATGTTCGCCTACGGCAAGGGCGACATCTTCTTCGGCCTGATCCTGCCGCACGGCCTGCTGGAGCTCACCGCCGTGTACCTCGCCTGCGCGGGCGGCATGCGGCTCGGCTGGACGATCATCGACCCGGGCCCGCGCCGCCGCGGCCAGGCCCTCGCCGAGGAGGGCCGCGCCGCCGTCAGCATCGCCATCGGGCTCGTCGCGGTGCTGCTGGTGTCCGGCCTCATCGAGGGCTTCGTGACCGGCTGGGTGCACGTCACCTGGCTGCGCATCGGGATCGGCGTGGTCGCGGAGGTCGCCTTCCTCAGCTACGTGCTCGTCCTCGGCCGCCGCGCCACCCGCGCGGGGGAGACCGGCGACGCCGACCTCCGCCCCGACGTGGCCCCCGTCTCCGGCTGACCCGTCTCCGGCCCGCACACGTCCGGTCTGCGCGCGTCCTGCCGGTCCGCGCGTCAAAGGCGTCCGGCGGACTTCAGCGCCAGGTAGGCGTCGGCGAGCGCCGGGGCGATCTCGTCCGGCGGGGCGTCCACCACCTCGACGCCGTGGCCGCGCAGCTCGGCGGTGAGGCGGCGGCGCTCGGCGCGGGCGCGCTCGGCCGCCGCCGCGTCGTACACGGCGGCGAGGTCGCCGCGGGACGCGGCCATCTCACCGACCCGCGGATCGGACACCGCGGCGATCATCACCAGGTGCCGCGCGGTGAGCTGCGGCAGCAGCGGCAGCAGCCCCTCCTCGATCGCGGCCGTGTTCAGCTCGGTCAGCAGCACGACCAGGCACCGCTGCCGCACCCGCGCCATCAGCGTCGACACCATCCCGGCGGCGTCGCATTCGAGCAGCTCCGGCTCCAGCGGCGCCAGCGCGTGCACCATCGCGGGCAGCAGGTCGGTGCGGGACGCGCCCTCCACGCGGGCGCGGACGCGCCGGTCGTAGGCGAGCAGGTCGACCCGGTCCCCGGCCCGGGACGCGAGCGCGCCGAGCAGCATCGCCGCGTCCATCGAGCAGTCCAGCCGGGGGATGTCGCCGACGCGGCCCGCCGACGTCCGGCCGGTGTCGAGCACCAGGTAGATGCGCCGGTCGCGCTCGGGCCGCCACGTCCGGACGACGACGTCGCCGCGCCGCGCGGTGGCCCGCCAGTCGATGGACCGGACGTCGTCGCCGTCCACGTACTCGCGCAGCGAGTCGAACTCGGTGCCCTGCCCGCGGATCAGCGCCACGTGCGCGCCGGTCAGCTCCCGCAGCCGCGCCAGCTTGGCGGGCAGGTGGCGGCGGGACGGGAACGCCGGCAGCGCCCGCACCGTCCACGGCGCGGAGCGCGACAGCTGCCGCGCGGCCAGCCCGAGCGGCCCGGCGGAGCGGACGACGACGGTGACGGCCTTGCGGTCCCCGCGCCGGGTCGGCGTCAGCGCCATCTCGACGCGGCGGCGCTCACCGGCCGGGACGTCCACCTTGACCGTGCGGGGCGCGGCGCCCGCGCTCGGCGGCCACACGTCCCGCAGGCGGGCCTTCAGCCGCCGCCGGCCCTGGTTCTCGACGATAAGCGCCACCCGGGCGGTCTCGCCGAGCCGCACGTTGGTGTCGCCGTCCCGGTGGAAGCGCAGGGCCCGCACGTTCCCGGCGAGCGCCAGGTCGGCGAGCACGCCGAGCAGCAGGACGCCCCACACCGCGAACAGCGCCCACCAGCTCGGCACGAGCAGCGGGACGAGCGCGCCGAGCAGGGCCAGCAGCCCCAGGCGCCCGGTCAGCGCCATCAGCGCGGCGCGGGGACGTGGGCGAGGATGCCCTCCAGCACGCCGTCGGCAGTCGCGCCCTCCAGCTCCGCCTCGGGACGCAGCTGGACGCGGTGCCGGAGCGTCGGCCTGGCCAGCGCCTTCACGTCGTCCGGGGTCACGTAGTCGCGGCCCGACAGCCACGCCCAGGCGCGGGACGTCGCCAGCAGCGCCGTCGCACCGCGCGGCGAGACGCCGAGCTGCAGCGACGGGGACTGCCGCGTCGCGCGGCACAGGTCCACGACGTAGGCGGCGACCTTGGGATCGAGGTGGACGGTCCTGACGGCGGCGCGTCCGGCGGCGAGTTCGTCCGCGCCCGCGACCGCCTTCACCTCCGACAGGTCGCGCGGGTCGAACCCGCCCGCGTGCCGCTGCAGCATGGCGATCTCTTCGTCCCGGGTTGGGACGGGCACGGTCAGCTTGACGAGGAACCGGTCGAGCTGGGCCTCGGGCAGGGGGTAGGTGCCCTCGTACTCGATCGGGTTCTGGGTCGCGCAGACCACGAACGGGTCGGGCAGAGCGCGCGCGGAGCCCTCCACCGAGACCTGGCGCTCCTCCATGGCCTCCAGGAGGGACGCCTGGGTCTTCGGCGGCGTCCGGTTGATCTCGTCCGCGAGCAGGAGGTTGGTGAAGACCGGACCCTCGCGGAACTCGAACTCCGCCGTCCGGTTGTCGTACACCAGCGAACCGGTGACGTCACCGGGCATCAGGTCGGGGGTGAACTGGACGCGCTTGAAGTCCAGGTCGAGGGCCCGCGACAGCGTCTTGATGAGCAGCGTCTTGGCGGTGCCCGGGACGCCTTCGAGCAGCACGTGGCCGCGGCACAGCAGCGCGATGACGAGCCCGGTCACCACGGAGTCCTGGCCGACGACCGTCTTGGCGACCTCGCCGCGCAGCGCCGTCAGCGCGGCGCGCGCTGTTTCGGCCTGCCGCCGGGCCTCCTCGGACAGCGCGCCCGGCCCCGTGCTGCCGCCGGGCACGTCGTCCTTCCCGAGCTCTACAGGGGTGTTCAAGACTGCCGTACCTGCCTTTCCAGGTCGTCGAGGACGTCCGTGAGCGCGATGAGCCCGGCGTCGTCCAAGGGTTCGGGACCGTACAGGGCCGCCCCGACGTACGTCTCGTCGTAGGGCGTGCGGCGGGCCACCGCCGTGATGATCTCCTGTGCGGCGGACGGGTCCTGCGCGCTGCCGCGCGGCAGCCCGAGCAGCGGGACGAGCCGCTCCCGGGCGCCGGAGCGCAGCGCGTCCGAGGCGCGGTCGCGGGCGCGCCCGGCCCGGTACAGGCGCGCGCGGCCCTCCACCGTCTCCGCCGACCGGACCACGACCGGCAGGGCCTCCGCCACCACCGGGCCGAGCCGCCGGCCCCGCCACAGCGCCACCAGCAGCACCGCGACCAGGAGTTCGAGGAAGAACAGCTTGACGCCGAACGGGAGCAGGTCGCCGAGCGACTGCTGCCCGGCGGCCTCGCCCGCCTCCGGGAGGTCGGGGTAGAGCCACACCGTCGAGGAGCCCGGCGCCGCCAGGTTCATGGCGAGCGCGGCGTTGCCCTCCTCGGTGAGCCGCTGGTTCGTCAGCGGCGCGGCCGACCCCAGCACGGTCACCGTGTGCGCGTTCTCCTGCACCTGGACGACCCTGGCGCCGCCGTACTCGGCCGGGTAGCACGCCGTCCCCTGGCCGTTGATCTCGTAGGTGTCCGACTCGTGGAAGGCGACCTTCCCGGCGAGGGACGCGGCGGGCAGCGCGCAGCCCGGCGCCGCGGTCTCCTCGAAGCTCGGGCCGACCCGCCGCACCTGGGGGGCCAGGACGTCCAGCGCCGCCGCCGTCGGCCGGACGAGCAGGACGTTCACCTGCGTACCGGCCAGCATCCGCAGGTCGTCCTCGGTGAGCCGCTCGGTGCGGGTCACCACGAGCGTGTCGCGGGGCTGGGCCGCGAGCAGGGCCTCCGGCATGTTCCGCCTGATGGTCACGGCAGTGCCGTGCTGGTGCAGGATCTCCGCGAGCGCGCGCGAGCCGTCCCGCTTCGGCGACTCCGGGTCGAGCGCGCCCGCCGAAGTCGACGGGCGCAGCGCCGCCAGGATCACCGCGATCACGACCAGCGCCAGCAGCACCGCGAGCACGCCGCGCGCCGACCGCCAGCGGCGGCCCGCGACCTGCCGCGCGGACGGCTCCGCGGCGCCGGAGGCCGCGGCTCCGGGCGGGGCCTGGGTCACCATCGCGGGCCCCCTTCGTCGCCGGCGCCCACCGGGGTGAGGTCGTCGGCCTCCAGCGGCTTCGGCTTCGTCGCGCGCAGCCGCTCGTCCAGCGCCTTCATGCGCGCGTACCCTTCGGCCGTGCCGGGACGGTCGCCGTACCAGACGTCGTCGAAGATCCGGACGCCGGCGGCCAGCTCGCCGGCCAGTTCCGGCACGGCCTCGCCCGCCTCCGCCGCCAGCTCGTCCGCCGTGCGGCCCGGCCGCCCCGCGAGCACGGCCCGCTCCTCCAGGTCGCGCGCGATCGCGCGGAGCCGCTCCCGGATCGCCTCGGCCCATTCCCCGGCGGCCGCGTGCCGCTCGGCGGCCTGCCGGTGGTCGAGCGCCGTGGACGGCGCGTCCTCCAGCAGGGCCTTGTCGCGGGAGCGCAGGTTGCGGCGGCCCCGCATCAGCCAGGCGATCAGCGCGATGGCGATCGCCAGCACGAGCACGATGATCAGGACGGACACCCAGCCGCCGCCGGTGCCCTGCGCCTCCGGGTTCGGCGCCCGGTCGAACAGGCTGGCCAGCCACTCGGAGAAGTCGGCCCAGACGCGCTCCAGCCAGGACGGCTTGTCGCGCTGGTACACCTGTTTCTCCAGCTCGCGGCGGGCCAGCTCGCGGGCCTCGTCGCGGCCGATCGGGTCGAGGATCACGGGTTCGCTCCCGTCCACGGCCGGGCGGGCACCGGATCGGTCCGCCAGAGATCGATGAACCCGTCCTCGCCCGTGGGCTCGTGCGCGGGCTCGGCTGCGGGCTCGTGCGGGGGCCCGCCCGCGATCACCGCCGCGGCGGAGCGGCCCCGGCTGCGCAGCTCCAGGTCGAAGCCCTCGCGGCGCATCCGCCGGTCCATGTACAGCAGCGCGATCACCCCCGCGTCGAACGGCAGCACCACCGACCAGCTCACGATCCGGCCGAGCGTGTCGACCGCGAGCGCGCCCATCGTCGCCCCGTCGCCCGAGGCGTCGCCGAAGAAGACCAGCTGCACGAACAGGAACGGGATGCGCAGCGCGAAGAAGCCCATGAACACGGTCACGAGCAGCGCCAGCAGCAGCGTCCCGCACGTGTGGAACCACCGGCCCTTGGACAGCGTGACCGCCCGGCGCAGCGCGCCCGTGACCGTCCGCCGCTCCAGGACGACCGCCGGGACCGCCTGGACGAGCAGGATGTAGAGCCACACCATCAGGCCGATCCCGAGCGGGAACCCGAGCAGCCCCGCGATCACCCCGAAGGCCGGGTGCGCGTCCGCCGCGATCAGCGCGAAGAACGGCAGCACCGCCAGCGCCAGCGCGCCCAGCGAGGCGCCCATCACGGCCGCGGCGGTGCCGGCCAGCCGGCCGAGCCGCGGCCGCGCGTCCCGCCACGCCTGCCGGGGCGCGATCGGCATCCCCACCAGCTCGCGGCCGAGGATCGGCGCCATCAGCCCCGCCATCAGCAGGATCCCGCACGCCGACAGGACCAGCCCCAGCACCGTCAGCGTGAGCTGCGCGCCGAACGACTCCAGCAGCACGTCCGGGGTGACCTCGTCGCGGGCCTCGTCGCCGATGAAGAAGTACGCGGCGACCGAGCTCGTCACCTGGATCACCGTGCTGATCGCCACCGACAGGCCCAGCGTGGTGCGGGGGCGGCGCCGGATCCCGGCGATCGCGCCGTCCAGCAGCTCCGAGATGGACATGGGTCGGAACGGGACGCCCCGCACCACGTCGGTGGCGCCGGCGTCGTCGTCCCAGCCGTCCGGTCCCGGCATTCTCGGCTCCCTGCGGTCCCTGGTTCCCTGCGGTCTGCGTGCGGGGGTCGCGGCGCTTCCGGGCGGGCCCGCCGGGCCCCGCGGCGATCGCCGGTCAGGTCATCCTGTCACGGGCGAGATGTCAACCTTGCGCCGCTTTCGGGAGTCACCTCTACAATCCGAGCCGCCCACCCGATGCGGGGGAGCCATGTACGGCGCAAACGCGGGTAACCTTGCACGCCAAGGTATATCTCTCCCTGGCAAGGTGGCGCCGGAGCATCGCGCACCACTCCACCGAACCCCGACTTTGCGACGATGAGGGCCATGAGAGGACGTGTACTGGTCGTCGACGACGACCTCGCGCTCGCCGAAATGCTCGGCATCGTGCTGAGGGGCGAGGGTTTCGAGCCCTCGTTCGTGCACGACGGCGACAAGGCGCTCGAGGCGTTCCGGGAGACCCGGCCCGACCTCGTGCTGCTCGACCTGATGCTGCCGGGGGCCGACGGCATCGACGTGTGCCGGCAGATCCGCGCCGAGTCGGGCGTGCCGATCGTCATGCTGACCGCCAAGAGCGACACCGTGGACGTCGTGCTCGGCCTGGAGTCCGGCGCCGACGACTACATCGTCAAGCCGTTCAAGCCCAAGGAGCTGGTGGCGCGGGTGCGCGCCCGCCTGCGCCGCACCGACGAGCCCGCCCCCGAGACCCTGCAGATCGGCGACATCGCCATCGACGTCGCCGGCCACTCGGTCAAGCGCGGCGACCGGCACATCCCGCTGACGCCGCTGGAGTTCGACCTGCTCGTCGCCCTCGCCCGCAAGCCCCGCCAGGTCTTCACCCGCGAGGTGCTGCTGGAGCAGGTGTGGGGCTACCGGCACGCCGCCGACACCCGGCTCGTCAACGTGCACGTCCAGCGGCTCCGCGCCAAGATCGAGAAGGACCCCGAACGCCCCGAGATCGTCGTCACCGTGCGCGGTGTCGGCTACAAGGCCGGGCCGGCCTGAGACGGCCGCCCCGCCCGCGGGCCCGCGGCACCGCCTGTCCCTTATACACATCTTATGCTTA
>NZ_VCKZ01000546.1 GCF_005889745.1 Actinomadura geliboluensis
GTCCCCCAACCTGGTGGCGATCTTCGCCGGGGTGGAGCGCAAGGGCCGCTGGCTCGTCGAGCCCACCACCAACGTCTCCTGCGTGTTCGGCGGCGCCGACCTGGACTTCCGGCAGGCGGTCCTCAGCCAGAGCGAGGTCACCGTCAACGTCACCTGCGTCTTCGGCGGCGTCAACATGATCGTCCCGCCGGGGGTGCGGGTGATCGGGTCCAACACCTCCGTCTTCGGCGGCACCGAGCTGCCCGAGGACGACACCGCGGACCCGGGCGCGCCCGTCATCCGGATCACCGGGATGCTGCTGTTCGGCGGCATCTCCGTCAGCCGCCGCGCGGCCGGTGAGAAGGACGGCCGCCGCGACCGGCACCGGCAGGCCCACGAGCTGCACCGCAGGCACCACGAGGAGCTGCGGGAACTGCACCGCGAGCACCGGGACGCCCGCCGGGAGCGGCTGCGCGAACTGCGCGCGGAGCGGCACCGGGACCGCTGACCCGGCCCTACCGCGGGCCGGTGCACCGGCCCGCGGTACGGCGTCAGTCGCGGGCGTGCGCGCGGTCGGGCTGGCACACCAGGCAGGGCGTGCAGCCGCGGGACTTGGCCTCCGCGCGGGAGAGCGACTCCAGGTCGTCGGCGTCGTCGCCGACGTCCTCGATGAGGGCGCAGTCGACGCGGTGGTACCGCTTGGTGCCGCTCAGGATGCGGACCTGCGGGTCCTCCCCCTCCGGCTCGGCGGACGGCTCGTCCGCGGCCGGCTCCGGCTCGGGCGCCGCGAAGGCGTCCCCGGCGGAGGGCACGGAGGGCTCGGCGCCGGTCTCGTCGTCGGCGTGGCGCGGCTGCGGCGCCGCGGCCTCCGCACCCGCGAAGGGGGCCGAGCCGAGGTCGACGGTGACGTCCGGGGCGGCGGAGGCAGGCTCAGCGGGCCGCTTCCAGCCGGAGCGCTCCTCCGGCTCCTCCGGGGAGGGGTCGGCCTTCTCCGGCGTCTCCGGGGCGCTGGGGGCCGCGGCCGCGGCGGCGAACAGGCCCGCGGCGGGCACGTCGGTCAGGGTCGGCCCGGACGGGCCGCCGGACGGGGCCTCCGCGGCCGGCTCGTCCGCCCGCGGGATCTCCGCCGTGCGGTCGAACGCGCCGGGCTTGTCGAAGGAACCGGGCTTGTCGAAGGAACCGGGCTTGTCGAAGGAACCGGGCTTGCCGGGCGAGCCGGGGTCGGCGAAGGAGACGGGCGTGTCGAACGCCGTGGACGCCGCGGCTGAGGGCGCCGGCTTGGCGAGGCCCGCCAGGCCGCCCTCGGAGCGTTCCGCGCCGGGCTCGCGGCCGGCCGCCGCCGTGCCGCCGGAGTCGCCGCTCTCGGCCGGGGACGCGGGCGCCGACGCCGCGGCGCGCGCCGCCAGTGCGGTGTCGGGCATGCACGCGGTGCAGGGGCTGAACCCCTCCTCCTTGGCCTCGGCGTAGGTGAGCTCCTCGGTGTCGCGTCCGGCGAGCTGGCGGCAGGTGTCGAGGTGGTAGCGCTTGCGCCCGCGGACGACGAAGACCAGCGCGTCCTCGGGGACGTCGGCGGGCGGGGCGGGCACCTCCGCCGCGTCGTCGGCCGGGTCCGCCGGCGGGGACGCGGACGCCGCGGCCGCCGGGACGCCGGCGGCGCCCTTGGCGGGCGCCGGGGCCGGGGGCGCGGGCCTCTTGCGCCTGTCCTTCTTGGCCTTCTTGCTCTGCCGGGCCGGTACCGCCGAGGCTCCGGGGCCCCAGAGCTCCTTGCGCCGCAGGAACACCCCGATGGCCAGGCACAGCGCGGAGATGATGCTGACGGCGATCGATATGTAGATCACCACCAGCGCGTCCAGGCCGAAGACCTGCGCGCTGTCTCCGTTGCCGGCGACGATTCCCGCTACCAGGAGGGCGATCGCCACCACCACGAGAACGCCACTCAGGATGATCACAGGGTCTCTCCCACTCGTTCGGACCGCTCGGCTCCGGGCCGGTGCGAGGGACCCGGTCGCCGCCCACGACCGCCCGTCAGCGCCGAGAAGGCGCCCGCCGGGATGGCGCCGCTGCCACCCGGCGCGGGCATCGGGACGACACTATCGCCTGCGGCGGCCGCGTCAGCGCCGATCGTGCGGCGGGTTGTCGCCGCCCGCGTGGAAAGCGCCGGTCGCCGAGTGCTGCACCTGCTGGCCGTGCTCGGCCGGCTGCGGGAACGTGCCCGGCGCGGGCGAGGGACCGCCTGCGGCGCCGTTGCGGTTCTCCGGGTGCGGAAGGCCGGGCTGCGGACCCGTCTGCGGACCCTGCGGGGCGTTCTGCGGCGACTGGACCGGGGCCGCGCCCGGGACGGCGGCGAACGCGCCGGTCTCGGTGCTGCCCGCCTCCAGGTCGCGGAGCTGCCCCTCCAGGTACACCTTCAGGCGGCTGCGGTACTCGCGCTCGAACGCGCGCAGGTTGTCGACCTCGCGCTCGAGCTCCTCGCGCTGCTGCACGAGCGAGCCCATGACCTGGCGGTGCCGCTCCTGCGCGTCGCGGTCGAGGGCCTCGGCGCGGGACCGGGCCTCGCTGACGATCTGGTCGGCCTGCCGGCGGGCCTTGCCGAGGATCTCCTCGGCCTCGCGGCGGGCGCGGCCGAGCGTCTCGTCGGCCTCCCGGCGCGCGTCGGCGATCGCCTGGTCGGCGGTCTGCTGCGCGAGCGCGAGCACGCGGGCCGCGGTGTCCATGTTGTCCTCGCCGGTGGGGGCGGCGGACATGCCGAGGCCGCCGAGCACGGGCTCCGGCTCGGGCTGCGGCTGCGGCTCCGGGCGGGGCGGCTCGGGGATCTTCTGGACGTCCGGCTTCGGCTCCACGATGGGGGCGGCCATGGCGGGGACCTTGCCGCGCAGGCACTCGGCCAGCTTGGCCCGCAGCTCCTCGTTCTCCTGGATGAGGCGGTCGAGCTCCGCCTCGACCTCGTCGAGGAAGGCGTCCACCTCCTCCTCGTCGTACCCCGGCCTCAGCCTGGTGGTACTGAACTGCTTGTTCCGCACGTCGGCGGGTGTCAGCGGCATGTTCTCGTCTCCTTGGCGCGCTTGGAGTCTGTCCCTGAAGGACGGTATCCGATCGATCTAGGGACCGCCGAATACGGAGCCAATGACCATGATCAGGATCCAGACCACAAGGATGAGCACGGTGAAGCTGAGGTCCAGTGCAACGTTACCCAGACGGACCGGCGGGATGAAACGCCTCAGCAGCTTCAAGGGCGGATCGGTGATGGTATAGGTCGCCTCGGCGATCACCAGCACCACCCCGGAGGGCTTCCATTGGCGGGCGAACGACTGAAGGACCTCCAGCACCAGCCTCCCGATCAGGAAGAGGAGGAAGAGGTACAGGAGGTACGTCAGCACCTGTCCAGCGATGTTCACGGATACTCTCGCATGTGGCTATCAGCTCTGGTTGAAGAACCCACGTTCTGCCATCCGGGCCTTGTCCTCCGCCGTCACCTCCACGTTGGCGGGCGACAGGAGGAACACCTTGTTCGTAACACGCTCGATGCTCCCGTGCAGGCCGAACACGAGACCCGCCGCGAAGTCGACGAGACGCTTGGCGTCGCTATCGACCATCTCGGTCAGATTCATGATCACCGGTGTGCCCTCTCTGAAGTGCTCTCCGATGGTCCTTGCCTCGTTGTAGGTCCTGGGATGCAGGGTAGTGATACGAGCGAGGTCGGTGGTACCGGACTCGTAGAGCGCCACGGAGCGTCGCTCCAGCGTCGACGTGGAGTGATGGTCGCGATCCCGGTCCGCGGTCTCCTCCGCTCGGGTAAGCTGACCGCCGGATTCGTCCTCACGGCGACGGGTCTGACCGGGGTCGGTCTCGTCGTCGTAGACCTCGTACTCGTCGTAGTCGCCGTACTTGTCGTCGTAACGGTCGTCCTCCACAAGGCCGAGGTAGACCGCCATCTTGCGCATCGCGCTGGCCATACGCCCCTCCGTGTCCTGTGGCCGCGGCGCCGGGCGCGTCCGGCGCCGTCGTTGGACTGCTCCGTCGTGGCGACCCGCGTACCGCCAGGTACCACTGGGGGGACATTACCTGACGATTGCCCGTCGGCCGCCGAGCAACGCCGTACCGATCCGCAGGTGTGTCGCGCCGCACGCGATCGCCTGCTCCAGATCGCCGCTCATACCCGCACTGACGATCCGGGCGTCCGGATGGTTCCTTCGCATCTCCGCCGCGACCTCCGCAAGCCGGGTGAAGGCGGGCAGCGGGTCGGCGCCGAGCGGCGCGACCGCCATCACTCCGCCGAGCCGCAGGCCCGGCGCCCCGGCGATCGCGTCGGCCAGTTCCGGCACGGCGGCCGGCGCCGCGCCGCCGCGCTCACCGCGCGCCGCGGCCTCGTCCAGCGACACCTGGACCAGGCAGCGCAGCGTCCGGCCGGCGCGGGCCGCGGCGTCCGACAGCGCGGCGGCCAGCCTCGGCCGGTCCACCGAGTGGACGACGTCGGCGTAGCCGGCGACCGCGCGGGCCTTGTTGGTCTGCACCCGGCCGACGAAGTGCCAGGTGAGCGGGAGGTCGGCGCATTCGGCCGCCTTGGGGCGGGCCTCCTGGTCGCGGTTCTCGCCGACCTCGGTGAGGCCGAGTCCGGCCAGCAGCCGCACATCGGAGGCGGGGAAGGTCTTGGTCACCGCGATCAGCGTGACCTCGTCCGCGTCCCGGCCGGCGGCGGCGCAGGCCGCCGCGATCCGGGCGCGGACCTCGGCGAGGCCCTCGGCGAGCTCCGCGCGGCGCCGCTCGGGGGTGGGATCGGTCTCGCCGGTCACGCGCCGTCCTTGATCCAGACGAATCCCGCGAAGCGGCCGGTGCGGCCGTCGCGGCGGTAGGAGAACAGGCCCGCGTCCTCGATGGTGCAGCGCGGGTCGGCGGTGACCTCGGCCACCCCTGCGGAGGCGAGCTGCGCGGCGATGCCGGCGCGGATGTCGAGACCGGGGGTGCCCTTGGACGTCACGGCGTGCGCGGCGGGGACGACGGCGGCGACCTCGTCGCGCATCTCGGCGGGCACCTCGTAGCAGCGGCCGCACGCGGCGGGCCCGATCGCGGCGGTCATCCGGGCCGGGTCGGCGCCCCGCTCGCACATCGCCTTCACCAGCGCCGGGACGACGCCGGCGGCGGTGCCGGGGCGGCCGGAGTGGGCGGCGCCGACGACGCCGGCGACCGGGTCGGCCAGCAGCACGGGCGCGCAGTCGGCGACGAGGACGGCGAGGGCGAGGCCCGGGACGGTCGTGACGACGGCGTCGACGGGGCCGGGGGTCTCGGGGGAGGTGACG
>NZ_VCKZ01000547.1 GCF_005889745.1 Actinomadura geliboluensis
ATCACGACCCCTTGGCGATGGGCTCGAAGATCTTCTGGTATTCGGCCTCCTCGGCCTGGGTGAGCCTGCGGTAGTGCCGCAGCTTCGCCAGGTCGTCCTGCGTCGGGAAGATCAGCGGGCTGGTGCTGAGCCGGGTCAGGTCCTTCTTGTCGTCGCCCGTGGCCGCGGCCGCCTTCTGCTTCAGCAGCTCCTGGGTGGACGGGATCGGCGGCATGTAGTTGATGAACTCGGTCAGCGGGACGTTGTTCTCCGGGACGTACAGCCAGTCCATGAGCGCCAGCGCGTCCACCGGGTTCTCGGCCGTCTTCGGGATGCACAGGTTGTCGGTCCAGATCGTGCCGCCCTCCTTGGGCACCACGAACTTCACGTCCGGACTGGTGAGGCTGTAGACGTCACCGGACCACGCCATCGTCATCCACACGTCGCCCTTGCTGACGGCGTCCACGTAGTCCTGGCTGTAGTACTTGCGGACGATGCCCTTGTCGCGCTGCTCGCGCAGCTTCGCCGCGGCCTTCTCCCAGTCGGCCTTCGTCGACTTCTCCGGGTCGACGCCGAGCAGGAACATCCCGAAGTTCCCGAGCTCCTGCGAATCGGCCATCATGCCGACCTTGCCCTTGTACTTCGCGTCGAAGAGCTGCGCGATGCTCGTGATCTCCTCGTCGACGTACTTGGTGTTGTACGCGATGCCGGTTACGCCCGACTCGTACGGGATCGTGTGCGCGTTTCCGGGGTCGTACGACGGGTTCTTGAACGACTCCCCCGCGTTCTTCTGGAAGTTCGGCAGCTTCGCCAGGTCGAGCGGCGCCAGGTAGCCGAGCTGGCGGCACTGCTCCAGCTGGATGCCGTTCGTCATCACCATCAGGTCGAACCCGATGGACTGGCCCGCCGACAGCGGCGCCTGGATCTTGCCGAACCACGGGCCCATCTCCTGGATGACCTCCTTGTAGGTCACCTTGATGCCCGTCTCCTTCTCGAACGCCTTGATCGTCTCCCGGTCGTCCTGCATGTAGCCCGGCCAGTTCGCCCAGTTCAGGCTGCCCTTCTTGGCCTTGCCCGCCCAGAACTCCTGCACGTCGGTCTGGCTGACCTTCTCCTTGCCGCCCTGCCCCTGCACGCCGCAGGCGGACAGCGCGAGGCCCGCCCCCGCTGCGCCCATCATCCGCAGGACGTCCCGCCGGGCGTAACTGGACCGTGCCAGGCGCGGCCGCGTGAGACCGCGCAGGAAGGCGGGATCGATGTTGCTCACTGGGGGGCTCCTATGGCGTAAGAGTGGCGCGGGTCCCACGACAGCCAGACGGTGTCGCCGCGGGCGGCGATGTCGTCGGCGGACGTGGCGTTCTGCAGGAAGACGACGACGTCGGCTCCGGCGGCGGTGGTGATGTTGTAGTTCGTCGACGTCCCGAGGTACACGACCTCGGTCACGGTGCCGCGGACGCCGCACAGGCCGTCCGCCGGCCGGTCCGGCCCGATGCCGATCTTCTCGGGCCGGACGGTCAGCTCCAGCCGCTCCCCCGCCGCGACCGCCAGACCGTCCCGCACCGGCACCTCGATGCGGCCGTCCGCGCCGTAGGAGATCACCGCGCTGCCCGGCCCGGTCTCGGCGACCTCCCCGCCGAGCAGGTTGGACGTCCCGATGAACCCGGCCACGAACCGCGACGCGGGATGCTCGTAGATCTCCCGCGGCGTGCCGAGCTGCTCGATCAGCCCGTCGTTCATGACGGCGATGCGGTCCGACATCGTCAGCGCCTCGCCCTGGTCGTGCGTCACGTACACGAACGTGATGCCGACCTCCCGCTGGATCCGCTTCAGCTCGACCTGCATCGCCTGCCGCAGCTTCAGGTCGAGCGCGCCGAGCGGCTCGTCCAGCAGCAGGGCGCGCGGCCGGTTCACCAGTGCGCGGGCCAGCGCGACCCGCTGCTGCTGGCCGCCGGACAGCTCGGCGGGACGGCGCTTCTCCCGTCCCGCCAGGTCGACGATGCCCAGCATGTCGCCGACCCGCCGGGTGATCTCGGCCTTCGGGACGCCGCGCCGGCGCAGCCCGAACGCGACGTTCTCGAACACGCTCATGTGCGGGAACAGCGCGTAGGACTGGAACACCATGTTCACGTCGCGCCGGTTGGGCGGCACGCCGGTGACGTCCCGCCCGTGCAGGCGCACCCGGCCCGCCGTCGGCTCCTCGAAACCGGCGATCATGCGCATCGTCGTCGTCTTGCCGCAGCCGGACGGGCCGAGCAGCGAGAAGAACTCGCCCTGCGCGATCTCCAGGTCGACGCCGCGGACCGCGGCCACGGTCTCGCCATGGGCGTGGTACGCCTTCTGCACTCCCGCGAGCTCGATGGCGGGGAGGGTGCGCCCCGGGTCTTCGCGCGCCGGGGCCTGCTGGGTCTCGGTCATGGCGGGTCTTCCTTCACGGGCTCGTACGGACGGTCAGCCGCCGATGTAGTGCATGACGTGCTTGACGCGGGTGTAGTCCTCGATGCCGTACATCGACATGTCCTTGCCGTAGCCGGAGTGCTTGAAGCCGCCGTGCGGCATCTCCGACACGAACGGGATGTGGGTGTTGACCCACACGGCGCCGAAGTCGAGCGCCTTCGTCATGCGCATGGCGCGGCCGTGGTCCCGCGTCCACACGCTCGCCGCCAGGCCGTACTTGACGCCGTTCGCCCAGGCGACGGCCTGCTGCTCGTCCGAGAAGCCCTGCACCGTGATGACCGGCCCGAACACCTCGTTCTGCACCATCTCGTCGTCCTGCTTCAGGCCGCCGACGACGGTCGGCGCGAAGAAGTAGCCGCGGTCGCCGACGCGCTCGCCGCCGGCCAGGACCTCCGCGTGGCCCGGCGCCCTGTCGATGAACCCCTGCACCCGGGCCAGCTGGTTCTCGTTGTTGACCGGCCCGTAGTAGGCGTCGGCGTCGCTCGGCGGCCCCACCACCGTGCCCTTGGCGGCCTCGACGAGCGCCTCGGTGAACTCGCCCCGCAGCCGCTCGGCGACGAGCACCCGCGTCGCGGCGGTGCAGTCCTGCCCGGCGTTGAAGTACCCCGCCTCGGCGATGCCGGTCGCGGCGGCCTCGACGTCGGCGTCGTCGAACACCACCACCGGCGCCTTGCCGCCCAGCTCCAGATGGACGCGCTTGAGGTCCTTGGCCGCCGCCGCGGCGACCTCCATCCCGGCCCGGACGCTGCCGGTGATGGACACCATCTGCGGCGTCGGGTGCTCCACCAGCGCGCGGCCGGTGTCCCGGTCACCGCAGATCACGTTGAAGACGCCCGGAGGCAGGAACTCGGCCGCGATCTCCGCCAGCATCAGCGTGCTCGCCGGTGTCGTCTCGGACGGCTTCAGCACCACCGTGTTGCCCGCCGACAGCGCCGGACCGAACTTCCAGACCGCCATCATCATCGGGTAGTTCCACGGCGTGACCTGCGCGCACACCCCGATCGGCTCGCGCCGGACCGACGACGTGTGGTCCGCCATGTACTCGCCGGTCGCCTTGCCCTCCAGGACCCGCGACGCCCCGGCGAAGAACCGGAGGTTGTCCACCATCGGCGGCATCTCCTCGTCCAGGGTCAGCTGGACGGGCTTGCCCGTATCGCGGACCTCCGCCTCGACGAGGTCCTGCGCACGCGCCTCGACGGCGTCCGCGAACCGCAGCATCGCCAGGCTCCGCTCCGCCGGCGTGGCGTCGCGCCAGGCGGGGAACGCGTCGGCCGCCGCGCGGAACGCCGCGTCGACGTCCGCGGCGCCGGACACCGGGGCCTCCGCGTACACCTCACCGGTGCTCGGATCGACCACCTCCAGCGTCCGCCCGTCCTTGGCGTCCACGTACTCGCCGCCGATAAAGTTGCGCAGCCGCTCGCCGCTCATCCTCAGGTCCCTCCTGGGCACCGGTGCCCGTTGTGTCCTGTAGGCCCAGACCCTTACAGACGACTCCCCCCATTACAAGTGATTCCGTTGTTACGATCCAGTTTCGCGACTGATTCACTTGACGCAGACGCCTCACACTCTCGATGCCGCAGCTAGGAGACCAACTCATGGATCGCGCAGCACGCGTCCAGCTCGACGAGACCGCGAAGCACATCATCGAGCAGCTCCAGCAGGACGGCCGCCGCTCCTACGCCGCCATCGGCAAGGCCGTCGGCCTCTCCGAGGCCGCCGTCCGCCAGCGCGTCCAGAAGCTCCTCGACACCGGCGTCATGCAGATCGTCGGCGTCACCGACCCGCTCATGCTCGGCTTCTCCCGGCAGATGATGATCGGCGTCAAGTGCGAGGGCGACCTGGAGAAGATCGCCGACGAGCTCGCCGACCTCCCCGAGATCGACTACGTCGTCATCACCGCCGGCTCGTTCGACATCCTCGTCGAGCTCGTCTGCGAGGACGACGAGCGCCTCCTGGAGCTCCTCGGGCGCATCCGCGCCGTCCCCGGCGTCGTCTCCACCGAGAGCTTCGTCTACCTGAAGCTCCGCAAGCAGACCTACTCCTGGGGAACGCGCTGACCCCGCGCACTTCTCGTTCTCAATGGGGATGTCCCGGCACCACCGCACGGCGTACGTTGAGATGCCGTAAGGAGGGAGATCGGCCATGCCCGAGCCGGTCCGCCAGGACCTTCCCGCCACCGAGCGCATCGCCTTCCCGACCTCCGCCGACCAGTACCTCGTGATCCGCAAGGCGGCGGAGCTGATCGGCTGGACGGTCACCGACTACGTCCTGTCCACGGCCCTGGACCGGGCCGAACGCGACCTCTACGAACACGCGGCCGCCCAGGAGGCGCCGCCCGAGCCGGACATGGCCGCCCCCTGCACCGCCGTCCTGACGGCCCTGGCCGCACCCGCGGTCAACCTGAGCTGAGAGCCCCGCCCAAGCGCTCGGCGTACTCGGCCGCCTCCGCGTCCGACGCGTACTTCTGCCTCGGCCAGAAGAACCCGCGCAACCCGTCCTTGCGGTTGCGCGGGACCACGTGCACATGCAGGTGCGGCACGCTCTGACTGACCCGGTTGTTCATCGCCACGAACGACCCGGCCGCACCGAGCACCGACTCCATCGCCCCCGCGAGCCGCTGCGCATACCCGAAGAACGGCCCGAGGAACTCCCCGGGCAGATCGGTGAGCGTCTCATAATGCTCCCGCGGCACCAGCAGCGTATGGCCCTTGAACAGGGGCCGCGCATCAAGGAACGCCATCACATCGGGCTCGTCCAGCACCACATGCGCCGCCCGCTCCCCTTTGACGACTTCGCAGAACACACACCCACCCATCCCCCCATCCTCCC
>NZ_VCKZ01000548.1 GCF_005889745.1 Actinomadura geliboluensis
GTCTCCCACCGCCCTGGAGGACGCCCGCCCTGGAGGACGCCCGCCCTGGAGGACGCTCCCCCCGGCGGGGACGATGGGAGATCTGCGCTAGGCGCCGTCTTCGTCCTGGTGCTCGTCCTCGTCGTCGTCCGGTGGATCGGCCGTCTGCCAGGTGGCGACGACGAGGGGGAGGAGCACGTGCGTCGCCAGCATGGCGAACAGGATCAGGAACAGCGCCGCGCCGGGGATCTGCGACTCGCGCCCCTCGGTGTCGACGGCGCTCGTGATGATCAGCACGGCGGCCAGCACGAACGTGGTCGCGCGGTGCGCGGTCGCGTACGCGCGGAGCCGCGCGAGGAGCTGCCGCTCGTCGAGTTCGTGCTCGCGCTTGGACGTGAGGCCCCGGGTCACCGCCATCAGCTGGCCCGCGAGCGGGAACCCGACCACGATCAGGATCCCGAGGATCACGAAGTTCGCGATCATGGCGGTGTCGCTCGGCGCCAGCACCCACGACACGGCGGCGTCCACCCAGAACAGGCCGAGTGTGACCGCGCCCGCCCCCGCCAGGATCCGGCGGGGCCGCTGCCGCGCGTAGCGGGCGGGCAGCCGGCTCTCCAACTGCTCGTCTAGGGCTGCGAGGCGGGCCGCGCGCTTGTGCCGGGACCGCTCCAGCCACCCGGTGGAGCGCTTGGTCATGACGTGCCTCCGATTCGGGGGAAGGGTTTCAGGGAGAAGACGACCTCGACCGGCACCTCGAAGTACTCGGCGATGCGCAGGGCCAGGTGCAGGCTGGGGCTGTACTCGCCCCGCTCCAGGTAGCCGACCGTCTGGTAGTGGACGCCCAGCGCGGCGGCCAGGTCGCGGCGCGAGACGCCGCGCTCGGCCCTCAGCACCGGGATGCGGTTGTAGACGGTCTCCTTGTCGGCGGACACCGCGCCAGTCTTCCGGATCACGGCCGGCACCTCCGCACCGCGGCCGGTACTGGCGCCCGCCGGGTCACAGCGCGCCCTGGGCGGCGCGGCGCTCGCGGCGCTCGGCCAGCCGGGCGCCGGACTCGCGCCGGGTCGCGCGCAGCAGCACCCACGGCGCCAGCAGCAGCCCCGCGGCGGCCCACGCCCCGAGGACGGCGGCGGTCTCCGGCAGCCGCCACGTCCCGCCGATCTCGGCGGCCGCCATCGCGTCCGGCAGGAACACCGCCCGCAGCCCGAGCCCCTGCCAGTACAGCGGGAAGAACTGCGCGACGGTCTGCACGGCCTCCGGCAGCCGCGCCACCGGGAACATCACCCCGGAGACGACCATGAGCGCCATCACCGGCAGCGACAGGATGCTCGCGGCGTTGCGCGGGCCGGGGAGCAGCGCCCCGAGGGCCGCGCCGACCGGCACGACCGACAGCGTGCCGAGCGCGAGCACCCACGCCAGGGTCAGCCAGTCGGCGGGCGAGCCCGGCAGCCGGAGCCCGGCGACCGCCGCGCCCGCGGCCAGCATCAGCAGCACGTACCCGGCGATCTGCAGCAGCACCGACACCGCGCGCCCGACCAGGTAGGCCGCGGGCCCGCCGGGCACCGTGCGCAGCCGCAGCAGCGTCCCCTCCTCGCGGTCGGCCGCGATGCCCATCGGCAGGTTCAGCAGCGCCGCGGAGAACACCGAGAACGCGATGAACCCCGCGGTCATCAGGACGGCCTGGGACTCCCCGGTGCCCTCCACGACGGTGTCGCCCTGCCAGCGGACCAGCAGCACGTACACCCCGACCGTGCCGATCAGCGTGGACGCCAGCTCCCGGCGGCTGCTCAGGTACTGGACGTGCTCCGTCCAGCCGCGGCGCAGCCCGATCCTCATCGCCCGCATGCTCGGCGCGCTCATCACGCGGCCTCCTTCCGTGACACGAGATCGAGATAGCTCTGCTCCAGCGTCGGGCGCCGGATCTCCAGGCCCGGGACGGGCCCGCCGAACCGCCGGTGCAGGTCGAACGCCAGCCGGGACGGGTCGGACGTCCGCTCGGTGCGGCGCGCGCCGTCCTCCAGCCAGCGCACCTCCGACGCCGCCTGCACCACCGACGCCAGCCCGGACGGGGTGCCGCAGACGCGCACGGCGCCGTCGACGAGGATCGCGATCCGGTCGGCGAGCCGCTCCGCCTCGGCGAGGTCGTGCGTCGTGAGCAGCACGGTCATGCCCTCCTCCCGCGCGAGCCGCTCGACCAGCCCGTGGAATTCGCGGCGCGCCTCCGGGTCGAAGCCGGCGGTCGGCTCGTCCAGGAACAGCAGCTCGGGGCGGCCCACGATGCCGAGCGCGATGTCGAGCCGCCGACGCTGGCCGCCCGACAGCCGCCCGACCAGCTGCCCGGCCTGCGCGGTGAGGCCCAGGGCGGCCAGCAGCTCGTCCGGGTCGCGCGGCCGCGGGTAGAACGCGGCGATGTGCGCGAGCAGCGCCCGCACGCGCCAGCGCGGATGGTCCTGCCAGTCCTGCAGGACGATGCCGAGCCGCGCCCGCCAGGCGTCCCCGCCCGTCCCGGGGTCGGCGCCGAGCACCGCGACCTCGCCGGACGAGCGGCGCCGGAACCCCTCCAGGATCTCGATCGTGGTCGTCTTCCCGGCGCCGTTCGGCCCGAGCAGGGCCACCACCTCGCCGGCCGCGACGTCGAGGTCGACGCCGCGCAACACCTCGGCGCGGCCGTAGCGCATCCGCAGGTTCCGCGCCCGGACCACCGGCTCGCTCATCTGACGCCCACCCCCATACAGGAACTTGGATCATCGACCCGACCCCTACTTCCGTTGATAGTAGAAGTACTACATCCCATCGCAGTCTCGCAAGAGGACGGACCCTGGCAGGATGGACATGTGCGACTGGCGAAACCATGCGAGCGCCCCGTCCCGTGGACTCCGGGCACGCGCTCGGCGAACGCGCTCCTGGCCGGCGGCTCGTTCGCGCTCATGGCCGTGCTGACGCTCGTGTCGATCCGCACGGGCGCGTCCACGCGGATGCCCTTCTACGGCTGGGCGCTGATGGCGGTCGCCTGCGCGGCGCTGTACTTCCGACTGAGCCACCCGGTCACGGTCGCCGTCGTCACGTTCTTCGCCTGCGGCGCCTACTACCCGCTGGTGGAACCGGACGGCCCGCTCGTGCTCACCTTCGTGCTCGCGCTCTACACGGCGGCGGCCGAAGGGCACCTCGCGGCGGCCTCCGTGCTCGCGGCGGTCTCGATCGCGGGCTCGGTGGCCGCCGACCGGCAGGACGACATCAACCACCTCGCCGACGCGGCGTCCTTCCTGCTCGCCGGCTGGTTCGTCGCCGTCGTCGCGATCGGCGGCGTCGTCCGCAACCGCCGCGCCTACCTGCGCGAGGCCGAGGAGCGCGCCCGGGTCGCCGAGCGCGGCCGGGAGGCCGAGGCCCGCCGCCGCGCCGTCGAGGAGCGGCTGCGCATCGCCCGCGAGCTGCACGACGTCCTCGGCCACAACATCTCGCTGATCAACGTGCAGGCCGCCGCCGCGCTGCACGGCCTGCGCCGCGAACCCGAGCGCGCCGAGACGGCCCTCACCGCGATCAAGAAGGCGAGCAAGGAGACGCTCCGCGAGATGCGCGCCACCCTCGGCGTCCTGCGGCAGGTCGACGAGGCCGCGCCGGTCGCGCCCGCCCCCGGCCTCGCTCGGCTGGACGAGTTGACCGCCGGCATCGCCGCCGCCGGCCTGACGATCCGTACCGAGACGGAGGGCGAACCGCGCACCCTGCCCGCCGAGGCCGACCTCGCCGCGTACAGGATCGTCCAGGAGGCCCTCACGAACGTGACCCGGCACAGCGCCGCGTCCACCGCCGTCGTCCGCGTCGCCTACGCCGACGGGCACGTGACGGTCACCGTGGAGGACGACGGGAAGCAGCCGCCGGGCGCACCGTCCGAGGACGGCAGCGGCATCCGCGGGATGCGCGACCGCGCCGAGTCCCTCGGCGGCACCCTGGAGGCCGGCCCCGGCCCGGACGGCGGCTTCACCGTCCGCGCCCGCCTCCCGCTCTAGCCCGCGCCGATGAGTTTCCGGCGCGGCCGGAGTCACCACCGGCATGACCACTGAGCACACACTTCGCACTCCTGAAGCCGACCTCGTGTACGACGTCCACGGGCCGCTGCCGGCCGCCGGCGGGCGACCGCCGCTGCTGACGATCGGGCAGCCGATGGACGCCACCGGCTTCCGCACGCTGGCGTCGCACCTCCCCGACCGCACCGTGGTCGCCTACGACCCGCGCGGCCTCGGCCGGAGCACCCGCAAGGACGGCCGGGACGACCACGGCCCCGTCACCCAGGCCGGTGACGTGCACGCCCTCATCGAGGCGCTCGGCGGGGGCCCGGTCGACATGTTCGCCAGCAGCGGCGGCGCGGTGACCGCGCTCGCCCTCGTGGCCGCGCACCCCGCCGACGTCGGCGTCCTGGTGGCGCACGAGCCGCCGCTCCTCCCGCTGCTGCCGGACGCCGCGGCCGCCGCGCGCGCCCGCGCCGCCGTCCGGGACGCGTACGAGAGCAAGGGGTGGGGCGCCGGCATGGCGGCCTTCATCGCGATGACGTCATGGAAGGGCGAGTTCACCGACGCGTACTTCGCCCAGCCCGCGCCGGACCCCGCCATGTTCGGGATGCCCGCCGAGGACGACGGCACCCGCGGCGACCCGCTGCTGTCCGACCGGTCGTGGGCCGTCAGCGACTACCGGCCCGACGCCGCAGCGCTCAAGGCCGCGCCCACGCGGATCGTGATCGCGGTGGGCGAGGAGTCCGACGGCATCCTGACCGGACGCACCTCCCTCGCGGCCGCCGAACTGCTCGGCCAGGACGCGACGGTGTTCCCGAGCCACCACGGCGGCTTCCTCGGCGGCGAGTTCGGCCAGGCCGGCCAGCCCGAACGCTTCGCCGAAAAACTCCGCGAAGTCCTCAACGCGCCCTAATGCCCCGACACCCTGACCTGACGCCCCGACACCCTGCCCTGACGCCCTGTCGCCCTGACCTGACGCCCTGACGACCAGGGCCGAGCGATGCGGCGCGCATGTCTGTGACTCCCCGCCGGGCGGCGCAGTCGGTCAGGGGGCGCAGTTGGTCAGGGGGCGTGGCTTGTCAGTTGGGCTCGTCAGTCGGGGGTGTCGTCTTGGGTGGCGAGGGCCTCGTAGGCGGGGGCCAGGACGTCCGGGAGGGAGCGGCGGCGGATCTTGACCGGCGGGGGAGTGGCCACCTGGAGGACGAAGCCGGGCGGGACCCGGGTGTGAGC
>NZ_VCKZ01000077.1 GCF_005889745.1 Actinomadura geliboluensis
GGCCTGGTCCGGGGCCCCGATCGCCAGGGCGACGGTGCGGCGCATGTGGCGGCGGAACCGGGCGACGGCCTGCGGGTCGTCGACGCCGTGCCGGTGGCCGTCGGTGTCCAGGACGCCGCCGTTGCCGAACCCGTGGGTGCACCAGACGACCGTCCACACGACGTAGTCGACGTCGACGTCGTCGGGGACGACCTTGCGGGCGGCCTCGGTGACCATCTGCATCAGCGGCCGGACGTACTGCTCCTCGAGGTGGACGACGTCGCTGGCGTCCGACAGCCAGCGGTGCATCCACAGCGCGGGGATCTCCGGCCGCTGCATGCAGAACTCGACGTAGGCGTCGACGAGGGAGAGCAGGCCCTCGGCGTCCGGGGTGATCCGGCTCAGCGCCCCTTCCAGGGCCGTCCGTTCGACCTCGTGGGCACGTTCCATCACGGCGAGGTACAGATCGCGCTTGCCGCCGACGTGGTAGGCGACGGTGGCGACGTTGAGCCCGGCCGCCTCGGCGATCATGCGGGTGGACGTCCCGTCGTAGCCGAGCGCCGCGAACAGCCGGGTGGCGGCTTCCAGGATCCGTTCTCGACCCGATTCGCTACTGGCCATAGCCTCAAGCTAGGTGCTGCCCCCGGCCCCGGTCAATCGTTTGATTGATCGCCGGGCGGCTCGCTGAGCCACACGGTGAGCACCATCTCCATCTCCAGCCGCGCCTCCGGGTCGTACAGTCTCTCGCCGAAAAGCTCCTCCAGTTGGTGCAGCCGGTACCGGACGGTCTGCGGGTGGACGTGCAGGCGGTGCGCGACCTCGGTGGCGTTGAACCCGTTCTGCAGGCAGGACAGCAGCGTCCGCATGAGCCGCTCCCGGTGCCGGGGCCGGACCTCGCGCAGCGGCGCGAGCCGTAGGCCGGCGACCGCCCGCACCAGTTCCTCGTCCTTGAACACCACCAGCGCCGGCATGTGGTCGGCGCAGCGGATCAGCCGGTCGGACGGCAGGATGCCGCGGCGCGCGAGCGGCAGCGCGTCCCGCGCCCAGCGCAGCGACTTCGCCGCGTCCTCGGTGCGGACGGTGGGCCCGAGCGCGGCGACCCAGTCGCGCAGCGCCGCCTCCAGCATCCGGCCCCGGCCGGGGCCCTCCGGGTCGGGGACGAGCAGGCACGGCTCGCGGCGGTCGACGTCGGCGAGCACGTCCGGCGGCAGCGACGGGTGCGAGAACGGCTGCCGGCCCCGCTCGTACAGGACGACCGCGGCGACGGTGCGGGGGACGCGCCACTGCGCGAGCCGGGCGAGGTCGGCGACGGCCCGCGCGGCGGCGGGCGGCTCGGCGAGCAGCAGGTCCAGCAGCCGGCGGCGGCGGTGCTCCAGTTCGCCGGCCTCCTGCGCGCGGGCCTTGGTGTAGCCCTCGGTCGCGGCGCGGGCGATCTCGTCCAGGAACGCGAAGATCGCCTCGGCGATGCTGGCGAGGGTGCGGCGGGAGATGTTGTACCGCTCGGACTCGGCGGCGAGCCGCCGCCAGGCGACGCGGGCGCCGAGCCGCAGCGAGGTCTGCAGGATGTCCAGGCTGCGGCCCTCCCGGGCCTCGGCCCAGCCGATCTCCCGGTAAACGGCGGCGACCGGCTCCCAGGAACTGTCCGGGTCCATGATCAGGTCGACGAACTGGCGGAGCGCGCCCTCGACGGCGAGCCGGACCAGCCGCGCGTACTCCTCGTCCTGCGGGCGGGAGTACTCGGGGATCCCGGCGAGGATCTCCTCGATCATCTCCTCGGCGAGCGCCTCCAGATGGGGCCGGAAGACGGTGGACAGCTCGCTCGGCACGCCGGCCCAGGGCTTCAGCGGGGAGCGGTCCTCAAGCGTCGTGGTCACCGTTCGCACCTCCCGACTCGGAAGCTACCGACGGCGGGCCGGAGTGGCTGCACGACCGGCTACGCATTGCGGGGCCGCGCTTGTCAGCGGATTGACAACCGGGCCTGACTGCTCAGGCGCGGCGGGCGGCCGGCCCGGCGAAGACCGCGCCGGCGCCGAGCCCGAGGTAGATCAGGCCGGTCGCGTACCGCTGCCGCCGCCGGAACGCGGGACGGGTCCGCAGCCAGCCGCCGATCGACCCGGCGGCGACCGCGTACCCGAGGTCGGCGACGAGGCCGATCAGCACGAGGACCAGCCCCATCACGGCGATCTGCAGCGGCACGGCGCCCGCGTCCCGGTCGACGAACTGGGGCAGGAACGCCAGGAAGAACAGCACGACCTTCGGGTTCAGGACGTTCACCAGCGCGCCGTCCAGGTAGACGCGGCCGATCGGGCGCGGCCGGAGCCGCGTCTCGGCCGGGTCGTCGCCGCCGCGGAACGTCCGGTAGGCGAGGTAGAGCAGGTAGGCGGCGCCCGCGTAGCGCAGGAACCCGAACGCGGTCGCGGAGGCGGCGACGACGGCGGACAGCCCGGCCGCGGCGGCGGCGATGTGGACGAGCGTGCCGGTCTCGACGCCGAGCGCGGACGCGACCCCGGCGCGGCGGCCCTCGCCGATGCTGCGCGCGGTGATGTAGAGGTGGTTCGGGCCGGGGACGGCGACCAGCGCCAGCGCGGCCAGCATGAACAGCGGCAGATTCGTCACGGCAGCACGTTAGGAGCCGTGGTGGTCCTGCTTCCAGGGCCAATCAGCCCGCGAGAATGTGGACCAATCAGCTGGGCGCGGCGGCGGAGAGCGCGCCGGCCAGCACCAGGCGCCCGGCCGTCCGGACCATGGTGGCGACGTCCTCGACGGGCTGCCGCAGCGACGCGAGGCTGATCAGCCCGGCGAGCAGGATGTGCCCGAGGACGAGCTCGACGTCCTCCCGCTCGGGCACCGGGTCGCCGATCGCCGCCGACAGCCGGTCGCGCAGGTACTGGAACAGGATGGTGCGGGCGTCGTCGACGCTGGAGTCGTCCGAGGTCACCGCCTGGATGATGGCGGACGTGAGGGTCGGCTCCTGCGCCGCGACGTAGACGATGCGCTCCAGCAGCGCGGTGAGCCGCTCCAGCTGGGTGTCGCCGACCGCGAGCGCGTCGATGTCGTCGGTGACATGGTGCGCCCAGGCCGCGGCGACCTCGGTGAGCAGGTGGTCCTTGGTGGCGAAATAGCGGTAGACGGTGGCGCGGGCGACCCCGGCCCGGTCCGCCACGTCGTGCATGGTGACGGCGGGGTAGCCGCCCTCGAGCGCCAGCTCCCTCGCCGAGTCGATCAGCCGCTCGCGCCGTGCCTGCTGGTCCTTGCTCAGCGTCCGCGTCACGGTGAACCGAACGTCGCCGCTCAAAACGCCTCCTCGCTGTGGCCGCCCCCATTGTTCCGCACATTGGTCCTGAACGCGTGCACCAAGGTCCTTCGTTCCCTTTACCGCCCGCGTCCGCCGGGTCACCATAGACCTAGCACTTGCTTGGGTGAGACGTTAGTCTCGACTCGCGTCTTTCCGGCTGCCGGGCGCATGCCGCACTCCCCACGAGCCCCCTGTCCGCAGCGTTTTCCGAGGAGTGAGCCATGGACATCGACCTTCTCGACGGCGAGATGTACGCCACCGACCCCTGGTCCGTCTACGCGCGCCTGCGCGCCGAGTCCCCGGTCTACCACGACGCGGAGAACGGCCTCTGGGGCGTGTCCCGGCACGCCGACGTGTTCGCCGTCGAGCGCAACCCCCGCGTCTGGACGAACTCCGGCGGGTACCGCCCGCAACTGCCGTCCGACCCGTCCATGATCGGGCAGGACGACCCGGAGCACGCGCACCGCCGCCGCATGGTCTACCAGCGCTTCACGCCGCGCGGCGTCGCCCGCTACGAGGAGCGGATCCGCGCCACCGCCGTCGACTGCATCACCGCGGCGCTGGACGCGGGCACCGTGGACGCCGTCCCGGCACTGGCCGCTCCCCTGCCCGCCCGCGTCATCGGCTGGCTCCTCGGCTTCCCCGAGGACGCGTGGCCGCAGCTCGTCCACTGGTCGGCGACGGCCGTCTACGCGGGCGGCGGGCAGCGCTACATCACCGACGACGCGACGATCGCCGCCGGGGAGTACGCCCTCGCCGTCCTCGACATGGCCAAGGACCGCCGCGCCCGCCCCACCGACGACCTGCTGTCCATCTGGTCGAACGCGGGCCCCGACCAGCCCGCCTACGACGACGAGCACCTCGCCCACGAGGCGCTGCTCCTGCTGGTCGGCGGCGCCGAGACGACCCGCACCGTCATCGCGACCGCGCTGGACGCGCTGATCCGGCACCCGGACCAGTGGCGGCGGCTGCGGGACGACCCGTCCCTCATCCCGAACGCCGTCGAGGAGTTCGTCCGCTGGACGACCCCGATCCTCAACATGTGCCGGGTCGCCGCGACCGACGCCGAGATCGCCGGAGTGACGATCCCGGCGGGCGAGCAGATCCTGCTCATGTACGGCTCCGCGAACCGCGACGAGGCCGTCTTCGACGACCCGGACGTCTTCGACGTGGCGCGCCGCCCCGGCGACCACATCGCCTTCGGCCTCGGCCCCCATTTCTGCCTCGGCGCGTCCCTGGCCCGGCTCGAACTGCAGATCTTCTTCGAGGAGTTCGTCGCCCGCGTCGCCACCGCCGAATGGGCCGACGACGAGGGCCCCCGGATCCTCCGGAACGCCTTCGTCCGCGGCGTCACCGAATTCCCCATCACCCTCACCCCGCGCTGACCCCGGCGGGCGGGTCAGCGGCGGCGGGCGAAGCGGTCGCGGACCTCCCAGGAGAAGACGATCGAGCTGAGCGCCGTGCCGAGGAGGCCGGAGGCGGTGAGGAGCCGCCCCGCACCGCCGGACGGGAGGAACAGGCCGGCGGCGGTCACCGTCAGGCAGACCAGGATCGTCGCGGACGCGTACTTGGCGATCGCGGTGACGCGGCGCCGGAAGCTCCAGTCCGGCAGGGAGATCTGCGCCAGCGACCGCGGCCGGTAGCGCTGCAGGTAGGCCGCGAGCGCCCGGCAAGCCAGGGCCGTGTAGTACGCCTGGGCCTGCTGAGCGCCGTTGTAAAGGGGCTGCTCGGTGGGCCAGCTCCCGGTGCGGGTGATCTGCCGGGACATCAGCCAGCGCACCGCGCCGTGCACGACCGGCCGCAGCTCCGGGTCGCTGCTGAGCACGTCCGACCGCGAGCAGTTCAGGACGAAGTAGCTCGTCTCGGCCACCGAGCCGTTGAGGTGGTGGCAGCCGTTGTTCTCGCGGAGGGACCGGGCGACCTTCTCGCGGTCCAGCATCGCCGGGTCGGCGGCGCCGGCCCGCTCCAGCGCGGCGAACGCCCACACCGCCGGGGTGACGTCGACGTCCCCCATGGCCAGCAGGTCGCGGACCTGGTCGACGTACCGCTCGTCGCCGTCCGTGCCCTGGCCGAGGTTGGCCAGGCAGTCCAGCAGGAACGCGGGGTAGTTGAGGCGGCGGTCCAGCCGCACGCCGTCGTCGATCGCCGTCCGGACGGCCCGGAGATCGTGCTCGATCAGGGCTTCGGGGACCCCGGAACGGTAGAGCTCCGAAAGGGGGCCGAGCCGCCAGAAGTAATGGCTGCTGCCCGCCGCGAGTTCCGGCCGCATGAGCCAGGCCATGGCGCGCCGGACCGCGGTGTGGTCGCCCTCGAAACCGCAGGCCGCGAACGCGCGCACCCCGTGGGCGGTGGCCGAGAGGCGGGAAAGGCCCTCGGCGTCCGACCAGTGCCCGTCCTGTTCTTGATCGCGTTCGAGCCAGAGCAGTCCGCGCCTTATCGCCGACGCCACCTCGTCCATGGGTCTCCAGAACCTGTCCGTTCCTGCGGCGGAAAGCCACAAGGCTAGCGGGGCGCAGGGCACGCGTTCGATTAATCGGGACTTCGGGCGGATGGGCGCGTTCGCGCGTCCGGAAAGTGCCGCCGGGCCTGCTGGAATCCGGTTGCGAAGACACGCGGGAGAGACAAACCACAAAAGCGAAATATGCCGACCAAATACTCATTTCTTTGGCCAGAATCGGACCTGATCAGGTCAGCGGGCGGGCCTCTCACGCAGCCGACGATGGCGAATTGCCGTCGAGGAAGCCCGTTTCTCCGACCTCCGCGCGCGATGCCGAAGGACGCGGCGACACCAGCCCCAAGGGCGACCGCCCGGCTTCGTGCACGAGGGCCACTGACCTGGGGCGCCGGGCGTCCGGAGAGGTTCTGTCACAAACGGACCGGGCATCTCGTCACTCTTCGTGGAACCGGAACCCGATGAGGAGAGTGATGGTCATGCGCGTGTTCGTGGCAGGTGGAACGGGGGTCCTGGGCCGGCGGCTGGTGCCGCGGCTGCTGGAACGCGGCCACCAGGTGACGGCCACGGCGACGAGCGCCGCCAAGCTGGACCTGCTGGCGGAGATGGGGGCCGAGGGCGTCGTGATGGACGGCCTCGACGCCGGATCCGTCAACGCGGCGGTGGCCGGCGCGCGGCCGGACGTGATCGTCCACCAGATGACCGCGATCTCCGTGGCGCACGCCGGCAAGGCCGACATGAAGCACATGGACCGGTGGTTCGCCGGGACGAACCGGCTCCGCACCGTGGGCACCGACAACCTGCTGGCCGCCGCCGAGGCGGCCGGCGTCTCCCATGTCGTCGCGCAGAGCTACGGCGCCTGGAACGGCGTCCACGAAGGCGGCTGGGTGAAGACCGAGGACGACCCGCTGGACCCGATGACCGGGACGCCCGCGGAGCCGGGCATGGCGGCGATCCGCCACGTCGAGGAGGCGGTCGGCAAGGTCGGCGGCGCCGTCCTGCGCTACGGCTGGTTCTACGGGCCGGGGGCCATGGACGACCTGGTCGAGCCGGTCCGCAAGCGGCAGTTCCCGGTCGTCGGCGGCGGGCGCGGGCACTGCTCCTGGCTGCATCTGGACGACGCGGCGAGCGCGACCGTGCTCGCCGTCGAGCAGCAGGCCCGCGGCGTGTTCGCCATCGTGGACGACGAACCGGCCCCGGCCGCCGAATGGCTCCCCCACCTCGCCGAGTGCGCGGGGGCGAAGCGGCCGATGCGCGTCCCCGCCTGGCTGGCCCGTCCGCTCGCGGGCGACGTGGCGGTCATGGTGATGACCGAGGGCCGCGGCTTCTCCAACGCCAAGGCCAAGCGGGAACTCGGCTGGGAACTGCGCTACCCGTCCTGGCGCCAGGGCTTCAAAGAGGAACTCGCCTAGGACTCCGGACGCAGGTCGCGGAAATCGGCGCACCGGACGACGCGGCCCGGGCGGCCGTCGAAGATGTTCAGCTCCGCCTGTTCGATGCCGGGGATCGCCTGGGCGGTGCAGGCGATCTGCGCCTGCCATAGGCGTGGCCAATCCCGGGGCCGGATCGTCGTCTGCAGCGCCACCGTGACGGTGCCGGACCCGCCTGTTCCGCCGGTGTCCGGCCGGACCCCGCGCGCATCGGTCCCGCGCAGGGCCGGGTCGGACAGGTCCGCGACCATCCCGATACCGGGCAGTGTGCTGCTGAGTCCCGCCTTGCGTTCGCCGTCGGTGACGCCGTGGCCGAGCTGCCAGAGCGGCATCAGCGGCGCTCCCGGCAAGCCGGGCCGGGCCACCGGCACGAGCTTCCCGTCCCCGATGACGTAGATGGTGTTGTTGACGACCGGGCCCTGCGCGGTGGGGAGCGGTCCGACCCTCGTGGTGCCGGTCGGCTGGACGCCGCAGCCGCACAGCATGGCCAGCGCCGCGAGGAGCGTGAGGTTGAGCAGCGTGAGCGCGGTCCTTCCGCTCATGGCCTTCCTTCCATGGGCAGCCAGAGGGTGAACACCGCGCCCCCATCAGGTCCGGCGGACGCCTCCAGCGTCCCGCCGTGGAGCAGTGCGTTCTCCTGAGCGATCGCGAGGCCCAGCCCGCTGCCCTCGCTCCGCGAGCGAGCCGCTTCGGCCTTGACGAACCGGTCGAAGATCAGCGGCAGCAGCTCGCCGGGGATGCCCGGCCCCGCGTCCGCGACCGACATCCGGAACCCGGCCACGCCGTCGCGCCGCGCTCGGCCGGCCTCCAGGCGCACCGGCGGCCGCCCGTGCCGGAAGGCGTTGCCGACGAGGTTGGCCACGATGACGTCGAACCGGCGCGGGTCCACCCGCACGACCAGGTCGCCGGGGACCGCGACCTCGACCCGGCCGGACCAGCCGCGCGCATCGAGGGTGGCCGCGACGGCGTCGGCCACGACCACGTCGTCCGGTGCGAGCGCGGCGGCGCCCGCGTCGAACCGGCTGATCTCGATCAGGTGCTCCACCAGCGTGCCGAGCCGCCGCGTCTCGGCCACCACCAGCCGCGCCGCCGTCGGGTCCGGGTCGGTCTCCAGCACGTCGGTGAGCGCGGTCATCGTGGTGAGGGGGGGTGCGCAGTTCGTGCGAGACGTCCGCCACGAACCGGCGCGCCGCCGCTTCGACGGCGCGAAGCTCGGTCACCGTGGTCTCCAGGGCGACCGCCGCGTGGTTGAACGTGCGGGCCAGATCGGCCAGCTCGTCCCGCCCCCGGACCTGTACCCGCGTCGCCAGTTCGCCCGCGGCGAGCGCCCGCGCCCCCGCGCCGAGGCGTCGCAGCGGGCGCAGCAGCCCGTGCGCGGCCGCCAGCGCGAGGCCCAGCCCGAACAGCAGCGCGGCGGCGTCCGCCGTGACCATCGCCCGGGTGAACGACCGCAGGTCGGCGGCCTCCCGGTCCAGGCTGACGCTGACCAGGACGAGCGGCGGTGCGGCGCGCCCCGCGTCGGACTTGCGGTATTCGGCCACCGACGTCCCGACCAGGAGGTACAGCGCTCCCGCGTGCCGCACGCGCCGGACGACCATGGCCCGTTCGGCGCGCGAGGCGAACGACGCCGGCACCGGCACGTGCAGGCAGCCGTGCGGGGGCGAGGACGCCGGCCGGTTCAGCGGGGGCGACACCACGCAGGCGCGCTGGCGACCGTCGGCGCTGCGCAGCGCCGACTGGAGGTTCGTCGCCAGCGCCCGGTCCGCGCCCACCGGTATCCGCATCGGCACCAGCTGCGCGACGGTCTGCCGGACCTGCGTCGTCACGGCGTTCTCGGTGCGTTCGAGCATCGCGTCGCGCATCAGCGCGTACCCGACGCCGGACGCCAGGGCCGAGGCCAGCAGCGCGACGGCGGCGAACGCGGCCACCGTCCGCATCCGCAGGCTCGTCATGCCGGCGGACCGCCCGCCGCGTAGAGATCACTCAGCACCTGGGCAGTATGCAGCGGACCATGATCGTGCAGCGGCAATGTCTCGAAATCCGGACATCCGGGGGGCGACGGCTTAGGCGGCTATTCGACTCGGTCGAGGAAGGCCAGGACGCGTTCGGTGAGCAGGGCGGCGGAAGGCGCGTCATAGGACGGGAGGCCGTTGTCGGCGAAAATGTGCTCCGTACCGGGATAGAGGAAGAGTTCGGCGTCGTCGGCCGCCTCCACGAGCGCGCGGGCGGCGTCCAGGTCGCCGTCCTCGACGAAGATCTCGTCGGCCTCCATCGCGTGGACCTGCACCGGGACGCCCGCCGGCCACGAGCCGCCGAACTCGGAGACCGGCACGCACGAATGGAACAGCAGCGCGCCCTTGGCCCCCGGACGCGTCTGCGCCAGCAGTTGCGCCGGCAGGACGCCGAGCGAGAAGCCCGCGTGGACGAGTTCACCGGGAAGGCCGTCGGCGATGGCGTTCGCGCGGTCGGCGAACGTGTCGAAGAACCCGGCGTCCTGCGCGTACGCCATGCCGTCCGCGAGGCCCTCGAAGACCCGTCCCTCGTAGAGGTCGGGGACGTGGACGGTGTGCCCGGCCTGCCGGAGAACGTCGGCGAACGCCTCGACACCGTCCGTCAGCCCGTGCGCGTGATGGAACAACAAAACCTCGGCCATCCGCCGCATCATGCCATTGACGGCGCGTCGTCACTACGGCGGAGCGGCCTTTCCTCGGTTCGGCTCGAACGGCGGCCGCCGTCCAAGCCGAACCGGGCTCCGGTCAGGCGGAACGGCTCTTGGACACCGTGCGCGCCCCCAGCCAGGCGGCGTAGACGGCGGTGCCGACGAGGCCGGCCTTGCGCGTCTTGTCGACGGCCAGGGCCACGCCCAGGGCGAGTTCGGTGGCGCCGTTCCGCTTGATCCACGCCTGGGTGTCCTGGGGGAACGGCAGCCGGGAGATCGGCTCGAACGCCTTGGGCGCGGCGAAATGCGCGGCTCCGGTGGCGGCGAGGACGATGCCGGCGGCGCGGAGAAGGGCCATGAGGGGATTTCCTTTCAACCGGTGAATTCGTAGTCGTCGAGGTCGAACGTCCGGCTGCGGCGCAGCACGTGGAACCCGGACTGCGGACGGACGTAAGGTGCGTCGCCGTGCCGGTCGAAGTAATAGGAATTGGCCCGCGCGCAGCTCGGCTGGGCGAGGATGGTGCCCTTCATGCGGTCCCGCATCCGGGCGGTGAATTCGTCGTGCGGGCGGCGCCTGACCACCATGCGGGCCGCCCGGCGCCGGCGCGCCTCCGCGACGCAGCGCACGATGTGGGTGCTGCCCGCCTCGATGATCGAGAACCAGGACGCGCCGGTCACCGTGTACGGGCCGTTCATGAGCCAGAAGTTGGGGGCGAGGGGCGAGGCGACGCCCTCGTAGGTCTGGTAGCGGTGCTCGTCCCAGTGGGCGCCCAGCTCGGTGCCGCCCAGGCCGACGACCGGGAACGCGGGCATCGCACCGATCTGCAGGGTCTTGAAGCCCGTGGCCAGGACCAGGGTGTCGATCGGCCGCTCGCGTCCGTCCCGTGTCACGATCCCGTGCTCGGTGACGCGCTCGATCGGGTCGGTGACCAGCTCGACGTCGTCGCGCATGAACGTGGGGAAGTAGCGGTTGGAGAACGAGGGCCGCTTGCACCCGAAGCCGTAGCGTGGCGTCAGGGCGCGCCGGAGCCGGCGGTCGGGCACCTGGCGGCGCAGGTGCGCGCGGCAGATCAGCTCGGTGCCGCGCACCAGGAACGGCACCTTGCCGTAGTGCACGATGCCCAGCACCATGATCACTTCGGACCCGACCGTGGTGACCAGCCGGGCGAGCGACTGGACCGGCGGCACCGCCCGGAACAGCGCGCGCACCCCGCGCGGGACCGTGAAGTCGATCTTCGGGAACACCCAGATCGGCGTGCGCTGGTAGACGTCCAGATGCGCGGCGACGGGCGCGATCTCGGGGATGACCTGGAGCCCGGACGCACCGGTGCCGATCACCGCGACCCGCTTCCCGCGCAGGTCGTGGCCGTGGTCCCAGCGGGCGGTGTGGACGATCTTCCCGGCGAACGTCTCGATGCCGGGGATGTCCGGGTTCTTGGGCTGGTCGAGCGGCCCGACGGCGCCGATCAGGAACCGCGCGACGATCTCGCCGCGATCGGTGTGGACGCGCCACACGTCGGCGTCCTCGTCGAAGACCGCCCGCTCGACCTTGGTACCGAGTCGCAGATGCGGCCGCAGCCGGTACTTGTCGGCGCAGTGCTCGGCATAGGCGCGCACTTCCGCGCCGGGCGCGAACGCCCGCGTCCAGGACGGGTTCGGCTCGAACGAATAGCAGTACGTGGTGGACGGAATGTCGACGGCGACACCCGGATAGGTGTTGTGCCGCCACACGCCGCCGACGCTGTCCGCCGCGTCCAGGATGACGAAGTCGCGCACGCCCTTCTGCCGCAGCCGGATGCCGACGCACAGCCCGGAGAAACCGGCGCCGACGATGACCACCTCGTGGTCGGGCTCCATCCGGCGCCACCTCCCCAGCCGAGATACCGACGGTATTTAGAAGTTGGACGAGGTGTCAATACACTCGTGCAGAACCGCCGTCGCCGCGCAGATACCGTCGGTATCCGAGCGCTCACGCCCCTACGATGGCGGAATGGCACGACTGACCAGGGCGGAGAGCCAGGCGCGCACCCGCGAACTGCTGATCGCCACGGCCCGGCGGCTGTTCCTGCGTGACGGGTATCACGCGACCACGCTGGAGAAGGTCGCCGAGGCCGCGTCCTTTTCCAAGGGCGCCGTCTACTCCAACTTCGGCACCAAGGACGAGCTGTGCCGGACGGTCATCGACGCCATCAGGGCCGAGCAGGTGCAGGCCATCACGGACGCCTTCCTCGGCGAGGGCTCCGACGAGGACCGCCTCGCCGTCTTCGAGGCGTGGGCCGAACGCACGATCGGCGACCCCGGCTGGACGCTGCTGGAGGCCGAGTTCGCCATCCACGCCACCCGCCGCGACCCGGAGCTGCGCGCCGAGGTCGCGGCCGGCGGCCGCAGCTGGGCCGGGGCCCTCCGCCTCCTGCTGGAAGAGGAGGCCGGGCGGCGCGATCGCCCGCTCCCCCTGCCCGCCGACGAACTGGCCGACGCCCTCCTCAGCCTCGGCATCGGCCTCGGCCTGCGCCGCGCGGTCGACCCGGCCCTCTCCCCGCACGCCCTGACGAACATGATCCGCCTGCTGCTCGCCCACCCGACCTGATCTAGCGGCCGTCGTCGGGGAGGAAGGACGCGAGGGCCCGGCGATTGCGCTGGAGGCCGTCGATGCGTCCGTCCAGGGCGGCGAGCTCCCGGTCGAGGAGGTCGCGGATGTCCGCGCACCAGTCGAACTCCGGCCCGTCGCCCCGGGTGCAGGGGAGCACCTGCCGGATGATGTCGGTGGACAGGCCCGCGTCCAGCAGGACGCGGATCTTCCGCACGGTGGTCACGGAGTCCTCGCCGTAGTGCCGGTACCCGTTCGCGCCGCGCGCGGCGTCGAGGAGGCCCTGCTCCTCGTAGTAGCGCAGCAGCCGCGCACTGACACCGGTACGCCGGGCCAACTCCCCGATCAGCATGTCACCGTCCCAGGTTGACCTTCTCACCGATGTGAAGCCCTAACGTCGTCCCGCGAAAGCTCATTCCGCCTGATGGAGGCACTCATGGCCTTTTACACCGTCCAGCGCAATGGCCTCGCGGCCACCGCCGATGATCTGGCGCCGCTGGCCTTCGCGGGTCACGCCCACTTCACCGCCATGCAGGTACGCGGCGGCGAGGTCCGCGGCCTCGACCTCCACTTGGAACGGCTGCGGTCCGCCTCGGCGGAACTGTACGGCCGCGCATTGCCCGACGACCGGATCCGTTCCCTTCTGCGGACGGCACTGGCAGCGAGCCCCGCAGACGTCTCGCTGACCGCCACCGTCTACTCGGCGCCCGGCGAATTCACCGCGGACGACACGACGGAACTCGACGTCCTGGTCCGAACCGGCCCGCCCGCGTCCGGCCCGGCAGGACCGCTCGCACTGACAACGGTCGAGTACGAACGGCCCGTGCCCGCCGTGAAGCACGTCGGCGAGGTGGCCAAGACGTACTACATGCGCAGGGCCGTCCGGGACGGCTTCGACGACGCCGCGTTCATCGACCGCCGGGGCCGGTTCAGCGAGGCGACGATCTGGAACCTGGCCTTCTGGGACGGAGACTCGGTCGTATGGCCCGACGCCGAGATGCTGACCGGAACGACGATGGGAATCGTCCGCCGCCAACTGACCCGATTGGACGTCCCTCAGCGCACGCAGGAAATCACCCTCGCCGACCTGCCCGCCCTCGCCGGCGCCGTCGTCATGAACTCATGGACGCCAGGCGTGGCCGTCCACCGGATCGACGCCCTTCCCATACCGGAAGCACCGCGCTTCCTGGAACTACTCCACCGGGCATACGACGCGGAACCATTCACGAAGCCCTGAAACTGCTGGGCGCCGCCGTCGTCTACCTCGGCCTGGTGGTACCACCGGTAATCGATTCGCTGAACAGCCGGTGAGCTACGGCTGGAGTGCCAGATCGCGCTGATACCAGGTGCCCGGCTTACCGCCGAGGTCGGCCGGGTCTGCCGGGCCCACCGCGACGAACCCGGCGTTGGCCAGCACCCTCGACGAGCACATGGAAGGCACCGCTCCCGGCCTCCCGCTCGGCCAGCAGTGCCCTGTGTTGCTCAGCGAACCGATCGAAGTACTCGTCACCACGGTCGGAGATCGAGGCGGCGAAGTAGGCGCGGTTCTCCACCTCGAAGGCCAGGACCGCCGAGGCATGGTCAGCGTGCAGCCGCTGCATCTCGGGCACCCGCCCGACTGTACCCAGCCGAAACATTGAGGGCACCTGATTACCCGACCGACAGTCAGGGCCCACAACAACCTACAACTGGGCCACTGGGTCGATAGGCCATGATTGGCGCTGAGGCGATCGGCTGTCGGAGGAGTGCCGTTGAGCAAGACAGTTCCGGTGATCTCCGGTGACGCGATGTTCTGGGCTTATGACGTGGCCGTCGGGGTTCTCTTCATTGAAGCGGCGCGCGTCGGGGCGGAGGCACCGGCGGACGAACGGCCGGCATGGTGGCCGGAGCTGGAGCAGGATCTCCGTACGCACGCGGTGGTGGGCAGCAGTTTCGCAGTCCTGCTGGACGACTTCGGCGAGGACCGCCGACAGATGTTCCTGCACTGCGTGGTGGAGGCAGCTCGCCGGATCGAGGCCCGCGGCGGCATAGACAGAGCCGAGGTCTCGACCTGGCCCGAGTTGGAGGAGAGCGCGGCCAGTTTTCTGCGCGGTGCAGAGCACATCGACGCAGCGCCGCTAGTCGAGCTGGCAGCGGCGCTGGTCGATCTGGCCGCCGGTACTCTCCCACCCGCTCCGGCTGGGCGAACCTGGTACTACGGAACCCCAGAAGGCCGGATCACACTAAGCGCCGCCCCACCTGAAGACCCTAATAAGCATTAGCGAGGCCGCAGGAGTCACCAAATCGCGACTACAAGCACGCCATGGCCGTTCCCAGATCATGATGCGAGAGCGGGCGCCGGGTCTTTTTGGGAACGTGTGCGGGCTCGGACGAGCCAATGCGCGACGACCAGGAGGATAGCGCCGACCGGATACCAGATGACATCGGTGAGGTCGAACTGGGCTCCCAGCAACTGGCGTGCGAACCAACTGCGTTCGGACACAGCCCCGGGTATTGGGGTGAGCTGCGAGAACTCGATGAACCAGCAGTATGCGACCACGACGCCACCGGCGGTCAGCGGGAGGATCGACGGCCTGACGAAGATCACTATCGTATAGACGATGGCGGCGGAGAAGGCGGCACCGGAGTACTGCTCGATGGGCCCGTCCATCAGGGCGCGGATCAGGTAGGCCGCGCCTGCAAGGCCGACCGCCGACACAACCATCAGCAGCCGAGTCCAGCGCGCTGTCAGCGACATCGCGCAATCATAACGCCGACGCAGAGCACATCAACGCGCCTCAGGTAGAACTGCCCTGATGCACTCAAGATTTCTTGAGAGCCTCAGCAAGGCCCCGAAAGTCGCCACGACTTACCACGATCTTGGGGCCGGCAGTGTCTCTGCTGTCGCGGATTGCAACCATGTCCCCGTTGGCCGCCACCTCGATACAAGCATCTCCAGACTCGTTGCTGCGAGAAGCCTTGCGCCACACCGTGCCGGTCGAAGACGTCCTCATAGGTTCTCCCCAGTAGAGAGACCGCTAGAAGTTCAAGCCCTTGATCGCCTCGGCCAGGAGCCGGAAATCAGCGCTGCTCACGAAGATTTTGGGGCCACTCGGGTCCTTGCTGTCTCGGACAACTACAACGCCCGAGGCGGATGCCAGTTCAATGCATTGGTCTCCGTCATCGTGACTGCGGGAGGCCTTGCGCCAGGTTGCTCCACTCAGGTCCATCTTTCTTCAATCACCTTCCTGATCAGTGCCCGCGAGTCCTCGGTGTTAAGTGACTGCGCATTCAACGTGTGCATCACTTCGCTGATCTTCGCAAGTTCTGACGGATCACGCGTCGTTTCACCTCCTGTAGCTTTGACGATGTAGGCGATCTCACTTCTGTCGCCCTGGGTCGCGATGGTGAATGAGGCTCGCACGCCTCGGTAATAGCGTGTCCTGGCGATCTGCAGGAAGATGCCTTCCCGAAGAGACAGCTCGATCAGGTACTCGAGTTGCTCGCGCATGACCTCCTTGGAACCGACCTGACGGGACAAGACGCTCTCCTCCATCACCACGCTGATCATGGGGCGGGGCGTTCTAGCCAAAAGCGCCTGACGCTTCATCCGGGTAGCTACCGCGTCCTCGCTGACCAGTAGGACACGAGCATACGCCTCAGTCTGAAACAGCCCATAGACCAGATAGTTCTCATACACCCGCAACTGGTCAGCTGACGCCTCGGCCTTCGGGAACGCCACGAAGTGGGACGGGTACCTGACCTGCTTGATCTGCTCCAGAAGGTCGTCCCAGGCCTGGACGATCTCGCCTCCGGCGTTGAGGACCTCGTCGACGCGTTCGGCGAAGTCTCGGCGGCACTTCGTCCGGCCGCACTCGACATGGCTGATGTAGGACCGCGCGACGCTGACGAGGTCCGCCAGTTGGCCCTGCTTCAGGCCGGCAGCCTCGCGAGCCCGCTTGACCACCATCCCGAAGCCCGCCAGCTCGGAGTCGATCTTCGGCCGGGCGCCACCGGATGCGGACATGGCTGCTCTCCTCACAGATGCTAGTAGCGAGCTAATAGCTGCTACTCGAATGTGGGCACTGAACGACTCTCCTGAATTTTACGGCGCCACATGACTGGATGGTGGTTGTTCGATTACTCAGGGTGATAGTGGCGGGTTCTTCCGGTTTGAGGGATTGGCCCGTTCGCGATCGGCCTTCGTCCAGGCTGGAGGGGATTACCGGTGCCAGCGGTCATGCTTGTGCCAGAGACACCGCCGCTCATTCTGGAGCCGTGCGACGAGGCGCCCGCGAAAGCGCGGCGCTACCTCATCGACCGGTTCCGCGAACTCGGGCACGCCGACGACTTCGTCGGGCGGCTCGTGGTTACCGAGTTGGTTACCAACAGCTACAGGCACGTCGGGACGGGGCACATCGTCGTCCGCGTCTTCGCGGACGTGCGCGAGCCGCTCACCGTCATCGAGGTCTGGGACCAGAGCCGGTCCCTCCCGGTCGTCCAGGGCGAGGACCACTACGCCGAAGGCGGGCGCGGCCTGCTGCTGATGGCCGAACTCGTCCACGACTGGGGCGTCCGGCCGCTCAACGAGGAGGGCAAGGTCGTATGGGCCCGCTGCGCCCGCTGAACACCCCGGCGGGCCGCCACCTGCTGCGGTGGCGGACCCGTCTGGGACGCTCCACCGCCATCCGCGACCTCGACCTGCTCGCCGTCGCCCTCCAGGCCAGGAGCTACCGGTTCGTCAAGCTCTACCAGGCCGACGAGTTCCCCGGCCGTCCGCCGCTGCTGTGGGTCTTCGCGTTCGGGTTGGACGATCACGTGCGCGTGGCGGTGGGCGTCCAGGCCGTGCGCGGGGGCGGTTGGGCCTACTACGAGGCCGGACGCGGCGGGCGCGGGTACCTCTCGCCCTGCGGTGACACCGAGCGCGCCGCCGATCAGGTCGACGGCCTGCTCAAGCACCGCATGTTCCCGTCCACCTGGTGACCGCCGTCAGGGCGTGGGCGGCGATGTCATCTTGCGTAGGCGGATCGTGGCGAGGAGCAGGAGGCCCCAGCCGACTGCTTCGCACAGCAACTGGACGGCCATGTGAATGCTGAAGGCACCCGCGAAGGATGTCCCAGTCCCTTGCAGGACGTTCAGGAATAGGGTCGTCAGGGAGCCGGTGAGGGTTCCGGCGGCGAGGACGATGTACGCGGCGCCGGGCATCCTGCCCTCGCCCCGGCGAGCGGTCAGCAGCACGATTCCGCCTGCGAGGATCGCGATGCCGCAGGCGACGCCCACGAGTGTGTCGGCCAGGAGGAAGATGCCTTCCATCAGTGTGCTCCCGTCAGGTCGGTGGCGCGGGGTGCCGGGCGGAGGCGGCGGAGCCGGCCGAGGAGGCCGGCGAAGATCAGAGCGAGGCCGGCGACTCCCGCGACGTTGCTGAGGATGTCGACTGCGCCGGTCACGGCAACGGCCGTGGACGTGTCGTCCGTGTCGAGGGTCAGCCAGCCGGCCATCGGGGCGCAGACGGAGAGGGCCGCCGCCGCGATCTTGCAGCCGAAGCCGGACGCCAGCAGGGCCCCGGTGCGCGGGGCGGTGCGGCGCAGCTTCAGCGCCACCACCAGGCCGGCGACTGCCAATACGACGTGGACGAATATCCAGACAAGCCCCAATGCCCCGAGGACTGCCGCTTCCATGATCGCCTCCTGTTCCCGCCCGGTTCCGGAACGTGCTCGAACCCCCTATGACGATCATGAGTCGGGCGGGGTTCGGACGTCCGTGCCGTCGCTGTGGGCCGCCCGGAATGCGGCACTATGCTGATCTTCCTCATGTGGAACGCCATCGCGCAGAGCGGCATGGAGCTGGGCGGCCGGTACCTGCTGGAGAGGCTCATCGGCCGGGGCGGCATGGGCGAGGTCTGGCAGGGGACCGACCGGCGCCTGCGCCGCCCGGTGGCCGTGAAGGTCCTCTCCCCGGACGCGGCGACGGGCGACACGGCGGTAGCGCGGCTGCGCCGCGAGGCGGAGGCCGCGGGAGCGCTGCAGCATCCGGCCATCACCGTCGTGTTCGACGTCGGCGAGGAACCGCTCCCGGACGTCCCCGGCGGCCGCCTGGTCTACCTGGTGATGGAGCTCCTGGACGGCCGGGACCTGCGCACCGTCCTCGGCGTCGCGCCCGGCGGGCTGCCCGTCCCGCAGGCGGTGTCGCTGGCCGCGCAGGTCGCCGACGGGCTCGCCGCCGCGCACGCGCGCGGGGTGGTGCACCGCGACGTCAAGCCCGCCAACCTCTTCGTGCTGCCCGACGGCCGGGTCAAGATCTGCGACTTCGGCATCGCCCGGCTGGTCGACGGCACGCGGCTGACCATGGACGGCAGCACGATCGGGACGCCCCATTACATGGCGCCCGAGCAGTTCGGCGGTGAGGCCGGCCATCGCGCCGACCTGTACTCGCTGGGCTGCGTCCTGTACGAGCTCCTGACCGGCACACCGCCGTTCAGCGCCGAGGGCGGCATGGCCAGGCTGATGTACCAGCACCTCAACACGGCGCCCGCACCCCTGCCCGATTCGGTGCCCGCAGACGTGCGCGCCCTGGTCGCCGAACTGCTCGCCAAGGACGCGGCGGACCGTCCGGCCGACGCCGCGACCGTGGCCCGGAGACTGCGCGGCGGGGAGCCGGAGGCGTCGTCTCAACGGCTCCCAGCACCGCAGCACACGCCGACGGCATGGCAGGTTCCGGCCCGGCCGGCCGGCGGGGCGACTCGGGTCGACGCCCGCGGTGGACGGCGCGGTGGGCGCGGCCTGAAGATCGCGGTCGCCGCCGGGGCCGCCGTGCTGGTCGCGGCGGCGGGCGTCGCGTTCGCCCTCTCGGTGAACGGCGCGGAAGCGGGAGGAGACGGGAAGCCCTCATCGCCCCCTGCCGTGGCCGACCGGGGCGCCGCCGTGCCGACCGTCGACGGCTGGCACGTGATCACCTCCGCCGAGCGCGGGGTGGCCTACGACGTGCCTCCCACCTGGACGCCGGGCGCCGCCGGCTACGAGATGGCCTACTTCGACGACGCGACCGAGAAACCGATCATCGGGGCGGCGAGCGTCGCCTACATCAAGCAGGAGACCGGGGACGGCAACGGCTGCTACCTCGCCCTCGCCGGCGTCCGCGGCGGCAGCGGCGGGATCGTCGACGCCGCGCCGGGGCAGGCCGGCGCGCTGGCCGCGGAGGCGGGCAGGCAGGCGCGGCAGTGGGCCGTGGGCGCGTTCAGTGTGGGGGGCGTCCCTCCCGTGCTGGACGCGGGGACGTCCCGCACCCTGACCCTGACCGGCGGCGTCCGGGCGCAGGTCCACTCGTTCACGGTCCGGTCGGTGGCGGGCGCCGACTCGTGCAACGCGACCAGGCCCGGGGCGCGCGTCCATGTCCTGACGGCCGCCTCGCGGGTTCCGGGACGCGACGGCGGGCCGTTCGCGTTCTCCGTCCTCACCGGGCCGGACATCCGGTTCGCCGAGCAGGACGTGGTCGAGAAGATCCTCCGGAGCGTCCGCTCCACGAAGTGAGGCCGGCAGACACCAGGGTTCGGGTACAGCCCGTCCGGGCTTCCGGCGGAAGGGTGGAAGGCCGGACGGGCTGATATTCGGACGTGCCGCCCATGACGGGCTGCGCGCCGCGATCAGATTAGGCCACGTCATCGGGGACGGTTCTCGCGGGTCCGGGCCGACCGGTGCGGGGCCCTGTCGCGGCGAAAAGCCATGCCCCGCTGATGGCGATCAGCGGGGCATGACCTTGGCTCTGGTGTTCGTCGCCGCCGTGTCGGCGAGATGGGCCGATCGGGCGGCTCCTGCGGCCTTAGGACGGCCTCGTGAACCGGGTTACGGCTGGATCTGCGGAGCGGCCTGGTCCTGCGGGGCCATCTGTCCCTGGTCCTGCGGGGCCGCCTGGTCCTGCGGGGCGGCCTGGTCCTGCGGAGCCATCTGGCCCTGGTCCTGCGGAGCGGCCTGGTCCTGCGGGGCCGCCTGGTCCTGCTGCGGGGCGGCCTCCGGGGCCTCCGGGGCAGCGCTCAGCTGCTCGGGCGCGGCCTGCTCCTGCGCCTCGCCCTGGTCCTGCGGCTGGGCGGCCTCCGGCTGGGCGGCGGCGCCCTCCTGGGGCGCGGCCTCCTCCTGCGGCGCGGCCTCGCCCTGCTGCGGCGCGGCCTCCTCAGCCTGCTCCGCGGCCTCCGGCTGGGCGGCCTCCGGCTGGGCGGCGGCGTCCTGCGCCTCGGCCTTCTCGCCGCCCTTGCCGTCCACCTTCACGGAGTCCTGCTCCGCGCCCTCGACCTCGATGACGACGGGGCCGGTCTTCTTGCCGTGGACGTGCGGCTTGATGTCGCCGGTCTTGACGGGCTTGTTCCCGAGCTTCGGCGACGCGTGGGGCGACTTCTCGATCTCGGCGTAGTTCAGGTCGCCGGGACCGTTCTCCACGATGTAGCGAGGCTTGATGTAGATGTGGACCTCCTGCGGCGGCCCGGCTTCCGCCGAGGCCGCGGGAACGGCCAGGAGGCTGCCCCCGACGGCCAGTGCGACGACTGCCGCCGCACGAGCTATGCGTTTCATTCCATTTCCCCCTTTTTTGTGAACCTGGTTCGCGTACCGCGAACGCTTGTTGATCATAACAAGACGATTACGCGGAACTGAATACGGGGGGTCGATAATTCTCGGAGACCCGCCACCCGCAAAACCGACTTGCCGTCAGTTTGCAGATCGACAGTAATGCCGGATTTCCAGGTCACCGGGTTCGATGTCCGGGCCGTGTGAGGCCGCGCGCCGGCATCCGGCGGGGTCCCGGCCCTCCGGCGCGACGGAAGAAGGACCCTTGCGCGGGCCTGTCCGCGGTGGCGTCGCCGATGCCCGCAGGCACCTGATGCGGGTTCTCCGATCTCCTGCCGATACCGCGCGGCCGTGGCCTGCCCCCTGTCCGGCGAGCATCGCCTGCGCCCTGACCTTCCGCAGGTCAACGCCCCGGGAGGGCCTGACCGCGGCGCGGTTCGGCACTCCCAGGTAGCCGAGGAGCTCTGGCGGCTGCGCGGGCGGGGCCCGGCCCGGGACGGTGCCGAACACCCCCGTCCACAGGCTGAGGAGACCGCCCCAGGGGACCGTCACGGTGTAGCCGGCGGCGACCTTGAACTCGGTGCCGAGACTCCAGGACCTCCGGGTCACCGGCGCCGCGGCATGCGCCTCGACGCGTCCCCCGGTCAGCGATATCGGCCTGGATCTGAACCGGGTACGGAAATTGCCCGTCTTGGCGTCCATATAGCCCCGCATCACGCCATTCCGGGAAAGCGTCAGGCCGAAGTCGGGCGGCCTGAGGACGTGCAGTCTCCCGCTCATGGAGGCCCGCGCCTCGAAAGCGAGACCGGCGTCGGGCCGGCCCACTGCCGAGCCCACGGAAAAGGAGCCTCCCACCCCGGCGCCGCCTTCGAAAGTGAAAGCAATACCGTCCCGGGTGAATGAACTCGCCACGCCGCCGCCAAGGCCACGGTAAAGGCTCACCTTGAAAACGAAGCCGTCCCCGTCCAAGGGTATGGAAAAGGCGTGCCGGGGGACGTGGTCGCGATCGCCGGCGTGCCGGCCGTGCGGCGCGGGCCGTCTGCCGAAGAACGGGACCCGCGGCGGCCCGGGGCCGTCCGTCATCCAGGAGCAGGACGGGTCGGCGGCGCAGCCGCAGGCGCTACCGGGGGCCGTGCGCGACCCGAGGACGATCGCCATCGCCGCGGCGGCCAGGACCACCGCGGACACCGTGACGATCCGGACATGCCCGCTCCGCCATGCCTGCTCCATGATTCCTCAGCCCGCACACCTGATTCACCCGCACAGAACAGCAGCATCATAACGATGTGTAGGCAAATGAATACATAAAGTGACTATCGCCGTCTTTAAGCAGCCATGGCGGCGTCCACCGGGACATACCGGCGGACGCCGCCATGGGCGCCGGCCCGCCGGCCGGGCCCTCCGGCGGAAGGAGGAGGGCCCGGCGAGCGGGGCCGCGGATCAGGCCACGTCGAGTTCGCGGCGCCGCTCGGCCCACTGGAGCGAGTGCCGGATGGCGTCCTCGACGGTGTAGTCGGGCTTCCAGGAGAGGACGTCCCACGCCTTGGCCGGGTCGACGTAGGCGCCGACGACGTCGCCGGGGCGGGCCGGGGCGTCCTCGGCGGCGAAGCCGTCGCCGACGACCTCGCGGAAGGCGGCGACCAGCTCGCGGACGGTGGTGCCGTCGCCCGTCCCGAGGTTGATCACCTCGTAGCGGGAGTGGTCCCCGACCGGCGGGACGATCGCGTCGAACCGGGTCGCGGCCTCGCAGAAGGCGCGGGCGATGTCCCAGACGTGGATGTAGTCGCGGATCGCGGTGCCGTCCCGGGTCTCCCAGTCCACCCCGGTGATCTTGAACGGGACGCCCTGCGCGTAGCACTCGATCATCTTGCCGAGGGCGTGCGTCGGCTTGCTGTTCTGCAGGCCGGTGCGCAGCCGCGGGTCGGCGCCGATCGGGTTGAGGTAGCGCAGCGAGATGACGCGGAAGTCGTAGGCCCTGCAGAAGTCCTGCAGGAGGAGCTCCGCCATCATCTTCGAGCGGGTGTAGGGGTTCTGCGGGTCGAGGACCGAGGTCTCGGTGACCGACAGGTCGGGCTCGGGACGGTACATCCCGGCGGTGGACGCGAAGATCATCCGGTCCCGGCCGTTGCGCACGAGATGGCCGGCGAGGTCGAGGGTCTTGGACAGGTTGACCCGGTAGTAGCGCAGCGGGTCGGCCATCGAGTCGGGCACCACGATCAGCGCGGCGCAGTGGACGGTCGCGATGATGTCGGGGTGGTCGCGGAAGATCCGGTCGACCAGGTCCCCGTCGCCGATGTCCCCCTGGTAGAAGATCTTCCCGGCGGTGAACTCCGAGCGGCCGGTGACGAGGCTGTCGAGCACGACGGGCGTGATGCCGCGCTCGGCGAAGGCGGAGGCGATCGTGCTGCCGATGAACCCGGCTCCCCCAGTGATCAGCACTTTCATGTGGCGTCCCCTGCGGCCAGTGCGTCCCCTGAAATGTCACGCACAGGATCCGCAGGCGGTCGCGGACGGTCAATGTCCCGCACGCAAGGTGACCGGGTCCGGACGCGGGTGAACCGGGCGGCCGGACGTGGCGTCCGCGCGCGGTCCCTCCGGCGGCGGTCCCGCCCGCCGCGAGTACAGCGTTTGCAGGATCCGCCGGGCGCGCGCAGCGGTCATCGTCGGTGGATGGAACCGATCCGCGTCCTCATCGTGGACGATCACGCGCTGTTCGCCGAGGCCCTCGCGGCCCGGCTGGGGCGCGAACCCGACCTGGTGATCCTGCCGATCGCCGACGACGTGCGGCGCGCGCTCGCGCTGACCGCCACCGAGCGCCCCCGGGTGCTCGTCCTCGACCTGATGCTCGGCCACGAGAGCGGGCTGGACGTGCTGGACCGGCTCCGCGCGGACCACCCGGACGTGCGGGTCGTGGTGCTGACCGCGGTGAGCGACCTGGACGCGATGGTGCGGGCCGTCCGGCTCGGCGCGGTGGGATGGCTGGAGAAGACCGAGAGCGCCGAGCTGGTCGCGCGGGTGATCCGGTCGGCGGCGCGGCGCGGCGGATGGATCCCGCCGGACCTGCTCGGCGACCTGCTGCGCGTGCTCGTCCGGGACGGCGGGGAGCCGGGCGGGGAGCCGCTGGCGGAGCTGACGCCGCGCGAGCGCGAGGTCCTGCAGTGCATGGTGGACGGGCTCGGCCGCGGCGAGATCGCCGAGCGGCTCGGGCTGTCGGCCAACACCGTCCGGACGCACACGCAGAACCTGCTGGCCAAGCTCGGGCTGCACTCGGCGCTGGAGGCGATCACGCTGGCGATGCGCGCCGGCATGCGCCCCGGCGGCTGACCGCGCCCGGCCTCCGCGCCACCGGTCGCCACTGGTGCAAAAGGCGTAGTCCGGGGTCGTCTTTTGCGCGATTGCCCCGCCGTGCCCCCTTCCTACGCTCGCCGTGACGAAGCCGGAGGGGAAGATCGTGGAGATCGATGAGGTCGCGGCGCGGGTCATGCGCAGCTACTGGGCGCTGCTGCTGGTCATGACGGTCGTCCCGCTGGTGCTGGTGGGCCTGGTGATGAGCGGGCAGGAGCCGCCGTCGGTCGCGAAGTCGCGGCTGCAGGCGAGCAGCCGCGCCACCGACGCGGCGCCCGGCGACGCGGGCGTGTCGATCGTGGTCAGCCAGGTGAAGGCGTTCGCGACCACGGAGAACCTGCTGAGCGAGGTGCTGCGGAGCCGGCGGGTGGACCGGTCGACCGCGAAGACCGCCAAGGCGATCGAGGTGACCGGGCTCGGCACGTCCACGATCGTCGAGCTGTCGGTGAAGGACCGGGACCCGGACGTCGCGCGGCGGCTCGCGGACGCGATCGGCGCCGCCGTCGTCAAGGAGATCAACGAGTCCAACCAGGGCTCGATCCAGGGCCAGATGGACACGATCGACAAGCGCGTCCGGGAGCTGGAGCGGCGGCTCGGGCCGCTGTCGCGGCGGGCGAACGCGCAGCCGAACCCCGACATCGACGCGATGAACGAGCGGGAGCGGGTGCAGGCGGAGCTGACCGACCTGCGGGCGAACCGCTCGGACCTGCAGACGCAGCTGTCGACGGCGGGCACGGCGTCGGTGGTGCAGCCGGCGGTGCTGGCGCCGCGCACGAACCCGGTGGTCATGATGGCGTCGATCGCCGGCCTGGTCGGGCTGATCGGCGGGATCCTGATCGCGGTGGTGACGGAGATGGCCCGTCCCACGATCCCGGGGCAGCGGCGGGTGGCGCGGCGGCTCGGAGTGCCGCTGCTCGGATGGGCCGACCGGGGGCCGGGCGGGCT